>CAZUCK010000184.1:1179-1502 GCA_964619505.1 uncultured Fimbriimonas sp. | reverse complement strand
CGCAGAACGGGTGGGCAACTTGGGTTCTCTCGTGAAGTCAAGCCGGAATTGTTCGCCAACGTGAGCGGTCGATTCGAGCGAATCAAAACGAACAATCTGAACACAACGTTGAGCGACTCTTTCATCCAACAAGACGGAGATGTGGCCGTCGTCACGCTCGGATTGACCAGGAATCGACGAGACGTTGACATCGATCCGTCACGCGGCGACTGGACACGGATATGGCTTGAGCCAGGTTACAGTCGAATCACCGAAGTTGGAGGAGTCACTGCCGATACGAGCATTCTCGGTTCGAACTTCTTCGTGAAGAAGAACTTTGAATA
>CAZUCK010000184.1:0-1169 GCA_964619505.1 uncultured Fimbriimonas sp. | reverse complement strand
TCGCCAGCCGCCCCGTTTAAGGGATTTCGAGGCTCCTAGGCGAGTCATTGCCTTCAGAATGCGCTATGGCAACATCACTGGTAATGTGCCGTTCTTCGAGCAGTATTTCGCTGGAGGATCCGAAACTGTTCGCGGCTATCAGGAAGACCGGTTCTGGGGCCGTCAGACGTTGATCAGCACCCTGGAGTACCGGCATCCCATTCAGAAGTCCTTCAACATCATTGGCTTCGTAGACTATGGGGGAGCGTGGGGTGGGTACGCGGGCGTAAATGAGTTTACGCAGTCAAACACATTCTCTCTTCACCTGGGCTATGGAGCGGGCCTCAGTTTCAAAACGCCGCTCGGCCCGATTCGATTGGACGTGGGATTTGACAATCGTGGAAAGGCACGCACTCACTTCCTCATCGGAACATCCTTCTAAAGCATCATGAGAAACCATTTCAAAATCGGAATTGTGTCCGCGGCAGCCCTCGTTGCGATCTTGAGCGCTATCGGATTTCAGGCGAAATCCGAGAAATACGGCGTGGTGGACCTCGCCAAGGTATTCAGCGACAGCGACTTCACAAAGAAACAGAACGACACCCTCAAGACGATGGGTCAGGCACGCATGGGAGTGCTGGATTTCATGGAGAACTATCGGGTGTTCACGACGGAGCAGTCGACCCGTTTCCGTGAATTGAGTCTCAAAAATCCGCGAACCCCCGCAGAGGACGCCGAGTTGGAGAAGATCAAGGCCGATGTGCAGGCGGCTGACGCAGCCTTCAAGCAGCTGCAGACCAAGCAGAGTCCAACGCCGGCCGAAGTGACGCAACTGCAGGATTACAATTCTCGATCCCAAGCCTCGGCGGCGCTGTCTCAGCGGTGGGCGAGGGAGTTTGATGATGAGGTTCGGACGCTCAACGGGAAGATGCACGACGAAACAATGGAGCGGATCAAAAAAGCTTTGAAGGACGTTGGGGCTAAGCAAGGGTACACGCTCCTCTTCAGTGAGGACGTTGCACCCTACGGCGCAAACGACATGACGAACGACACCATCAAGGCGATGAACGCACAGAAGTGATCAAATCTATGCAAAAGGGCAGTTTTTCAAGAATAGGGTGGATCGCGGCAGCCGCGTTGTTCGGCATCTTGGTCGCAGGCGCCTTCCAGGGAGCCACGGAAAAGTTCGG
>CAZUCK010000183.1:0-1546 GCA_964619505.1 uncultured Fimbriimonas sp. | reverse complement strand
GACAGCGAATCTCACGTGACCTGCATGACGATATCAATCAACGGTTGGCGCTCTTGTCGATCGACATCGAAATGTTGGAACGACAGCTGCCCAATGCGCCTGACCGTACGGTCAAAACGGTGCGCACCATTCAGGACCGTATCGTCGAGCTTTCAGAAGATGTTCGCCGCCTGGCCCATCAGTTTCATCCCTCGGTCCTTGATGACCTAGGCTTATCTATTGCGCTCCGCCGTTTGGTCGATGACTTTGAGGCCCGTACCGGCATCGAAGCCCGGTTCGTAGGCAAAGACATCCCCCAGCATGTGGCGAAGGATGTCGTCACCTGCTTGTATCGCGTCGCACAAGAAGGGTTAGCGAACATTTCTCGCCATGCCAAGGCAAAGAACATTCGCGTCGAGCTTCAGCGAGTGCGGGACGGCCTTCAACTGATGGTGAACGATGATGGAGTGGGATTTGACATGAATCGTTCCAACGCTCGGGGAGGAAGCCTCGGCTTGTTGAGCATGAGGGAACGCGTTTCCCTGGTGTCCGGCACCCTCAGCATACAGTCCGTACCTGGCGCAGGGACGCAGATCTGCGCCTGGGTGCCGTTTAAACAGGAGCGCGCATGAGGAAGCCTCGCGTACTCTTGGCTGACGACCATGCGTTGGTGCTGGAAGGATTCAAAAAGCTGCTGGAAGAACAGACTCAGGTCGTCGGTTCCGTCGAAGACGGTCGTTCGTTGCTGGACGCTGCGAAACGATTGCGACCGGACATCGTGGTCTTAGATATTTCGATGCCGAAACTCAACGGCCTTGATGCGGCGCGCCGTTTGCGAAAAATTCTTCCCGAGGCTCGATTCATTTTTGTCACGGTCCATGCCGATCAGGACTATGTCAATCAAGCATTCAAGGCCGGCGCATCAGCCTACCTGTTAAAGCGGTCGGCCGGGTCCGAGCTTTCTCAGGCTATTGAGGCAGTGAAGAACGGCAATTATTACGTCACGTCTTTGATCGCAAAGGATCTCGTTCATTCCGCGATTTCTGAAACGGAGCCCAGTACGGGCGGCAAAGATCGTTTGCCCGCGCGACAGCGAGAAATCCTCCAGCTCGTAGCTGAAGGACTGACGCTGAAAGAAATCGCTTCTACTCTGGGTCTGTCTCCCAAGACGGTCGAATATCATAAGTCGAAACTGATGGAGCAGCTGGGTCTCCATACAACCGCTGAACTGACGAAGTACGCACTGGCCCACGGCCTCACGCCTTCATCCGAATAACCGTCCTCATTTCCCGATCCCTCGCCGGCTCATTCCATCCAGTGGAATTTCCTTTCGATATTTAGGCAAGCGCCTTATGGCGCATGAAGTGGTGCCCTGCTAGGTTTTAAGCAGGTTGGCCGCTCATTAACGAAAGGAGCATGCGTAGGGCGGCTTCTGAAAGTGGACTCGCATATTCGTATTGTCAGAAAAGGAGGGCTAGACATGGCATCACCTCAGGCGACCGATAATACAAAATACGACATCTCGCAATGGTACGACTCGAAGCCGGTGAAGATCGGGTGGTTGGCG
>CAZUCK010000182.1:0-1606 GCA_964619505.1 uncultured Fimbriimonas sp. | reverse complement strand
GCACAACATGTGCGTGACGCAGCAGGGTAATGATCGGTTTCTTGCCCTTGAGGGGTTAGGTGGCATTCCAGAGGGACCGGGTTTCGACCTCGCCCATGAACCAGATTCGGCTGAACGAGTGAGCGATGGCATCGAACCACGGAAGAATGGTGGGAACGATCATGTCGTCAGGTGTGATGATTTGCCCATCCGTGTAGATGAGGAGTTCGATGTGCCGCGCGCTTGACGTATAGGTCTTGCCGAGCTTGTTTCGAACGATCCTTGTTGAGGGGTCAGTCGTGGAGAACGCCTCCTGCCAGGCCTTCGAACCTGCAGCCTGAATCTTGGCGATAGAAGGATCGGTAAGGCTCACCAGTTCAAAGGCGACCGGCCCTCGTGTTGCATGGATGCACAACAGGTCCGGCTCCGGCTCGGGGCGGCTGCTCACGCTGAGCCACTGGTCACTCTCACCCAGCCGCCCGACAAAGCGAGCAAACGCTGCCTGTTCGCTTTTCTGCTTGATGCTGGGCGAGGCCATGGTTGCTATGCCACCTAACGCAAAGTTCACCGGCGCCGGCGCCGCAGGCGGAGGGCACCAACATGGGCCATCAAAATCGCGAAGCGATGGCCCATGTTGGCGTCCGCGTGCAACGACCAGTTAGACCTGGCGAAACTCGGTGAAGAAACCATGATCAACCTCATACGTGGTTATTGGACGTAGACCGAGCTCCAGGTTTTCCAGCATGTCAATGAGCTTCTCACCGTCGATGAGTTCGATCGGTGGCACGCCGTCCCGAGACGCTTCCTTTTTTGCCTCGGCAGTGAATGTGCCGGTCGTGATGACGATGCCCTTGTCCGCGCGGCCGGCCATGGCGCCTCGGAAGTCACGCACGTCTGGTGAGGAGACGGACTTGGAGTATCGCTTGCACTGAAACAGAACTTTGAAGCTCACAAGGTGGTTGATCTGCAGGGTGCCGTAGCCGTCTATTCCGCCGTCGCCGCTCTGGCCTGTGACTGTGACTTGGGTAAAGCCTGCTTCCCGCAAGATCCGTTGTGCGAGCCGCTCGAACCCAGCCGGTGGCAGTGAGAGGAGGACCTTCAGGGCCTCCTCACGGTAGTCGTTTGATGCCGCACCGTTGGCCTCGGCGACCTGTTCGGCAATTGGCTCGGCTTGGTAGCTTTTTGACTTGCGTTGTTCGTCAAAGACTTTCACCCAGCGCGCGAAGATTTCGCCTGCTTGCTCGACGTTCAGATGAGCGGTTCGTCCCTTCTCGGTAAGGCTCCAAATGCCGCGCTTGGACGAGTCCAGCAGGCCTTCCCGGACGAGATAGAAGCGAGCCCACGCGACGTTTGTTTTCAGCCTTGAGCCCCCAGATGGAACAACGTCGTTTTGCTCGTCGTCAGATAAACCCATGTCAGCGGCAATTTGCTCTACGACCTCATCAGGTCGCCCTGATCCTCCCAGTTTTCGGAGCGCATCCAGCAGAGGGCCGAAATACTTCAGGAACTTCGTGCCCTCGTTGTTCTTTGTTTTTGCCATGTCGTAGCGATGTGCTTTTTCTAGATGCCTAACTTGATATGGAAGTGAAAGCCGTCTTATGAACAAGGCTGTCGTGCATGTGACTGT
>CAZUCK010000181.1:0-1655 GCA_964619505.1 uncultured Fimbriimonas sp. | reverse complement strand
CTCATCAAACGTCGGTCATGCGCGGCCAACTACCCTGAATCCCTAGCCCATGAACTCTTCAAACTTCTTTTGAATTGCGTCCTGGCGTTCTGCAACATCAACAAGTCCCCCTCCTGTCGTCTCTACTTTGGTGCAGACGGAGAGGACATTCGACAGCGCTCCCTTGGTCACGATCAAGGATTTGCCGTCCTTCAAGACGAGAACACTCAATCGCTTGCGGACGAAGTCATAAGGCTCTTCGTCAAGCTTTTCGTATCCGGTCGGATCGAGAGGCCTATATTCAAGGATCGCGGCGTCGATGGGATTTGTATATCCCGTCTGAAAATGTGCATTTAGCTGTGCGAATTGCAGCACCTTTTCGTTAGGGTTTCCCTCCACATCCACGCAGGAATCGAGCTTGACTTCACCCACGGTCAAGGTCCCGGTCTTGTCTGAGCAGAGGATATTCATGCTGCCGAAGTTCTCGATGGCCTCGAGCCGCTTAACGATCACCTTCGCTTCCGCCATTCGCTTTGCGCCATGGGAAAGGTTCACACTGATGATAGCGGGCAAGAGCTGGGGCGTAAGGCCGACCGCGAGGGCAAGGGCAAAGAGAAAAGAGTCCAGGACCGGGCGATGCAGGTACACATTGATGGCAAAGATGGAGATGACCATCAATAGCGTGACTTCCATGAGCATGAAACCGAAATGGCGGATGCCGTGCTCGAAGTCAGTTTCGGGGGGCTTGACTTTCAGCGATTGAGAGACGCGACCGAATTCGGTGTCATCTCCAATCGCCATGACAACGGCTTTTCCGGTACCGTTTGCGACGTAGGTGCCAGTGAATATCGTATTTGTCCGCTTGGCGATAGGGGTATCCGTGGGAACAACGCCTACTGTCTTCTCAACAGGGAAAGTCTCCCCTGTAAGCGCAGCTTCGTTCAAGAACAAATTGTTGCTCTCGAGCAGGAGGCTATCCCCAGGGATGACATCTCCAGCGTTCAAGGCAATAACGTCGCCGGGGACGATCTCTTCTACGGGAATCTCCACCTCTTTTCCATCCCGCAGCACGGCGGCCTTCACCTGTATGATGGCGATCAGCTTTTCTACGGCATCGGCCGCGCCGTTTTCTTGCCAGAAGCCTAAGAACCCGCTGATGAAAACAATGGCAAGTATGATGCATGCATTGGTTATATCCTTTAAGAAAAAGGACAGGCCGACCGCAAACAGAAGAATCAGAATGATCGGGCTCTTGAACTGAGAAAAGAACAGGGAGATTGAGCTTGTTCGATGGGTCCGTTTCGGCGACTTGCCTGCAACTGCCGATTGTCGTTGGCGAGCCTCCGCGCTGCTCAAACCCATTGCGCCGCAGTTCAAGCCGGAAAGCGCCTCGTCCACGGATCGGCTCCAATAGGCTGAAGATTGAAACTGGGGTTGGTTGGGCACAGGCACAAGCCGTTCTACCGCCAGAGGACGGATGGGCGGTATGGGTTGCCGTGGGTTCGGCTACACGCCGTTAAGGACTACCTGCACATCGCCCACGTGATTGCCGACCACCCGAACATACGCCAGACGATCAACGTCGTTCCATCGCTGGGCCAGCAAATTCGGGAATACGCCGCTGGCGACGCGCTCGACCGGGTGCTCGAGCTGAGTCTGCGGGTCGCTCAGCCAGA
>CAZUCK010000180.1:0-1696 GCA_964619505.1 uncultured Fimbriimonas sp. | reverse complement strand
GGCGTCAGGAGAACCAGCGCTAGCGGTTATCTTCGGGTGCGAGGACTCGACCGGCAGGTCAGCGGCCGGGCGACGGTATGCGATCACGACACCATCGGCGTAGAACTGGGGAACAGCCGGAGCGCCCTCGGGTGGGGCGAGAGGGTCCAGAACCCCAAGGTTCTGGAAGGCTCCAGTGTTAGATGGCGGATGAGCCAGAACACCCTGAAACGGCTTGCCCCCTTCGACGAAAGTTTCACTCCAGACATATTTCTTCATGCCCTGCGAAGCGGGTACCCATGGACCACCTGTCTCGCTCCACCCAGGGGAACCAGCAATTGCCTCTTCCATCCCCAGTTGATCGGCAAGAGTGGTCGCATATTTGAATGCGTCCTTCCATTCTGGCGTCATGTACGCCAATCGATGATCGACCACTTGGGGCGTAGCCAGGGCGGCGTCGAAATTCTGGAATCCTCCCAGACCCACGCGATGCATCCACTCCAGGTCCAGCTTGATGCCTTCCTTGCTGATATTCCCATTCATCCAATGCCACCATACCCGCGGCCTGGCTGACTCGGGAGGTTGGCGGAACGCTTTCTGCAAGGTGTCACTCGAGTCTTGGCCAAAAATGTGCCCGGTAATCGCGGCCACGGCCAGTCCACTTACAAATAGGCGACGAAATAAACTCCGATATCGGTTCATATCAAAATCCTTTGCGGAGAACATTGGCGGCGCGGAAAAAGGGACATGCTGTGAACAGGGATGCCGCGTCACTTTAAACAGGGCGTGGAGTGGTGTCAAGCATAATGAACAAATTCACCTATTGAAATTAGCCAACAGGCGTGTCACCGTCCACGTCGCAAAGCCGTCGACCGAGAGCGAAGGCGCCCCGGCCGATCCGTAGCCGGGTGGTCCTTTGTCGCAAGGGCCCCGCAGACGCAACCCGTGTCATGGACCTTCGTCAAACGTCGACGTCGGACCTCGACACCTCGACAGTGAGTCAATCCCCGCCACCCTTCGATCTCTGTGGGCTCAACTACTTACGAGACTCTGATCTCCGCTTCCCTTTGGCGCTTGCATTGCACAGCACCGGACATAAGAGAAGGCGGAACAAGGTGCTAAAGATCACAACCATCCAAAGCGAGGGTGCGCGGAAATTGATCCTTGAGGGTCAGCTCATCGAGCCCTGGGTGACGGAGTTCAAGAAAGTATGGCAGGAGGCTAGTCAGTCGCCCAATGGCCAATGCCTGATCGTTGATTTGGAGGAGGTAACGGTTATCAGTTCGCAAGCTGAGACCGTCTTGCTTGAGATCAGGCGGGCCGGCGCTCAGTTCGTTGGCGGAGGCATCTTGAACAGGCATCTGGTGAAGCAAATCGATCGGAAATGCCGGCGGTAGTCAACCCATGATCACTACTTATCTTTTCGGGGTCATTTGTGGGATCGCGATTCTATTCCTGCTGAAGTTTATGCAAGTCCTCAACGGTGAATTGCATGGCTTCGGTACAGCTCGAGCGACGTACAACCCGACACGAGGCGATATGCTCCAGACACAGAAGAACAACGAAAGCCCATCACTCAGCCGAAGATCGACCTACGCGCTGCCTCACGACTTCTGCCGCATCTTCGCCGAAGACACGACCCCTTTGTTTTTGTTGTCATTGGCGCTAACCGTCGAACCGGAGAAAGCAGAGCGATGTTTCGTGGCTGGACTGGACG
>CAZUCK010000179.1:0-1707 GCA_964619505.1 uncultured Fimbriimonas sp. | reverse complement strand
AATGGCCTCCCGGCCGGTAGCGCATTGAAGACCAGCCCTGCTCAAACGTTTTTGACTCAGGCCCACGTTGTGGCGGCAAAGAACGCGTGCGAGCTGAAGGACTCGACGATCCAGGGGCTTCAACCCTATACGAGCCCCTATCCCGACGCACCGGCGGATGCGTGGGATGCGGTCCCGGTGGAGTTTTCGCTCAAGGGAACGATGGAGGGGATCATTTCGACGCTCCGCGGACTAAGTCAAGTTTCTCCCAGATACGAATTCACAGGATTGGACATTAGCACGACGACTTTTACGGACCAGGGTCAAGCCATTCTCTCTAGTCGCGTTGGCCTCGTCGTCCTGGCGAAACACGAAGGAACATAACATGAAGGTTGGAGATCCCAAGAAAGCAGCAGTGCTCGCCGTCGTCGCGCTCATCGTTATTTGCGCGGGCGTCTTCGAGTTGATTCCGAGGGGAACAAAACCCCTTCCCCAAGTTCAACCTTCGGCGCCATCGAACGGTGGCCAAGCGCCTTCGCCCGCGAATCCCAACCCGAATCCCGCTGTAAATCCCGGTCCGAACCCGGGAACCCAAGCACCTGCACCGTCTGATCAGGGCCCCGCCGTCTCGGCGACGCTCACGGTGGACCCCTTCTCCAACCCCAAGCTGGCAACGGGAAAGAAGGATAAGAATGGCAACCCCATGAAGACGTCTCAGCCCTTACAGCCGTTGGGAGACGATGGCAAGCCGGTAAAGCCATCCAAACATGCTGGCCTGGTTCCAATGAGGCCGAATACGATGCAAGGAGACCTGGCGCCTGCTGCGATACCTGGCGTTACACCTGATAAAAGTGCTGGGAACAGCCAAGACTTAATAGAGAAGCAACCGGACACGATCACTTTGCAAGGCGTTGTGAAGGTCGAGCACTCGGTCGCCTTTGTTGCCTTCAACGGCGGCGCGGCGATACGGTGCAAGAAAGGAGACATCATCGCGGACGAACTTGTCAAGGTGGTTGCCGTTGGAGACAGTGGAATCACGGTCCGGACGTCCAAGCGGACGTTGACGCTGAAGGTTGGAGAAACCAAGAAGCTATGATAATGCAGATCGTCGCATGCTGTGCCTGGTGCGGAGCCCACCTCAACGCTGCCGTCGCCACCCGGGCGGACATCAATCGTCCGGTGTTGACCCATCGTTCTGTCTTCGCCGAGGCCGGCTCCTGGAGCGCTCAAGGGCCGAAGCTCAACGGAGTCAAGCTCACCAACCTCATTCCGCTGGTCAAAGAGCACACTTTGAACGGGGATGTCCCGCTTGGCGTACGCCCGTTCAAGGGCGGTCCTTTGCCTCAGGAAGCAGCTGACTCATTCTTTGCCCTGATCCCGAGCTATGGCGCGCACCAGGAAGCGGAACCGGTCGAAGCGCCCGTAGGACCGGGCAAGACCGCCGTGCTTGCCGCAGAGAGGGTACGGCCAGAGACGTGGACCGGACCCTCCGCGAACACCCTTCCCTCGATAGAGAAGCCCAAGCGCGTGACCGTCACGCCGAAGAGCCCGCCCAAGAAGGACGCTGAGAACACGATTTGCTCCATCAATGTTTCGGGCGCGAAAGTCGCGGATGTGATCAGCCAGCTCACGGACATGACTCACGTGAACGTGGTGCTTGTGGCCTCGACTGAATCGGCAGTGACGCTCCACATGACCAACGTGCACCTGATTGACATCCTCAAGAAC
>CAZUCK010000178.1:0-1738 GCA_964619505.1 uncultured Fimbriimonas sp. | reverse complement strand
ATGAAGACGTGATCATCTCGGACGAGTTGAACCACGCGTCGATCATCGACGGCGTTCGCCTGAGCAGCGCGCATTACAAAAAATCGGAGGGCTTCGTCTACCGGCACAAGGATATGGAGGAATTGGAGGCGATTCTCAAACGCACTCAGGAATTCAAGAAACGCATGATCATCACTGACGGCGTGTTCTCCATGGACGGCGACATCGCACCCTTGCCCGAAATAGTGAAGCTGGCGGAGCAATACGATGCCCTCGTCATGATTGACGATGCCCATGCCTCGGGTGTGCTCGGCAAGAACGGTGCGGGCACCACGTCGCACTTCAATTTGTACGGCCAGGTGGACATTCAACTGGGGACCTTGAGCAAAGCGCTGGGTGTAGTCGGCGGGTACATTGCTGGCTCCGCGAAGCTGAAGGATTGGCTGATCAACCGCGGGCGGCCCTACTTGTTCTCGACGGCTCATCCACCGATGGTTGCGGCTGCGCTCATCGCCGCACTGGACGTGATGGAGACCGATCCGGAGCCTATGAGTCGACTATGGGACAATGCGCGCTGGTGGAAGAAGGCGTTGCAAGATGCAGGCTTTGACACAATGGGCAGTGAGACGCCGATCACCCCGGTCTTTGTCGGAGAGGAAGGAGCGGCGCAAGAGATGGAACGGATGCTTTGGGACGAAGGCGTTTATGCTCTCGCCATCGCGTATCCGACGGTGGCGCGTGGCAAAGCGAGGATTCGCACGATGCCGAGCGCGGCGCACACGCAAGACGATTTAGAGTTCGCCCTTAGTGCGTTCAAGCGGGTTCGGGACCGGATGCCGACGGCGGTCAGGTGATCCAACATCTTCGGGTGGCGCGGCCAACCAATTCGTTGGAGCCGCTGCTGCGGTTCTATCGGGACGGGCTGGGATTGGAGGTTCTAGGCTCGTTTGATGGGCATGACGGATTTGACGGCCTGATGTTGGGCCGGCCAGACTTGGGGTGGCACCTAGAGTTCACGTGCGAGGCGGAGCATACGGCGCCGACGGCGCCAACAGAAGAACATCTGCTGGTTCTTTACTTTGCCACGGAGTCGAAGTGGGTGGAGGCGATTGAACGGCTTCGGGGGGTTGGGTGCGACGTGGTGACACCGCATAACCCTTACTGGGCTACTCGGGGGATGACGTTTGCGGACCCCGATGGATACCGAGTGGTTTTGGTCAACGGTAAGTGGGATTAGGGAGTTTCGAGTGCGGGGCTCCTGGCCACACGCGATCGATGCCTGCTCCGTCTCCCGCTCGGTTGATTGAATGGGCCTTGACTGATCCTAAGGAATGAGGTATCTTCTTCGATTGAGGCCAGGCTGTCTCGTTTGCCGTTGTCCGGAGACCCCTACGGGAGTCTGCGCAGAGCGGCCGACACAACGATCTGGCCTCGAAAACGGAGGCTGTTTCACACTCGCATGCCGCTAGACAAGATCAAGAAAACATCGGTCATCGCAGAATACGCTCAAAAGGACGGGGACACCGGATCCACTGAGGTTCAAATCGCTGTGATGCACGCTCGCATTGAGCAGATCACCGATCATCTGAAACGCAACAAGAAAGATTTCCACTCGCTTCGAGGGCTTCAGATCCTTGTGGGCAAGCGGCGAAGGCTTGAGGCGTATCTCCGCGCGACTGACGTCGTTCGGTATCGCGCCCTTGTCCAGCGCCTAGGCATTCGTGAAGTCAAGCCCCGGTAACGGAGGCAACGAATGATT
>CAZUCK010000177.1:0-1762 GCA_964619505.1 uncultured Fimbriimonas sp. | reverse complement strand
GCGCCTCTCGTAGGCATATCGACCCGCAACGCTGCTCCCGTCCGGTACATACTGTTATTTGGATTAGGCAGGTGCCTGGAGAAGCGCGTTGGCAGAGTGGTTTTACATTGGACACTACGGTCAGTTAGGCCCCCTCACGCGTGACCAATTCGGTGAATTGATCGAAGGCGGAGTCATCGCCCGAGAGACCTATGTGTGGAAATCCGGAATGACCGATTGGCTCCCGGCTGACAAGATTCCCGAACTTCGCGATAACTTCAGCATTACCGACCCATTCGTCTCCCCTCCTCCTCCACCCGGCAACCCACCACGGCCATTCTCCCCAAGCGCTCCGTTGACCCAGTACGGCAGCAAGCCCGCCGTCGCTACCTACCATCCGTTCCCTTACGGCACGCTCAGAAGTGACAAGAGCCGGGTTACAGCGGGAGCCCTCAACTTCATCCCCGGAGTGGGCCGAATCTACCTCGGCTACTCAGCCATCGGTGCTCTGCAAATCGTCACTTTCATGCTTTGCGGCGTCGGCCTGATTTGGTCCTGGATAGACGCCGTCATCATCCTCGCCGGCGGTGTGAAACTCGACGGATTCGGCCGACAACTCGACTGAACAATTGTTATGAAGACCTAAGCCAGACTTGCGCGTCTAATTCCTTGACAATGCGCCTGCTACTTATTTCTTGCTTTTGTTTGGTTGTCTTCGCTTGCTCCCGCGCGACGGGCGGTCAGAACTATGTCGTCAAGCCCGGCGAAATGGTCATGAAGCTTGTCGTTGCCGGACGGGGGAACATCTTCGTCCACCTCTACAACGACAAAACGCCAAAGACCACCGGTCACATCGCTGAATTGGCAAAGAACGGCTTCTACGATGGCCAGAGGTTCCACAAAGTCGTCCGATCACCGCGACCCTTCATCGCTCAAATAGGCGATCCTGCATCGAAATCTGGAAACCTTGACGATCCCAATATGGGTGGAGGCGGAACGGGGACCAAAATTCCTTATGAGGAATCCGGAATCTCACACGAGGAAGGCACCGTTGCATTGGCCAGCCCACCAAAGGATAAGAACGCCGGCGACTGTCAATTCTTTTTTGTCCTCGGATCTTCCAAGTTCCTCGACGGCAAGTACACCGTCTTCGGCAAGGTCGTCGAAGGTCTGGACGTCATGCGCACTCTCCAAAAGGGCGATCGTGTCGAATCGATGACCATCATAAGCAAGTGAAGCGACGCTCTGACGGGCTGCACCGGACAAAGCCTCGATCGTAACGATGCCAGGCTTGTTCCGACCAAGTTGGCCCCGCTTGAGTGCAAAAAAACCGGCCACCGCAATCCTCGACCGTCAATCTGCCGTATAATCCTGTGCCGTGCGGGTTGCCAAGGCCTTATCCCTGCGACTTCTTTTCGGGCTCCTCAGCCTGCTGTTCATTTCGTTCGTAACTTTCGTCGCCAACGCCATGGCCCCCGATGCCGCCGTCGTTCTGGGAGGGGACAAAGCGACGACGGAAACGATCCAGCGGATCCGCGTCAATATGGGTTTGGATAAGCCGTGGCCAGTCCGATATGTCAGATTCTTGAACGATATTGTTCACGGAGACTTCGGGACGAGCTACTACGGAATCAAGGAGCCCGTCAAAGAAATCTTGGCCCGCGACATGCCCATGACGGTGCGACTCGCCGGCAGTTCAATGCTCCTGGCCGCTTTTGTCGGCATCCTTCTCGGCACCATCGCTGGCGTCGGCATGATCATCGCCATTTTCTACAACCTGACG
>CAZUCK010000176.1:0-1786 GCA_964619505.1 uncultured Fimbriimonas sp. | reverse complement strand
CCCGATGAGAGTGCTCCACCCGTTCCGCGATTGCAGCTCGCATCTTGGAAACCAGGCGGACGCAGTTGCCATTGGCAATACCGTCAGCGGGCTTCCAGGTCAGAACCGCCTCGTCACCGATATAGTGGCTCACCTCACCCTTTGTCTCAAGCACTGGGTAGGTCATGTCGCCGAAGAAGTCCTTGATCAACGCACTGAACTTCAAACTTCCGAGTCGCTCCGCGATTGCCGTTGAGTCGCGCATGTCCAAGAACATGAAAATGCGTTCCTCTTCTCGCGGCGAATAATATTTGCCCGTGACCCAGTTGCGCAAAACGCCGGGACCGAGCTTCTGATTGATCTGGAAGAACGCGTTGATGAGACCCGCCAGCACCGTGCCTGCCGTCAACATCCAATACATGGTCGAGCTGAATACAAAGTCCTTTACTCGAATCGACACTTCCGGATCCCACGGCGATCTGTTTAGTGTGGCGGTAACGGAGACGAATGAGATCGCTATCGTTCCGACGATGATTGCTGCCACGATTAGAGCTGTTTGCGCCAACACATTGGCTGCGAAGGTTCTGAGGCGCATCTTCTCGGCAACCACGCCCCGGAGAAAAAACAGATGGCCGAAGATAAGTGCAGATGCGATCGCGATCCGCACCGCGTGTTGGGTGGATCCCAACAGCCCATAAAAGACGAAGATGCTCAAGAGGGCAAAGAAGCCTGCTATTCCCAGTGTCAGGAAGTAGCCGATCAGGAACTGGCGTTTCTTTTCGTTCATCGCATCAAACCTAACTGTTACACGGATGGAGCCTGTCGGATTTATCGGCTTAGCGAAGAGTACAGAGCAAGATTCAAGAACAACTTCGCTTCCAAACCAAGATAAGATCATTCCAGAGGTAAACGATGTCCACCACTCTATCATCCACTAGCGATTTCGCGGCCGCCTGGACCCTTTCCCGCTCGCGCCTTAACGAAACCATCTCCGACCTGAATCATGAACAGTTGAGCTGGCGCATCTATCCCGGCTCTTTGTCTATCGCCGAGATGGCGATACACGTGGCCGGCGTCGAGCTCTATTTCATTTCTCAACTGACGGGTGGCACCTTGGACGAAGGCGCCCAGCGTCTGACCTCCGCCGCCACCGACGGGGTCGTGAACGACAAGCCCTTCCCGTTCGAGCGGGACTACATGACGCCCGCATTCGTCAGGAACACTTTGGAAGTGACCGGGCAGATGGTGGGTCCGCATATCAGTCATCCAACGGACGAAATCCTCGCGAAAGAGATCGTCAGTGCTTTGGGCCCAGTGATCTCGGGTGAAGGCGCATTTACCCGGCTGGCATTTCACGCTGCCTACCACCAGGGACAGGCGTATCTGATTCGGTCCGACCCCCGGTTTCCCGGCTAGCGCTTCGCGTTGGAATCGGGAAGCCGGAATTGGGATGCGATCCTGAACCGTGGTCGGAACCATGGTGGGTGATCAGAATGATGCAAATGAATCTGCTTCGCGACTGCAGATGATCAGCCCCTAAATCTTCGCCTTCAGCACCTGTACCCCTGCCGTAAAGGCGATCGCCCCGCAAGGCGTCGCCGCCGTCCTCGACGGGGTCGGCAAGGACACGTTCATTGCTTCGTTGGGTTGCCTCCGGCCATTTGGCAAAGCGATCAACTACGGCAACGCGTCCGGGCACGTGCCGCCGATCGAGCTGCTGCACCTCGCACCAAAATCGCCCTCCGTGTGCCGGCCGGGGCCTTCGAGCTACATCCCCGATTCCTCGACCCTGCGGCCCGCCGACGCC
>CAZUCK010000175.1:0-1801 GCA_964619505.1 uncultured Fimbriimonas sp. | reverse complement strand
AGTCGGTTTTCTTGTTGGTCACCGAGGGTGGAACCATT
The DNA here is from genome assembly GCA_964619505.1 of uncultured Fimbriimonas sp. Lineage (GTDB taxonomy): Bacteria > Armatimonadota > Fimbriimonadia > Fimbriimonadales > Fimbriimonadaceae > JBBQMJ01. Next base: position 1,763 of record CAZUCK010000175.1, on the reverse strand, counting down.
CTCGGTTGGAATCCAGGCGTGAATCCGAATGCCGTTGTGATAAAGTATCGTGGTGGCAAAGCAATCTATAAAGGTTGCGCGATCGCTCAGGGGAAGAGTGGACCGAAGTTCTACGCTACCAACTTCCAGTCGGGTCGGGTTGAGGTTTTTGACGCCAATTTCAACAAACTCCACTTGGACGACGACGCCTTTCGCCTACATGGTCTCTCCCATGACTACGCTCCTTTCAACATCCAGAATGTTGGCGGAAGTCTGGTAGTGACGTTCGCCCATCGCGAAGAGGGCAGCAAGGATGAAGACCATGCGCCAGGGCTGGGCTTCGTCGGTGTTTTCGATCATAGGGGGCGGTTGTTGCTTCGCCTGGAGCACGGCCCCTGGTTCAATGCGCCATGGGGCGTAGCTCTTGCGCCTGGCGACTTTGGCCTATTTTCTCATCGCCTGGTGATCGGCAATTTTGGCGACGGCACCATCAACGCCTTTAACCTGATGACCGGAAAACACGAAGGCACCATGCTGGATGACACGACGGGTAAAGCCGTCGTTATCGATGGCTTGTGGGCGCTCAGCTTTGGTGGAGACGCGACCAACAATGGACTGGCCACTAGCCTCTACTTCACCGCTGGCCCGAACGATGAAAGCGACGGCCTCTTAGGCAACCTCACTGCTTTGCCGGCGGAGCAACCGGGCAATAGCGAGTAAGCTTTGCCCTTCGGGCCAGCCCGTCAACCCGTCGCTAGATCCCGGCCCCTTCCGCCTCGACCCTGAGTTGCGTAGAGCGAAGGCTGTTAGTTATGCTACAAATGTTCCAAGAGCCGTTCAGTCACTGCCGGCTGTAACGCGGATCTTGGCAGGCGTTGAAATCCCCCGGCGTTTCCCAAAGCTCTCTCTGCAATGCTTCCTTGGCGGCTTGTGTCGTTTTCGTGACCAGGCGTCGCGCGGTGAAGCATTGACTCGAGATTTTTCGCCGTGACTTTAGCCATAGGAGAATTCGATATGTCCTTAATGCCTGATCCCACCTTCTATCCGTCGCCGGGCATGGCGATGCAGGCCGCTCCCGAACACATCGCTTATGTCACTCTGCTCAACGTGGGTAAGAATGGGAAGCGGGATGCCATTGGCGTCATTAACGTTGACCCAAGTTCATCCACCTATGGTCACTTCGTCGGCCAGGTGGATTTCCCGAATAACGATAATGAGTTACATCACTTCGGCTGGAACGCCTGCAGCGCGTGCCTCTGTCCGCAGAACCCGCATCCCCACATGGAGCGACGTTACCTGGTCGTGCCCGGTATTGGCTCGTCCCGCATTCACATCCTCGACACCAAACCTGACCCCAATCATCCCAAGATCGTGAAGGTGATCGAGCCGGAAGAATTCATTAAAAAGACCGGCTACACATCGCCGCACACGATTCATTGTGGGCTCGACGGCATCTATGGCAGCGCTCTTGGTTCGGCCAGCGGGGATGGTCCGGGCGGAATCTTTCTGATGGATGCCAATACATTCGAACTCAAGGGTCCTTGGGAGAAAGATCACGGCCCGCAGAGTCTGGCCTATGACTTCTGGTGGCCTCTCGGACACGACCCCAGGATCACCCCCGAATGGGGCACTCCGAATATGGTAAAGGATCGCCTCAACCCGGAGTTGCTGCTGGGCGGAAAGTCCGGCCACAACCTGCACATCTGGGACCTGGATAAAGGCCACCACCTTGCAGAACAGCACCTGGGTGAGGCAGCACAGATGGTGCCCCGGGCTCGGCATCC
>CAZUCK010000174.1:0-1802 GCA_964619505.1 uncultured Fimbriimonas sp. | reverse complement strand
CGCCGAACCCAGAGGTAAAAGAAGCCCATACTGTTAGAGCCCACCAGGTCGAGATGTCCACCGAAGTCGTGACTATTCTCGGGCTGGTTCAATTCGCCGAAGCCGAACCAACTGAGACTCAAGGCCAGGACACCGCGCTTGGCGAAGTTGATGCAGCGTTTCTGCTCGTATTCGACAAAGTTGCCCTGTAGCTCATGGCCTACAAGGTTGAGGATGGCAGGCACGCGTCCTTTGACCGTGTCCGGTTCGTAAAGCAGGGCCGTAGCCTTGAGGCCGGGCACGACCTCGTAACGGAGCTTGCGGATGCGGTAGCCATGCGTCGTTTCAATGACGCCGGTCTGCTCAAAGTGCGGATCAGTGTTGATCCATTCCTTCGGCCATCCGTGAAAAGCGATGTCGTTCAATACGCGCTGTCGAATGCGCGCAGCATCAACTGTCCACTGCGTCGCGCTTGCCGGTGGTACGGGCTTGGAAATGTGGCGCATCTCATACTTTTGAAGTTGGTAGACGGTGACGGAGGTCGCCTGAACCGGCTTTTCCAACAAGGGCGAGACGGTATCGACGATCGCTTGTCCAAAGGCCACTCTCGCCCCTACCAAGAGAACGAGAACAACTCGCAACCGCCGCCCAGCCTGACGCTCAAATTTCATTTTTCTGCTCCGGAACGACATGCAGTATGTGCGAGGAGTCGGCAATGGGTTGTTTCAGCGGGATTCGAAGCCACTCTGTCTGGACTTCCTCGATCTTCATGCTAGGACCTAGGGACGACGGGCGGGAAAGCCCCTCGCGGCATACATCTTGACCATCGCTTCCACAGACTCGCGCCATTTACGGCCATCGGATTCTGGGATCGTGCCCGGCCAGATACTGACGTAGATATATTGCAGTGGCACATCTCCGATGTTCTTGACGTAATGGTTGGTGTTCTGCGGAATGTATGCGACGGCCGGTCCAGATGTGTCCTTTACTTCGTCGCCGATCCAAACCCGCGCTTGCCCGGTGACAATGAAATACATCTGGGCAAAATTCTCGTGTGCGTTGGGCGGAGTCACGATTCCGGGCTCGATCGTCTCAAGGACGGCCTCAAAACACTTAGTTGCGTCGCGGGGGATCAGCATTGTGTAAAGATTTCCCGCACACCAGAACTGTTCCCCTTCGTCAATTCTCTGGCAGATCATTCTTTTCTTCCTATGAGACTTGAAATAGCGGCCGGCAGGTTTCACGTTTGATGAGCGCCGTCGGCAGCACAACTTCGGGAATACGCACTCCTTTGGACTTGATCTTCTCGATCGCCATTTTTGCCAACTGACGCCCGACCTCGGTCGCTTCGACGCGGACACTCGTGAGGGAATCAAGTCTCCCCATGCCGTGCTGATCGTCGAAGCCGATCAGACTGACGTCACGAGGCACGTCCATCCCAGCCTTGAGAAGACCTTCCCATACGCCGTGTGCAATCTCATCGTTGCCCGCAAGCACGGCGGTGATGTTGCGCTTCTGCTCGAGCGCCATCTGGATGCTCTTCATGCCGTTAAAAAATGGGTTGTCGGACAAGCCCAGCGTTTGTGCGGATGGCTTGAGACCCGCCTCAGTCATGGCTTTGTTGTAGCCTTCGTAGCGGCTGCGATACCAGGGGAGCGCGGTCTCGCCGATAAAGAAAATATCCTTGTGCCCGAGGGCGAGCAGATAGCGGGTCGCTTCGGCCGCTCCGGTCACATCATCGAAGCGCACACGGTCAAAAGGAGGGTTGGGCTCGGTGCTGAGAAAATTGTTGGCCAGCAGCACGTAGCTCACTCCTCGTTTGT
>CAZUCK010000173.1:0-1808 GCA_964619505.1 uncultured Fimbriimonas sp. | reverse complement strand
CGTTCATGCACAATGTCCCCTGCGCGGCGGGTTTAGCTCAGGGGTTAGAGCGCCTCACTGTGGCTGAGGAGGTCGTGGGTTCGATTCCCATAATCCGCCCCATATCCCGCGCAAATGCGGAAACGCAACTGGTCCCCAAGCCGGTTGAGTCCACGGCTCGCCATCCCAGCCTTACTCTCTACCCTGCCCCAACCCCCTTGCACCCCGGCGGTAAACTCTCCCTTAGATGATCGAAAAATTGCAGGAGATTGAGCGGAAATTCGAAACGCTTGAAGCCGAGTACAACGACCCGGCGATTACCTCCAACGCCAGGGAGATGCAGCGAGTCGGCAAGCACCGTGCCGAACTCGAACCGATCGTCACAACCATTCGGGAATATGTGAAGACTCTTGACACCCTCAAGGACACTGAGGAGATGGTCAATGACCCCGAATACAAGGATCTGGCACTGGCGGATATCGAACCCTTGAAAGCGAAAGTGGCTTCTCTCGAAGCCACCCTAAAGACCATGTTGGTGCCAAAAGACCCGAACGACGATAAGCCCGTCATCGTGGAAATACGACCCGCGGCCGGCGGCGAGGAAGCGGCTTTGTTTGCCGGCGAACTGTTTCGGTTGTACCTACGGTACTGCGAACGCCGCAAATGGAAGCACGAGATCGTTGACCTTGAGGAGAGCGGCATCGGAGGCGTGTCACGCGTCGTATTCAGCATCGACGCAGTCGGCGCGTACAGCCAACTCAAGCATGAAAGCGGTGTCCATCGCGTTCAGCGCGTCCCCGCCACCGAGAGCCAGGGGCGAATTCACACAAGCACCGTGACCGTCGCGGTTTTGCCCGAGGCGGACGAGGTCGAATTGGACATCAAGCAGGACGATTTGGAAATCTCGACGTTCTGCTCATCCAGCGCGGGCGGGCAACACATGCAGAAGAATGAAACGGCCATCCGAATCATTCACAAGCCGACCGGCCTCGTCAGCACATGCCAGGACGAACGGAGCCAAGCCCAGAACAAGATCAAGGCTATGGCGGTGCTAAGAGCGAAACTTTACCAAATTGAGCAGGATAAATTGGCCGCCGAGCGCGCCGGCATTCGCAAGGGCCAAATCGGCTCAGGCGATCGGTCGGAGAAGATCAGAACCTACAATTTCCCGCAAAGCCGCATTACCGATCATAGAATCGGTTTCCAAGTTCATAACATGGTCGCGTTCATGGACGGTGACATCCAGGCGATGATCGACGCCCTGGCACAAGATGAGCAAGCGAAGAAGCTCTCAGAAGCTGAAACAGCAGCCTGAGATGGATATCGCAGGCCACAGTTTGGAGGCGGATCCAACAATTTACGGTGATTAGGCTTCAAAACCGTCCGGCCAGCCTTGCCGGGCAAATCCCTCAAATGAGGCGCGCATCAGAGTCAACCCCGTGCGATATTCGTCGAAATGCACGCTCAACTTCTTGAACGTACCGACTTCCATCGAATATGGCTCGTGCTCGAACGTGCTCACCACGTGGTAGCTGAATTGACCCTGGCGAATCACGTCAACCATGGCGTCTCGGCTGTCGGGAGCCTTCAACTGCCCAAGAAACTCCGGAAATAAGCCCGACCAAAAGAGCAGGAAATCACCGATGTGACGGTGCACTTCACGCTCTCGATCAAAGGAATCGGCATTCACGCGGACGTCCCCCTCCGCCAACATCTCCACAACGGATTCGACGCGCTTGCCTTCGGCGTTCCGAAGGGCATAATTGCGGTCGAAGTTAAAAAAATCAACCAACATCCGTGCCAAGTAGGATTCAACTTCTTCGTTACCT
>CAZUCK010000172.1:0-1832 GCA_964619505.1 uncultured Fimbriimonas sp. | reverse complement strand
AGTGCATGACGAGTTGAACAAGAAAAGGGAGATGGGTTATACAACCGTCCTCAAGCTCATGCAGATCATGTCGGAAAAGGGACTCTTGGAAAGGGCTGAAGAAGCACGCGCACACGTTTACCGCGCAGCCCAGTCTCCAGAGCTTTCAAAGCGGAATCTCGTTGGAGACCTGATGGATAAGGCATTCGGCGGCTCGACCCAGGAACTGGTCATGCACGCCTTGTCTGCCAAGAAGGCAAGTGTTGAAGAGTTGGCCGCCATCCGAAAGATGCTCGATGAGTTGGAGAGCAAGAAATGAATAACCCCGCCATTTCAGCGATCGGCTGGACTCTCGTCCACTTCATATGGGAAGGCACCGCCGCTGCTGCCGCACTTGCGATGACGCTTTACATTCTCAAAGGGAAGAGTTCGAACCTCCGTTACGCCGCAAGCTGCGCCGCTCTGCTGCTGATGGCTCTGTTTCCGCTGGTGACTTTCGTGGCGGTGAGAACCGGGGGTTCGACGCCGCTCGCGCCAAACCAACTGACGGGAGGGAAGGCGATTGTTTCTGCGGAGTCGGGATCGGCAATTACGTTGGAAGGGGCACTGCGATTCGTAGAGCCATTCCTGCCCGCACTCGTGTTGTTCTGGATGGCCGGGGTGGCTTTTCTCAGCCTTAGAACTGCCCTCGGACTCATTGAGGTTGAGCGACTCAAGACGCGCGAATCCACGCCCGCTTCATTGGACTTGCAGGAGCGGTTAAGGCAGCTTGCAGCCCGGCTTGGAATTCGGCGTGCCGTTCACCTCTTTGAATCCGACTGCATCGAGGTCCCATCCGCAATCGGCGTCATCAAAGCCATTGTCTTGGTGCCCTGCAGCGCACTGATGAGCCTCCCTTACGATGAGCTGGATGCGTTGCTCGTGCACGAGCTTGCCCACATCCGGCGCCACGACTACCTCGTCAATTTGGTCCAAACGCTCATCGAAACCGCGCTGTTCTATCACCCTGCCGTTTGGTGGGTGTCTCGGATCATTCGCACCGAGCGCGAGCATTGTTGCGATGACATCGCCGTCAACTCGGTGGGCGACCCCATCGTTTACGCTCGTGCCCTGACCGCGCTCGAAGAGCGCAGATCATTTGCCCCGCAACTGTCCGTTTCAGCCAATGGAGGATCCCTTATGAAGCGAATTCGCCGCATCCTCGGCCTGTCCTCAGGACCAAGCAAGCTCTCCCTGACTTGGATACCTTGTCTTGCAGCCGTCGCATTGCTCGTGCCGCTCGTTTCTTACGCCCAAACTTCAAGCAGCCCTGTCAAGGACAAGAAGGACGATGGTCCCGAGCTAACAATCGAATCCAAGAAATTGGACGGTGTCGGCAAGACGATGAGAGAGTCGTTCAAGCACTTCGTGGATGATCCGGACGCCACGGTCAATATGGACGGCAAGGGGCAGAAGGTCAAGGATCTAACCCCAGCCCAACGAGAACGACTTCGCAACCAGTTGGATCGCGCCTGGGTGGGAGCAGACCGGGCAATGGAAATTGCCCGTAGGGCAGTCAGAGACGCCTTCGACAAAGACGGCCCCGTACAGAAATCGATCGAACAAGCAATGTCGGCCGTTCGCGATATGAAGATGAAGATGCCGATGGATGGCGCACAGAAGCATTGGGAAGTGGATTCGCAGGAGAGTGGCGATGAGCGCCATTCCACGAAGGACCTTAGAGTCGAGATCCACGGAGACAAGCCAGAAGCAGACAAAGCGATGGCGGAAGAAAGGATCGAGTTGCAGAAGATGCCCGAAATGATCCGAGCCGAACTCCAAAAGGCCCGTGAGCGCGGTGATTTCGACAAGAA
>CAZUCK010000171.1:0-1838 GCA_964619505.1 uncultured Fimbriimonas sp. | reverse complement strand
AAAAAAAGTGTGGAAAAAATGGAATATAGGGAACCTAAAGCGACTGCGTTCGCCGGTTTCTTCCTGATGAAAGCTGGAGGCGAACTGGAAGACCTCAAGCTCATGGGAGTGGTCTACCTCGCCGAGCGCGAGGCGATCCGGCTACGCAATGTCGGAATCACAGCAGATAAGTTCTACAGCCTCAAGAACGGACCTGTGCTCTCCAAGACACTTGACCGCCTAAATCCGCAAGACGGCCAATTCGACTCCGGAATTTGGCGTGAACACATCTCAGTGCCCATGCAGTGGCGGGTTCGATTCGAGAAGGAATTTGATCCGGCGCAAGAGTTGTCGCGGCGCGAACTCGCCGTACTCGAGGAGATTTGGGACAAGTATGGGTCCTGGACGAAGTGGCAACTTGTCGACCATGTCCACACCTTCGGCGAGTGGCAGGATCCCGGCGGCTCCAGGCGCGCGATCGCCTTTCAAGACATCCTGGCTGCACTCGGATTTGACGAGGCTACTCGCGAATCACGGTACGCCGAACACATCGCGATGAATGGTAATGCATAGTCGTGAGACTCCGGCGGACTGATCTTCATTGCTCCGGGCCTTACTGGCGACATCGATCATCCGTGCGTTCTATTGACGGACGATTTTAAATCCGACATCCAAATCGTCGTCAATCTCACCGACTATCGAAACGTGCTCGGAGCTAGGGTTGACGTTCCGGCAGGAACTGCACTTTCAACCGAATTTGCCGTCACAAAACGGTCCACCAACCACTACGCCTATGCAGACCGCGTGGACACGCAGGCGCTCGAAGATTTGCTCGGAGACTTGAGAGCGAAGACTCTCGGCTGTTGCGATCAACTATGGCTCGACCTGTTTCGTCTGGAATTGTTCGAGTCGGAAGATACTCCACCCCGAGTTCTTACATTTTGCGAAGATCTTGACTGGGGTCTCGGCGCCTGAGGCTAGCGACGTTCCTCGGCATCTGATGTCTTGAGATTCTAACCGGTGCCCATAATGCACCCGTGGTTGTTGCGTTAATCGGCTTGGCACTTGTAGGCCAAGGGACAGATGCGAAGGCGAACCTTGGGTCCACCACTCAAGTGACGATCTATGAGCATTTGAAACTCAACCCGAAGCTCGACGATAGTCTCTTCACGTTCACCCCGCCCAAGGGCTGGACGAAGGACAGAGGCTGAACTACGGAATTGCTTCAGAGAGCTTGGAGGCCTGGTCGCATCGCATTGGGGATCGTTGCCTCACTTGTTGCCCTTCTGATGACTGCGGGGATCGTCTATGGTGGGACGAGGCAAGCTGCACTTAGCCGCATTAGGGCGGAAATCTGGCAACTCTACTCAAATATGGAAGTGGATCCGCATCTGCTTCGTTCCGGGCCGGAGTTGTCGGCCAAGTTTCGCCTGCACAATGATGTGATCTTGGAAGACTATGGGCGAGTCAAGCACTTCGAAATCCAAACAGTGGCATTGGCATTGGACCTCCATACGTGGAGCGCCATAGTCAATACCAAAAGAGCCAATTTTGACTGCGTTGAGAGCTTGGGCGGGTGGCCTAAGCCCGAGAGCATCTCAATCATATCTTCGAGGCCGTCTAATCGCGCTGCCCCAAGATGACCTCGCAGATATCCTTTTCAGCAGACTAAATAGCGCGCCGAGGGGCCGTGTTCGGCGAAGCGGGTACCCCGCGTTCTGGGTGATGCCATCCCCAAAGCCTCGACCGGAAAATTCATTATCGCGACCAAATGTCCTCGCCTCTAACATTGGACACCGCGTTCTGGTGGAGATGATGAGATTCGAACTCACGACCTCTGCAGTGCGATTGCAGCGCTC
>CAZUCK010000170.1:0-1847 GCA_964619505.1 uncultured Fimbriimonas sp. | reverse complement strand
ACGGGCGTCCGGGTTATGCTTACAAGCTGACAAGTGCAGTTCGGGGGAGCAAATGAAAACAAAACTGTCGACGACGTTATTGGTGGTAATCGGGCTGCTCGTGGCCGGGGATTCGCTATTTGCACACCACTCGAATGCTGTGTTCGATCACGAGCACCTGACGGTGATTACAGGAGCGGTAACTAAATTCGCGTTTATCAATCCTCATGCGCAGATCTACCTGAATGTGGAGGATAGTAAAGGCAAAGTTGTCGAATGGACGGTTACAGGGACCACCCCAAGCCAGATGCGCCGACTTGGTTGGACGACCAACATGTTCAAGCCAGGTGAACAACTAACGATTACCGGGATGGCCTACAGGGACGGCCGGCCTATCATGATCAATCTCAAGATCGTTCGAGCCAACGGCGAAGACGTCCGAATCGGCGCGACCGAGCAGGGCTTCTACGACGCGTATCTGAAGCAGTTCGGGAATGATCCCAAGCGGCGAACAGAGATAGGGAAAGTGGAGTAAAGAAAACTAGCCGCAGATTGCCCGGCTAGTTTTCCTCCCACTTACAATCAATAGCTTGACGGTCCTTCCCCGTACCAGATTCCCTTCTGGAACTTTTCCTCGCACTTGATATCCTGAAGCAAATCCCAATCGGCCGGTGCCAACGGATATGTGTTGACTTCTGTATGAGGTTTGGTGAGCGCCTTCGGATCAGTGTAGGTCTTTTCAATCTGCAGGACATCATAAGCAATGCGACGTATGCGCTCTACGATGCGTAATTGGTCGCTGTGCACGTGCCCGGCGCCGTCCAGCAAGGTTTCATCGCGCATGCCGACAGTGTCCACGACCAGCGTGTCGCCTTCCCAGGTCCCAATGGAGTGTCCGTTCCAGGTGAGCTCAAGGGCATCGCCTTGCGGGTGCTTTCGTCCGTCCGTGAAGATCTGGCGCACCTCGGTATTTTCCTGATAGATCATCCAGACCTGCCCTGGGATCTGGAACATCTGGAGCGGAGCGTTCAGGCGCGCCGTTCCAGAAGGAAAACAGTGGCTGCTGGGATCCAGTTCATTGCGAACGCGTGGTGCCGGTTTGCCGTCATCATCGAGATAAAGCGGATCCGTATTGTATTTCAATCGCTCCGCAGCCCATGGCGTTAAGCCCCATTCATCGCGCGGAGCCCGCGGCAAAGTGGCCTTGATTTCTTTCTCCCTTGCAGCGTACAAACCGCCCAGATCCGGCAGAGCATTGACCCTTCGCCATTCGGCCCAAAAACCCGTGAAGTCCGGCTTACCATCGGGCGTTCGGGGAATAGGTTTGGTCTTCAACGTCGGCGGTGCCGGCTGCTTCGACGGGCTCTGAGACTGTGCGGACAACGCTGCAGCTAAGAACCCGAGCACCCCAATGAGAAAAATCAAGGCTCGCTTGTGACCTTTCATTTGGTAGTTACTCCTTCCCTTGACTGTTTCTAGCCGACGACTTTGATTCGAGAATTCTCCTTGCCGTACTTCTCCATAAAGTCCTGATAGAAGCCGTAGCCGGCAGTGCCCTTTGGTCGAAACTTCCTCGCCGTTGGCCCGCACGATTCTCACCCGAATCATGATGGGCCTGCCATCTCGATAGGCCTCGCCATAAACGGTCAGCTCTTCTCCGACTTTGAACATGTTGGCGGTCCAGCCAATGCGGCGCATTTCCGCAGGTGGCCCGCCTGTCACAATCCACTCCGAGACCTTCCCGTTCTCGTCTGTTACGCTGAGGTGAAGCAGGTCGTGCGGATTGATGAATTCGTGCCGGATCACGGTTCCCGTGAGGATGGTCATGTGCTCATGATCGAACACCGCATTCGAGTGGTGCGCGAACA
>CAZUCK010000169.1:368-1915 GCA_964619505.1 uncultured Fimbriimonas sp. | reverse complement strand
AAGCGTGAACCCTGCGCCTCTCCTACACTTTTGACGGGCGGCTTGGCCACTCATATTGAGGTTAGCTTGGACCGGAGACTTGGTAGTCGAGGCAACCCTGCGTCTTCTTGGTGCATGTACCGTTCTTTTCGGTGCACTGGGGGTCGTTATAGGTGGTGCCAGTGCAAGTTATGTCCTTGCATGGCGATCCGCACTTTCCGTAGTCCGTCGACGGGTACGTTACGTATTCGGTGACACCGCTGCTGTAATAACATGTCCTGTAACAGGCATCGTCAGAAAGGTCGCTGCTGCACCCGAAGTCCAGCGCCTGAGGGTGAGCAGCCTGCTGAGATCGGATCGCAACTGCTCCAAAGACCATTGAGAAGATGGCCGACGTTGTAATTAGTAAAGCAGGTAATTTAAATTTCATTGCCATATTGCCCTTCCGCCGTAGCATTAAGCAAGGACCTGCGTAATAGAGTCCTTGCTTTGGACGCATTCTATCACGACATTGCGGCGATGGTAAGTCTAAAAATATCGTTTATTTAAACTCTTAACACCTGGGTTCAGACAAGCTCCGATTCAGGGCCCAATAGCCAGACATCGAGAGGCAAGAGAATGAGAAAGGGGCGTTGGGCTAGCTCGAACCGCCTGTGATTTCCACGAATGCTCGCTGATCGATGCGAAGTTCCTCGAGGAAGTTCGCGAGGCGGTTGCGAAGGATCGGCGACTCGACGATAATCGTCGCCTTGGTAACCGTCAGGTTCTCGCGCGCGATCATTTCGAATACGCGTCTTTGCCGGCGACGGTCCTGCTCGATAACTTGAATGAGGACCGTTACGGCTCGTTGGCTGGCACTCGTAAATGCGTGTTCGAGCAGCGCGCCGACCTTCGGCCGCTCCAAGAACGACTTGGCGGCGTTCAGACGAACGACGATGTCCTCGTCGTTTAGCGCCGTGAAGATCGTCGGCGTGAGCTCGTGCCAAGGAAGCCGGCCCAAGCTTTTGGCGACCGCCGCGCGTACGGCCAAATCCTCGTTCGAAACCAGAGATCGGATGTAGGCGATTATTTCCGCTCGTTCCAAGTCATCCGCATCTGGAGGAATATAGTTCAAGGCTCTGACGATCTGGTCCCTGTCGGTCGAGATCAAACCGGCCAAGACCTCGTCGATAGGAACCACCTCGCCCGATTGCTTGACGGTCGGTGGCGTGACACCGGCCATGTCGCCAATACCCTCCAAATGCTGGGTGTTGTCCCACCGAACGGCCGCCTTTCCCCGGCGCGAATCGGAGAAGACTTTAAGAGCGCGGAACGTCGCCAGGCCATTCAGGATATTGCCGATAATGAGGCGCGGCACGGACAGCAACCCCGGACCTATGCCGTAAGTCAGACCAACCCAGGTGATCCGTTGCGTTACACGGACGACCATGAAGAAGCTACAGAACGTAACCAAGTGAGTGAGCGACGTGCCCGGAACCAAGATCGGAAGGAGCTTGAAGGGGACCCAACCGGCATTCCCCAAACCCATCAGAATGAAGTAGAGGAGGAGGAAGTAGCCAAAGAACAAA
>CAZUCK010000169.1:0-358 GCA_964619505.1 uncultured Fimbriimonas sp. | reverse complement strand
AGGAAGTAGAGAGGAATGAAGAAGCGGAGGAAAGACGCCGAGGCCGCACCGAAAACCTTTCGGTCCTTGACGAAATTCTCCTTCAGCAGCCAGCTTCCCTCCCAGCCGGTCTGCTCCCACTCCTGAAGCGAGATCCCGATGATCCAGCGGGATTTCTGGCGGACGGACCGCGTCCAGTCCATCGGAAAGTACGACCAGTTGGAGACGAACAGGGGCCGCTTGCACAAGGGCACCCACCATGGCGAATTGTCGTCGCCCAGGAGGACGTTGACGAAGACGGACTTGAGGCCCGCCTCGCGGATCTTCTTGGACATCGAGTAGTCCTCGGTCATGGACTCTTCGTTGAAGATCTTATAGC
>CAZUCK010000168.1:0-1916 GCA_964619505.1 uncultured Fimbriimonas sp. | reverse complement strand
CTTGTCTGTGGCCGCCCGGCAAGCATCCACGAAGCCTTTGGCGAAAGCCATCTTGTCCCGAGCCGATTCCGCAGTCGTTTCCTTTGGACCCAAATCACCGACTTTCTTACTCAATTCGCGATAGATCGAGGGAACAGCCCCTTTCTGGGCTATCCGGTTGTCGAATTCGATGAACGTTTCCGAATCGGTGGACGGTTCAAGCCCTTCCGTCACCAAGAGTGCTTTTGCCGCAGCTAACACCGCCCGATACGACTTGTTCACGGACATTGCAAACTGATGGTTATCCGACAACAGTTTGGCTTGATAGAGTTCCTGGTCGGCCTCGAGAATCCCGTTCTCAATCATTTCCAGTGCGCCCCCCGCGCACTCGCCAGGTCCGAGATCTTCGAGAACGAATTCCTCTTCCGCTTCCCAGTCGTAATAGAAGGTCGGATCCTCCGCAAAACTCGGCACAATCGTATAGGGAATCAGCTCGTCCTTCAGCGCGTTCTTTCCGACGCGGTCGATAAAGGCCGGCAGCCCTTCGCCAGGTTTGCGATCACGGCGATACACTTCGATTAAGTGCGTGATGGCAGCTGACACGGATTTGGCCGGCAGCTTGACCGTCATCTGTCCGATCTTGGCCGTACCGTTCACCTTTCCGCCAAGATGCAATTCATAGAATGGTGCCGTATGCTCGCCGAACCGCTTTCCAACTCCGTGTAACCCGATCGTCGCGATGTGGTGTTGTGCACATGAATTGTGGCAGCCGCTGATTTTGACGCTCACGTCCTTTAAATCGCCGGGGACACGACCAGCCGGGAACACTTCGGCCAGGGCCCTCGCGAGCCCCTTTGAAGAGGTAATGCCCAGGCCGCAGGTATCAGTGCCAGGGCAGGCAATGATGTCTTCAACCAACTCGGCACCGGGATCTGAAAGCCCCTGTGAGGCCAAGTCTCTGTACACGTCGCCAATCTGGGACTCCGGTATCCAGCGGATAATCATGTTCTGATTGATCGTCGTGCGTATGTTGCCGTTTGAATAGCGCTCTGCAAGATCGGCAACGTGTCTCATCTGATCTGCGGTCAAGTCACCCATAAACAGCTTGATGACGGCGGCCACATAGCCGGTCTGTTTCTGAGATACGACGTTTGTCCGCTTCCACATCTCGAACGGCGTTTCTTCTTGCGGATGACCGTTGGCATGAACCGCATGTGGCTTCGAGCCGTTGGATGTCGGCATGATCAATGAGACCGGCTCATCCTGATGTTGCAAGAGTTTGAGTGGACCGTCGTTCGGTCGCGCATAACCCATTGAGGTATAGGCTTCCTCCCAGCGTCTTTTGAATTCGGCAAAGCCTAGCTTTTCAATCACGAACTTCATGCGGGCCTTATTGCGATTTTTCCTATTCCCCAGCTGATCGAAAACCTTGATCACCGCTTCAATGCTGGGGATCAGCTCGTCCATCGGTGTGAACTCGCGAAGCACCTGCGCAATACGTGGAGCTGAACCAAGTCCACCGCCAACGACCATCCGGAACCCCATCGTCCCGTCTTCCTTCTTTGCCGCGAGGAGTCCGATATCATGGATCGGTGTGAGAGCGCAGTCGTGCCTGCAGCCCGAGAAGGCGATTTTGAACTTGCGGGGCAGACTTTGGTTGAGCGGATTTCGCAATAAATGGTAGGCCACAGTTTTCGCATAGGGGGTGATATCGAAGACCTCGCCCTGGCACACCCCAGCAAGATGGCATCCCGTCACGTTACGAACCGTGTTGGCGCAAGCCTCTCGCGTTGTCAGACCGACCTCCGCCAAACCCCGCATGATCGTGGGCACGTCTTTGAGTTCAGCAAAGTGCAATTGAATATCCTGACGGGTCGTCACATGGCCGACACCAGTTGTATAGCGTTCTGAGAGCTCGGCGACACGTCGTAGCTGAT
>CAZUCK010000167.1:0-1932 GCA_964619505.1 uncultured Fimbriimonas sp. | reverse complement strand
GCGATAAAGCGCGATCGCTTGGGGAAGGAAAGGCTTCGCTTCGAAGCGGGAATCGATCGAGTCTTGAGCGGCGAGCAGCGAAAGTTGTTGGACCGACACGGAGGCACCAACCGGTTGCTGGGGCGTCGGACTGCCGACTTCTTTCTCGAATTGCCGTTTCTCGATTCAACCCAGAATGCAGCGATGCAGTCCGTCATTGGCAAAACCCTCGTCAAAGTGGATGCTCTTCGCTCCAATTCGACGATGCCGATCCAAGCCAAGGATCGCCAAATCTTGACGCTGATGGACCAGTGCGACCGCCAAGTCAGTTCGATGTTGACCCCGGCGCAACGAGAGCTCATCGCGCAAAGACAGACCCGAGCGGCAACCCAAATTCACACCACAGCCGCAGCCAATTGAGAACGACCCCTTCCTTGCCATTGAGACGTACTATTGATGGAGCCTCTGAATGAATGTCCTGATCGTTGAAGATGATGAGAGCGTAGCTCGGTTCTTAAACCAAGCCATGAACGAAGCTGGATTTGTGCCAAGGGTCACCGGTGATGGCCTACAAGCTTTGTCGATCACTAGAGCTGAGAGCTTTGACGTCATTTTGCTCGACGTGATGTTGCCGGGCCTCGATGGCTTTGAAATTGTTAAGCGGCTTCGCAGCGCCGGCATTCAAACTCCAGTCTTAATGCTGACCGCCAAGGACATGACGGAGGACAAAGTCGCAGGCTTGGACAGCGGAGCGGATGACTACCTCGTGAAACCGTTCCAGGTGTCGGAGTTGTTGGCGCGCGTGAGGGCTCTTCTTCGTCGTGGGACTTCCAGCCCTGGAACGCTGAAAGTCGGCCCATTGAGCTTGGATCCCATCACTCGCAAGGTGGTGTGCGATGATCGCCTCGTCTATCTGAGTGCAACGGAATATTCCCTGCTCGAATACATGATGCGAAACGCAGGTCGTGTACTCACCCGGTCCATGCTTCTGCAGCATGTGTGGAACTATGATTTTGACGGCAACGACAACGTCCTGGATGTCTATGTGAGCTACTTGAGGAAGAAGTTGGACAAGGGAACCGCCCCCTCCGTGATTCAAACGGTTCGAGGCATCGGTTACAAGATGGGGGGCAATGATCCAGTTTAGATCGCTGCGGACCCGCATGACGACCGTTTTCATTCTGATTACGGCCGCCATCATGGGGGTCGTCGTTTTCATGTTGACCCTGCTTTTTGATGTCAGCGTCCAAGGCCAACTCCAGCGTGTTGTCGATTCAAGGATGCCGGATGTCCGACGGGCACTAAAGAGCCCCGATCGCCAAATCAGGTTGGAACTCATTGCGCGAGATCCAAGTTTGCGCGAAAGAGGCATGGCCTTCGCCTTGGTCGATCGCAGAGATCGCGCCCATCCCTTGTGGCAATCCAGAAAGGATTTTCCCGATCGCAACAACGAGCAAGACGTAAAGGCCTATCGATTCATCTTTCGACCGAGCCAGGAGCACCCGGATCGAAACGATAACCTTGGCATCGTCTTCGCGATCCCCAACCGAGAAATCGAAGAGATCCAAACACTTAGAACCTTCGAATTTATCGCCATCACGTTGATCGTCATCGGATTGGTCGGGTTCGGCGCTTGGATGGTGATCGGAAAGACCCTGTCTCCCATCGGGAAGCTGTCGAAGCAGGCGGCAACCGCTTCGGCTGACCATCTGAGTTTAAGCCTAACCTCGCCTTCCCAAGACTCCGAGATGGTCGACCTCGTCGAGACGCTGAACGGCCTTCTTGGGAGAATCGCCCAGACGAGCGCCGCGAAAGGTCGATTCTACGCAGCGGCTTCGCATGAGATGCGTACGCCCCTTCAAGCGCTTTCAGGGCACCTTGAGCTTGCTCTGGCTCGACCAAGGACGAGTGAGGAGTATGAAAAAGCCATCGCGGAAGCGCACCACCAGACGG
>CAZUCK010000166.1:0-1934 GCA_964619505.1 uncultured Fimbriimonas sp. | reverse complement strand
AGCTGAGGCTAAGCTGCTGCAGTTGATCCCCTACGACCGCGTGGGAATCCCGGATGACATCGCCAAGGCGGCCGTCTTCCTTGCCAGCGACGATGCCGATTACATCACCGGTATCACCCTCTTCGTTGATGGAGGCATGACCTTGTACGAGGGCTTCGCAACCAATGGCTAAACGCATGGCGACCGGTGCCGGAACCACCGCCGAACATAAAAGGTTGAGCGAAAATGCCGCTGACGCCGCACCGTGGCATCGCTGGGGCCCATATCTAAGCGAGCGCCAGTGGGGAACGGTCCGCGAGGACTACTCCGAAATGGGCACCGCGTGGGATTACTTCACCTACGATCAGGCAAGGTCCAGGGCTTACCGGTGGGGCGAAGATGGGATCATGGGGATCAGCGATGTCCGCCAAATCCTTTGCTTCTCGATGGCAGTATGGAACCACAAGGACCCTTTCCTCAAGGAGCGGCTCTTCGGGCTCACCAACAGCCAGGGCAACCACGGAGAAGACGTCAAGGAGATCTACCACTACCTTGACAACACACCGACTCACAGCTACATGAAGGGGCTGTACAAATATCCCCAAGTCGAATTCCCATATGCTCGTTTGGTCGAGGAGAACTCCTTGCGGAGTAAGACTGACCGCGAGTTTGAATTAGCTGACACGGGTGTCTTCGACGAAGACCGATATTTCGACATCGTCGTTGAGTACGCCAAGAATGCACCGGACGACATCCACATTCGAATCAGGGCGATCAACCGAGGGCCAGACGAAGCTAAGCTTTCTCTGCTCCCTCAAATCTTCTTTCGCAACCGCTGGTCCTGGGTGACGGGGCATAAAGAGTGCTCGATGAGGCTCGAAGGAATCTCGACCGTCGCGATCGAAGATCGAACCCTTGGCTCTTATACGCTGGCCGCCGAGCTCGCGCCGGACATGCTCTTCACCGAGAACGAAACCGACTATCGACGGGCGTTTGATTCACCTGATCAGAGTCGATACGTCAAAGACGCCTTCCATCGCTACGTCGTGAACGGAGAGACCGACGAAGTCAATCCGGGCAAGTTTGGGACGAAGGCCGCATGCCTGTATCAATGGATTCTGCAACCAGGCGAAGAGCGGGTCGTCCACTTGCGTCTGGGGAAAGGCACTCAAACCGTCAACTCTACAGAATCTGACGCCCTGTTCGATCAAAGACGAAAAGAAGCTGATGAATTCTATGCCGAGCTGACCCCGGGCCTAGTCCCCGAAATCGCCAATGTGCAGCGTCAAGCGTTCGCCGGGCTTCTCTGGAACAAACAATACTATCATTACGATGTCAGAACATGGCTCAGCGGAGATGCCCTTCAGCCAGCTCCGCCCGTCGGCCGTGAAGACGGTCGAAACAGCTCATGGGGTCACTTTGACGCGGCAGATGTGCTTTCAATGCCCGACACCTGGGAATACCCGTGGTACGCCGCCTGGGATTTGGCATTCCACTGCATCCCCATGGCGCTCATTGACCCAAAGTTTGCCAAAAGCCAGTTGACCCTCCTGCTGAGGGAATGGTATATGCACCCCAACGGCCAAATCCCCGCTTATGAGTGGGCGTTCGGCGATGTCAACCCGCCGGTTCATGCCTGGTCCGTGTGGCGGGTCTACACGATCGAAAGGCGGTCGACCGGGAAGGGAGACAAGCGATTCTTGGAAAGCGCGTTCCACAAACTCCTATTGAACTTCACTTGGTGGGTCAATCGGAAGGATGCGGAGGGAAACAACGTCTTTGAGGGTGGCTTCCTCGGCCTGGACAACATCGGTGTGTTCGACCGGAACCAACCGCTGCCATCAGGAGATGTGCTTGAGCAATCGGACGGCACAAGCTGGATGGGGATGTACTGACTGTAGATGCTCACCTGTGATCTTGAGTTTGCGAGCAACTACCCCGCATCTGAGGATTTT
>CAZUCK010000165.1:0-1936 GCA_964619505.1 uncultured Fimbriimonas sp. | reverse complement strand
TGCTAAGAGTCTGTGCTCGCGAGTAGGCCGCCGATTCCTGAGGGCTATTTACACGGAGGATACCTGTTGAGCCGCCTGCCGTTAGCCGGCTATGTGACGTGACCGGTCCGTCACGTCAATTCGTCGCGCCTTTTGCGCGCTTCATTTCGTCATCCGGATCGCCTCCTCCTTTGTTGCGAGCGGGGGCCCGGGAGTCAGTTAATGGCGAGTTCGGGCCCTTTTTGTAGCCCCGACAAAACGAGCGCGCCCTGTTGGAGCCCTCTGCCTTCGGCTAATCGGCGGGCTTGGTTCCTTTTTTATGACCCGACAAAACGTGTCCGGGGTCACCGCTACGATGCAGCCAGATGTTTCATGCTGATAAAAGACGGCGCTTGATCCAAACGGACGTTTCACCACGATCGCCCTCATCGAGACGCATGATCTCGGCAAACTCGCCATTAAAGCAATCGATAGCCACCAGATGTATGAAGACGCTCGATACGGGTCTGGCCCCAACCAACAGAAACCTACTATCAGGACTCCACCCGCCTACGCCCGCTACAGTCCAGAAAGGACTCGCGATCACCTTCCTGGCTCCTGTCGAAACAATGGCTATGGTCAAGTCTCGCCGGTTATCAAGAAATGCCAAGGAGTCACCCCGAGGAGACGGGGAGGGGAATCGCCCGTAAGTCTCCAGCATGACCTTGCGAGAGGGTACGTCTACGATTACAAACGACTCGCGCGATGCAATGGCCAGGAGGCCCCCATTCGCTGAGATTCGAAGGCGCTCGACCTCTGACAGGCGAAACCGAGTGATGAGTTCCGTCAAGTCGTGCTCTAGCTCAGCCGTTGCCGGGTTCAGCACGATCAAGCGAGAGTGGAGCGCTTCATCTACGACAGCTGTGAGCGCAAGATGCCCAGCGTTTGAGGATATGGCAACCTGGTCGGCATGCCTTCCTTTGAATTTTACACTCTGAACTGACCGAGGATCGTTGGTGAAGAGTACCAAAGGTTGTTCCGTACCCAAGTGGGGTAAAGAACTCAGAGGCACCCAGGCCACCCATGCGCCATCTGGGGAGACCGAACGGTCATAAGGACGGTCGACTAACGCCAGTGGTCCTACATCTGCGCCAGTGACTGTGAATGCTTCCGGCGAATTAAAGATAGCGGGGGCGAGCCGGGAACAGATGATCAAAAGGTCCTCTCGCAGAGCCATGTCCCTAACGGCTGCACGTGTTTCGGCGTGCTCCTTCCGCGCACACGATGTGGCGCAAGCCACTCCGGGGAGCAGCAACCGCAATATGGTCCGACGCGTCATAAAATAGTTTTCGCTATCGGTGGGGTCTTGGAACCCTGGGTATGGGGATGCGAATGTGGGGGAAGCGTCCTGCAGATAGGACCTGCGGAGCCTCGATTCCTGGAAGCAATGTGTTGTAGCCGTACATTTGCATTGAGAGTGGGATGGTGTACCAACCCCCAAATTCGTACAGCAAACTACTCAAAGATTCAAGCATGTAACGCAGAGCTGAGTTGCTGTTCGGGCCGTTTGTCGTAAGGTAGATAATGTTAGCAGCCTGGATTCGCGCCACATCAGCGCCCAATATTCCTAATGCGGGACACACGTCCGTGGCGCTTACCGAACCGTCGAATGTATCTGCAATCGGATTGTCCCCCGGTCCGGTGGGACTGATCGCGGCCCCCAGGAGTCTACCGTTGTGACGTCCTTCGATAATGAGGGATTGATCAAGAACGTTCGAAGTGAAATCAAGGTACCCATGGAAGTCGGGGCCACACCCGAGTTGATATACGAGCGGGCGAGAATAAACGGCAAGCGTGCATGTTGGCACTTCCGGCGCGGGAGTGGACGTTGAAGGAGGTTGCGGAGCCGGCGCTGCTGGCGCAGCCGGGCCAGGACAACCCCGCGAGAGCAGCGGATTGCACGGGCTTATATCGGGGG
>CAZUCK010000164.1:0-2001 GCA_964619505.1 uncultured Fimbriimonas sp. | reverse complement strand
AAGCCTTGCCAATAGACCCGAAAGAGGAAATAGAGGGATCGTCTAATGAGAAAACTGTTGCCGCTTCTTGTCGTTTTCGCCGCGCACCCCGTGCAAGCGGACGAAAATCCGTCACAGGATCTGATTGTCAAGCTAACTCTCGGTGCGAGCGCATCCAAGATTGCCCTCAAATACGGCCTGAACATCTTGGACTACGGCTATCGTGCGCCCTTCGTGCTCTTTGAAACCAGAACGGGCGAGAACCTCAGCACTATCATGCAACAGATGGCGACGGATCCCACAATCCAGTGGGTCGAGGATGACGATAACTGTGGAACCGCTGAGGTCCAGCAAAAGGGAAGCACGATCGGCGCAGTCGGAGATCGAAACGCCCTTTATGCCCAGAATAAACGGCTGTTGACCCAGGTTCACTTTAGCTCGACCGTCGCCGCACTACCGGGTCGCCTGCTTAAGGTGGCCGTCCTGGACACCGGCCTGTCACCGCACCAGCCGGCTCTTTGGTCCAAAACGGTTTGGAGCATCAACATGGTTGAGCCCCACTCGAAGGCTTGGGATATTCCTCATCACACGGATTCGAACGGAGACGGGATTCCAGATGAGGGCACCGGACACGGCACCATGGTTGCGGGAATCATCGATCAGATATCGCCCCAGTCCAAGCTGATCGTGATCAGAATCGCCGATAGCGACGGGACGACCACCGCATGGAGAATCATCAAAGGACTGACCTACGCTGCCGGCCAAGGCGCCGAAGTCGCGAACATTAGCCTCGGATCGCGCAGAGAAATCCCCGCCCTTGGTGATGTCCTCGATTGGACCGAGCAGCAAGGGCTCCTCGTGGTCGCCCCCGTTGGGAACGATGCCCAAAGTCAATCGGAGTATCCGGCCAAGTTGGATCAGGTGTTGTCCGTAGCAGGCTTGGAGCCGACCGACGTCAAGGCACAGTTCAGCAACTGGGATCCTGGCACGGTCGCTTGCGCCCCCGCAACCGGGGTCAAGAGCTACTGGTGGGACGGCACGATGGGCGTCTGGTCCGGAACCTCGTTTTCCTCTCCGATCCTGGCCGCCACCGTGGCGGAGGGACTGAGGCAGTCCGGCAAGCGTGCTCCTGAGTTGCTGCGCTCCCTAGCCCGGTCGACTGGAGTGAACATCGACAAGTACAACCCGACATTCGCCGGAAACCTGGGGACGCTCGTCTTCTTCACGAGACTGGTGGACAAAATCGTGTCCAGCTCCGGTGGTGGCGGCGGGTCATAGAAGACGCCTTACCCTCGCGAACGAACCAGGGATGCCGAACTGTATTAGTATTGATGCAAATGTGGTCTCACTTGCGTTTTTGACGGCAACTTCCTAGATGGTTGGAGCGGTCATAACCTAAACAGGCAACACTCGCGTATAAGTTTTCAGGAGCTAAGTTAATACGATGTTCAAATCCTTGTTGGGTCTGTCGCTGGCCCTAGCATTCGGTGCGCTCACCACCCCACCCGCTCTCGCCCAGGGTAAGAAACCCGATAAGAAGTCGGACCAGAAGCAGGTCGCGGCCCCGGCCGCACCTCCCAAAGAGGAGGAAAAAAAGGAGACGAAGGAAGAGCGCGAACGCCGGGAGAAGACCGAGGACTACGACAAGGCGGTCAAGGACCTCAAGAAATATGAAGGCAACTTCAACCTGTACGTCCGCAAAAAAGACGTGCTCTTGGAGTTACCCGAAGACAAACTCGATAAGCTCTTCTTGATTCAGGCGACTCTAGAAACTGGAGCTGCAGACCAAGGTTTGCAGGCGGGCGATCCCGTTGGGCTGTTTGGGGTCGACGCCTTCAAGTTCGTCAAGAACGAAGATGCCGTGTGGTTGGAACGGCCCAACCTTCACTACCGATGGGATCCGCGCGATCCCCTCGCACTAGCCTCCTCGCGAAGCTTTCCGAACGCGGTGCTGGGTAGCTTCCGAATCGAACAAACGAACCCAACCAAGAAGCTGTACCTCGTGAACATTACGCCGATCTT
>CAZUCK010000163.1:0-2077 GCA_964619505.1 uncultured Fimbriimonas sp. | reverse complement strand
GGGCTGCGAATATCCCGAAGTCAGGTTGGCCGCGGCCGAAATGCTGTCTCGAAGCGGAGCGAAATCAAAGGAAACCATACAATCCTTATTGCTTGCGTTGCAGGACAAGGAGAGCAGCGTGAGGATTCAGGCCATCGAGGCGCTGAATTTCGCAGGATGCTGCGATTCAACGAGCGTTCCGCAGTTGTCGAAGGCATTCACCGACTCCGAGGCCTTCGTGCGCATTGGAGCCCTTGGAATTCTTACCCGCATGGGGGCCCAGGCAAAAGAATCCACACTTGCAATTCGAGAGATGGCGAAATCGAACGATGCCTGGGAATGTTGGGCACGCCTGGAAGCCTTGCACTCGATTGCCGGCGATGCAGAACCCGCCGCGAACTCTTTTCCCGCTGGAGCTTTCGCTGGGCGCACTCCGACCGGCCGCGCTTATCTCTGCTTTCGGCATGCCGGTACGGTGGACACGCAGCGTTCCATGGAATTGGCGCTCCAATGGCTGGCGGAACACCAGGAAGCCGACGGTCATTGGGACTGCATGAAACTCGGCGGCAAGAAAGCCGATGTGGCCGTAACAGGCATGGCCTTGCTCGCATTTTTAGGCGCAGGCAATACGAACAAACATGGCTCGTACAAAGACAACACCGCGCGAGCGCTAACCTGGCTAAGGAGCGTACAAAACGAAGCAGGCGCATTTGTACAAGAAGGTGGTGAAGCTCGAGGCGGCTACCACCATGCCATTGCGGGATTGGCGATGGCAGAGGCAGCCGGCATGGAAAAGAGTGAGGACGTCGTTCGATCGGCTCAAAAGGCGATAGACTACTCGATCAACATCCATCAAAAGAAAGAGGGCGGTTGGAGTTACACGCCCAAAGATGACCGAGTCAATCTCTCCACGACCAGTTGGTTCGTTCAGCAGCTTGTATTTGCAAAAGCCGCCGGCTTGAAGGTAGATCAAGCCGCCCTGAACCAAGCAGCCAAGTATCTCGACCGCCTCGAATACAAGGGGTCGGAAGATAATCTTCCGCTGCGACATCGCTATGGCTACTCCAACTCCGATAACGTCCAGCCATGCCGAACGGCCATGGGGTGTTATCTTCGCCAACTCCAAGGCGCACGACTCGATGAAATACAGAACGCTATCGACTGGTTCTTGAAAACCGATGGCCTTCCAGAAGCGGACTCCATGAACAAACGTCTGGACCTGTTCTATTTTTACTATGGAACGCTATGCGTATCCCGGCAAGGAGGCGATAGCTGGTCGCGATGGAATGAGGCCTTGAAGAAAACACTCATGGGTTCACAGCATTTGGACTATGACGCCAGAGGCAGTTGGACGCCTGCCGGGTCTTATGCTGAACACTGGGGCACTGTCGGGCAGACCGCCATCGGCGCGCTGTGTCTTGAGAGCTACTATCGCTATTCGTTCGAGACCCGTTGATTTTTCCCAACTTGTCTTGCAGTCAGCCTGGTCCGCATAACTTCTATTGTGCAGTCTTCAAGCGCTTGGTGAAGCCTGCACACTCATACCTAGACAGTCCCCGCCCATCGCTTTAGCAGTTCCTTGGCGTAGAAGACATGCCCGTCGGTGATCATGTGGATGTCGCCGCCCATGGCCTGCCAGTGCTGCCAGCCCTTGCCCTTCTTGCCGAGTTCGTTGAATGCAAACAGATGCGCGCCGGTCTTCTGGCACATGCCAGGCATGTGCTCGACAGCGGCATCGATGCGCTCGTCTTTCAAGAAGGGGCGCACATCGTCCACGCAGTAGACCTCGCTGCCCGCCTTACGCAGGGCCGTAACGATGCGTTCGTAGGCCGCGCGATGTTCGGGGGTGAACATGGACATCAGCATGTAGGTCCCGCCGGGTTTCCACGCGACCACGTTTGCAAGGTGGAGTTGTTCGGCGCGCACGGCGTCTACGCCGCCCGTTTGAAAGCCCTTGTATTCGAACTTCGGCTGCAGGATGCGCATGAGTTCGCAGGCCATATCGATCCACGAAGCATGCGTCGCCCAGTGCAGGCTCATGGTCATCGAGTGGCCGAGGATTGCGACGCGCTTAGGCGGCAGCGCTTTGAGCTTGGGG
>CAZUCK010000162.1:0-2171 GCA_964619505.1 uncultured Fimbriimonas sp. | reverse complement strand
AAATAGGAATTTTATAACAATAAGTTTTGGTTTGGGGGGACGGGCCAAGGGGTTATTCAATGGGGCGGTCGTTTACACGGTCCGTAATGAGTGTCAGATCGAAAACGTGCTCGGGGCGGGCAATCGCTGGGTTCTGAGCGGTAAGGATTGGGGCGCCTGGAACGCTACTTATGGCCCGCGCGGCGCCGATGGTCTTCCAGTGCCGTTATAACCCAACCCTCTAGGGCAGATTGCTTCAGATCGGACATCGCTATATTATATGCTCTGAGGGCATTCCCGTGCGGGCGCGAGGAGCGCGCCCCTCCCTCCCGACGCCCAAGCTGAGCCGATGGTCCTAAGGCAAGAATTGGACGACTCGTGTATAATGCTCTTCGTTATGACCGGCATTCTTCCTATCCAGCGTTAACTCGCTGGCCGCTCTCGTCGCTCAGCCCGTTCCAGGGCCCGACCTTTAGGAAGAATTCACCATGTTTCGCTCACCAGTCTTATCCATACCTGCGTTTCGTAATCTGTGGCTCGGCCAGGTCATTTCCACTTTTGGAGATGCCTTCTATTACGTCGTCAACGCCTTCATGATCAAGAAGATCACAGGATCGGCGGCAATGGTCGGGTTCAACGGAGCCATCGAGGCGACTCCTTTTCTGCTGGTCGGACCTTATGCCGGCATCTTAGCGGACCGCTTGGATCGCCGCAAAATCATGCTGGTTTCAGACCTGCTGAGCTTTTCGACGCTCATGCTGCTGGCGGCGGTGGTTTTTGCGACGAAGGGGCCACCAGTCGAAGCCATTCTTGTGAACAGCGCCCTGCTCTCATGCTGGAGGGTGTTCTTCATGCCTGCCAAGAACGCGTCGATTCCGACGCTGGTGCCGGCGGACCAGGTGCTGCAAGCGAATGCGGTCAATACGACGACGCAGAGTTCGTCCCTAATGATCAGCCTCGCGGTGTCCGCCGTCATGCTGGGATTGCTTTACGCGCTGTCGGGGCCCTGGTTCTATCTGGTGTCGGTGATCGTGAACGCCCTTTCGTTCCTCGGATCGGCGGTGTTCATTCGAAAGCTGCCCCCGATCATTCCGGAACGGGCAGAGGCAAAACATCCGTTTCAGGATTTCAAGGACGGTTTGAGCTACCTGAAGCGAAGGCACGTGTTGCGCGTGATGTTCATGCAGTCGATGCTGTTGAACCTAACGATCGCGCCGTTCTTTGTTGCCTACGTGGCCGCCAACGATGCGTGGTTCGGTGGCAAGCCGCAGACTCTGTCGTGGTTCGAGTTCTCGTTCTTCGCCGGGTTGGTTATTGGCAGCGTCCTCGTTGGCAAGATGAACCTTCGTCGAATGGGCTGGAGTGCGATCCTCGGTTATGGGACGGTCGGAGCGTCCGTGGCGGTGATGGGTTTCACCCACAACGTCTGGATGTTCGTCCTCTGGAATTTCTTGGCCGGAGTCGCGATGCCTGCGGCACAAATTCCGAGTCAGAGCTTCTTGCAGTTGACGGTGCCGGACGAGTTTCGCGGCAGGGTTCAAAGCGTCAACACGATGGTCGCCGTCGGGGTTCAGCCTATCGGCATGAGCCTGGGCGGCATCATGCTTGACAAGGCCGGGATCGTGTACTCGTTCCTGATCATGGGAGTGGGAAACATGCTTGCGGTGCTGATTGGCCTCTCGGACAGGGAGTATCGGACGAGCGTCCTTCCCGATTCAGAGGAGGCGGTTCCCGTCGTGCCGGTATTGGCGACGGAAAACGCTTAGCGCGTGGTGCGTTTCGGGCTAAGATGGGAGCTGTCTTGACCTCGTTTTGGGGGACCCTGGACCGTCAGGGGGTTCCGCCCGCAAAGGTACAAAAGGTATCCTGACTCTCGGCTGGCACCGCGATGGCGGGCCGCCGGAGACCCTTTCAATGAAGAAAACATACGCGATTCTTGGTGCCGGAATGCAGGGCACTGCTGCCGCTTACGACCTAGCCAAATTTGCCGATCCAGAAAAGGTTCTGATGGGCGACCTGAGCCTTGAGCAAGCTCAGGCCAACAGTCAGAGGGTCAATGCCTTACTTGGCACAGCCCTTTGCGAAGGGCACCAGGTGGATGCCATGAACCCCACCTCGGTGGCCAAGTTCTTCCAAGGCGTGGACGTCGTTCTCAGCTGCGTGCCTTATTGGATGCACCCGCACATCGCGGA
>CAZUCK010000161.1:0-2188 GCA_964619505.1 uncultured Fimbriimonas sp. | reverse complement strand
CAAAGGACTCGGCCGGAACCAAGCATCGAGAACGTCCGCCGGTACGACTTCAGGACGCCGGTTTAGTTCGTCGAACTCCGCACCAAGTACCTACCATAAGACCCCGCCGTGTTCGGCATAGGGGTCGGTGCCCCGCCATGCAACATTATGTGCGGTTATTGAGATTGATGAGGGCGTTGCGCCTGAGACCGCTCGCGCCGACACGCCTGACCGACGATCCCTGCGTCAACCGATCCCAGTCACCTTCTTGAATGACGGCCAGTTCCTTCAACGTTGGCCAACGCTTGTGGGCGAGAAAACCCGCTTCCTCGGTCGTCACGCCCCTTAGGGGCTGCGCAGCACGAGGCTCGTTAAACGGACACACCTCCTGGCATACGTCACACCCGAATGTCCAATCCCCTACCTGCTCGGCCAGCACCGGGTCTATCGGTCCGCGTTTCTCGATCGTAAGATAGCTGATACAACGTCTTGCATCCAGTTGCCATCTGGCGTCCTCATAAATGATCGCACCTGTCGGGCACGCCTCGACGCACTTATTGCAACTCCCGCACCCACCAACGGCGGGTTGGTCCGTCTTGAAGTTCACGGTGGTGATCAGGAGCCCAATGAAGAACCAGCTTCCTCTTCTTGAATCGATAAGACAAGTGTTCTTGCCATACCACCCCAGGCCGGACAGCTGCGCATAATCCCTCTCCAAAATTGGCGCAGAATCCACGCACGCCCGCGTTTGGGACCCTAGGTGGCGCTCTTCGACCCAAGCCGCCAATTTGCGAAGTTTGCCACGCAAAACCTTGTGGTAGTCGCGGCCAAGCGCGTACCGAGCGATTCGTGGGTGTCCGTCAACAGGGGCATTCTTTTGGTTGTAGTTCAGAGAAACCGCTATGACGGAACGAGCACCGGCCAAGAGCTCTTGGGGAGACGATTTTAGTGTGATTTGTCGGGCAAGATACTCCATCGAACCGTGATATCCCTTGTCGATCCAGTCCTCGTAAGCAGACAGATTCGGCGCTGGCACGGCGGGGCCCACTCCAACAGACTGAAATCCCAAAGTCCGCGCGAAGGATTTCAAATTCTCAGACTCAACGATATCGATAGGCTTATGCATTGAGAGTTTCAAATTAATAGTGTTATGTACAAGTTTAAGAGGTTGAGATTTCGGCACTGATCTGCTCAGCCAGGGCCGCCCACTCTGGCAAGGTCAGTTCCTGCGGGCGCGACTTCTCACCTAAACCAGCTCGCATGAGCGCATCCATCACCAGAGGGCGCACCATATGGAATCCTACGGACAGGTTGTTGGCCAAGGTCTTCCGTGGATGGGTGAAACCTATACGTATCGCCTTGAAGTACAAGTTTTCAAGCTCTGGTGAGACGCTGATGGGCCTGGGGACGAGTTTCAAAACGGTACTGTCAACCTTTGGAGGCGGAACGAAGGCACCCGCCGGGACCTGTGCAACTACAGTAATGTCAAACTGCGACTGAAGAAAGACTGAGAGCGACCCCCTCAGCGGTGTCTTTGGACCTGCCGCAACTCGAAGAGCCACTTCCTTTTGCATCATCAGAACGGCGCAATCAATCAGAAGGCGTTGCTCTGCGACCCGTTGCAAAAGGGGCCCGGTGATGTAATACGGCAGGTTCGAGACGATCGCGCGCGGCTCAGGCAATTCACGGAGCAACGCCCCAAGATCGACCTTCAACGCGTCCTGTTGAAACACACGAGCCTTCGGAGCAGACTCTCTGAGAGCCTCGATCATGGTCATGTCCAACTCGAGGGCAACAACGTTGGCCGATTCGGAGAGCGGAGAGGTCAAGACTCCTGGCCCCGGGCCGATTTCTAGCAATCCTTTACAGCCGGAAAGGGCGCTGACGATCGCTTTGACCGCCGAAGAAGAGCAAAGAAAATGTTGGCCAAGGCCCTTGGAGGCACTCAGACCGTGGCGGGCGAGGAACGCCTTTAAGGTTCCTGCGTCCGCGAGATTCACTTCAGAATATGTACGATGACTTGCTTGCGGCCAAACGCGTCCGCCACGCGGCGCGAGGCATAACAGAGATCGATTTTGTTGCCTTTGATGGCACTGCCAGTGTCACATGCCAGGGCCATCCCGTAGCCTTCGATGTAAAGCATCGTTCCAAGGGGAATAACTCGGGGATCGACAGCCGCGCAACCATAGTCCGCACGATGTCCGTCGCG
>CAZUCK010000160.1:0-2246 GCA_964619505.1 uncultured Fimbriimonas sp. | reverse complement strand
TTTTCTGCGTCTATCGGCGGTGGCGGCGACGGCGTTTCGTTCGGCCTGAATTGGGAGGGGATTCCGATTGTCAGCGAGACTGTTCCGGTTACCGGCAGTTTGCCGGTCAACGTGCAGCCCTTGAAGGGAATTCTTCTGACCGGCACTGTGTCCGTCGCCGGGGGTTAGTGGGTGGTTATCGCTGGCCGGGTTTCTGTCGGCCCTTCAGGCCTCTTTGCGTATGTCGTTTTCCAGGGCTCACGCCCTTTGCTTTGGTCTTTCGGCCCTTCGGGCCTTCCGGATGAAACACAGAGTAACCGCGGCTGATTTAGAACAGGCATCCGATGGCGATTCTAACACCAGGGTTCCGTTCAGTCACGCCTCGCTTGAAAATGCCTGACCGCCCCGCGGCCACAAGAAAGCGAACTCTTGGCGCCTTTGCGGAACACCCCCACGCTCCCCTCCCCCTCGGCACGAGGGGAGGGACGACACCTTGGAGTGCGTTGGATTTTGTGTACACCCTTCAGCCCACTTCTCCGTACTGGGCTTCGAACTGGTCGGGGGAGAGGTACCCCAATGACGAGTGCATCCGTTTGGGATTTTAGATTCCTCGGATGTACTGGTCTATGGAGATCTCCAGATCGATGAAACTCTCGAATCGGTTTCCCTTGACGAGGTCCCTCTTTGATGTAGCCGAAAACACTCTCGACATGGGGATTGTCAGTTGGCGTTGCCGCACGAGACATCGACATACGTCCTCCGGCTAGCCTGACCCGTGCCACATATTCTGTTGCCGTATAAACAGAGCCTCGGTCGGAATGGTGAATCCATCCTAGCTGTGGGCGCCTATGTTCCAGGGCTTGTTCCAAGCACTTGAGAGCAAGGATGGTGTCCGGATTCCTGGAAAGGGCATGCCCAATGATCTTCCGAGAGAAAAGATCCATGAGCGAGGCTAAGTAGACAGCTCCGCTTCGAGTTCGAATGAGCGTCATGTCCGTCACCCAGATCTCATCGACTTGGGTCGGCTCATATTTTCGGAGCAGGTTCTCGTACTTTTCGTCCTGTGGATTGGACCTCGTGATCCCTTTGGGCTTGGTAGAACGAAGAGAAAGACCTTCCTCGCGCATCGCCTTTCGCACCTCGTGGCAGCTCACTTGAACGCCTTGAGAAAGTAGCTCACGATGGACCCGGCGGTAACCATAACCCAGAAACGTCGTTACAATCTTCTCGATCGCATCGAGCAAACAGCGCTCCTTGCAAGCCGCCTTGCGGTACGACTCCGAACGAGAAACACCCAGCAAACGGCAGATGCGCACCCTCGAAAGGTTGGGATACTCCAAAAGAAGATCCCGGATCATTCCTTTTCTTTCTTGGGTGCTACTGCCCCCTTTTCAAGAGCCGACTTCAAGAGCTGATTCTCAAGCGTGAGACGGCCCACCAAAGCCTCAAGCTCCAAAATACGGCGGTCCTGACCTATCTGAGCCGGACCGTCCGAATGAGGAAACGCATCGCTGCCCAAACGCCGGTACTGATCCACCCAACGGTCGAACATCGAAGGAGTCAAACCGTTCTCACGGCAACACTGAGCCTTCGACTTCTGACCCGAAACAACCGACTCGCATAAAGCAATCTTGAAAGCACGGTTGTACTTGCGATTCGACATCACCTTCATTCTCCTACGGAGATCCAAAGGGGTGTACACAAAATCCAACGCAGTCCAACCCTGGGATTTGCATCCTTGAGCGAATCAGGAGCATTCCGGACATTGGCCAGCAGCTATACCCTCGCGAAGGTTTCAAACCATGCATTCTGAGTTTCGAGCCTGGTTGCAGGAAGTCAGCCCCACGTTCAAGTGGTCGTGGCCACACCTCATGTACATCCAGCAACGGCTGGAGGCGCAGGCTCTGGGCGAAGTGCAGAACCTGATGGTGCTGTGCCCTCCGCAGCATGGGAAAAGCGAGCTGGTGACGGTGCGCTACCCGGTCTGGCGTCTGGAGCGAGACCCCCGGCTGCGAGTTATCGTATCGGCCTACAACCAGTCTTACGTCGACAAGTTGGCGCGCAAGATCCGCAGGATCGCGGTGGCCAGGGGTTGCTTCCGCTTCGCCGCCGACCGGCATGCCGCTAGCGAGTGGGAGCTGCTCGACGGCGGTGGCCTGCTGGCAGTCGGCATCGGCGCCGGAGTCACAGGCAATCCCGCCGAACTCGCCATTATCGACGACCCGATCAAGGGGCGCGAGGACGCCGACAGCCCCACGATGCGCCGC
>CAZUCK010000159.1:0-2323 GCA_964619505.1 uncultured Fimbriimonas sp. | reverse complement strand
CATTTTCCCCCTCCTTACACCCCACTCCGGGTAACAAAACTTTTGGCGCAATTCGATCCTCTTTTTCGCGCCAACCATTTGATCGACAATTTCCAACGCCGATGTATTCTCCTTCGTCGAACCCTAGTCTTAGAGGCGGCGCCCATGCTTCATCCAGATACAAGCGCCCTGATGGACAGCCTCGCGCGTCCCCTGCTGGACGGCGAGAGTCAGGAACTTAATGACAGGATCAGGAAGGCAGCCGAGTGGGCTGCGCAGGCGGGCGTTCCGGGATCGGGCCTGGCACTTTTCAAGGCGGTCGCTGCACATTTCGATCATTACAGAAAGCTTGCAGCCAATGTGTGGACTTCGATGCTGCGAGTCCTGGATGAGACTGGCATCCAATGGTATCCAGAACTGCCCAGCGACTTGAAGCATAAGTTTGATGCTTACATGATTGCCACTGCGAATCGGATACGCTCGAACATGCTTGCCTACAGCAACAGCGGCCGCGCTATGCCGACGGAGACGTTTGAAAGCGTCTTTGAGAAGACACGCGAGAAGTATCATACAGTGATAGACTTGAGGTGCCGACGACCGGTACTCAGGAACGATGACGTGCAAATCAAGATTGGCGAATTGAAAATGGGAGACAACTATGCAGCTGGCCAGGTCGGAGCAATGGGACCTCAGGCTCATGCACACGACATCAGTTTTCACCAAGTCAGCGCACGGCTTGCGCAAATCGACATGCGGACACTTGCAGGCGAATTGGGGACGCTACGGCGTAAAATGAGGCAGAAAGCCGACGCGCCAGAGCAGGATGTCGCAATCGGGCAGATCGCAGCAGCCGAGATTGCAGCACAGAAGGGTGATGCAAGCGGCGTGGTTCACCAGTTGAAGAATGTTGGGAAATGGGTCGGTGACTTTGCGACGGAGGTTGGTGCGAACATCGCCGCTGAGGTGATCAAGAAGTCGGTAGGATTGTAAGTGGCAGACGATTCTCTGCATACTCACGACGTTTCGGGTTTGGCATGAACGCCAAATCCGCATGACCAGCCGAGACGATTCCGTAGAGATCGACGTGAGGGCGAGGCAAAATGGACGGTACATTTTACGTGAGAAACGCACAGGGGGTGTTGAGGCGGTTCGTTTCCCTCGCGATCGTGGTGGCTCTCGCGATCGCAACCACCATCCAGGCAGAAAACTGGCCGTCCTTCCGCGGGCCCCGCGGGACGGGCGTCTCGGGAGACAAGGCCGTCCCTCTGACGTGGGGGCAAAAGACCAACGTACGGTGGCGAGTCGGATTGCCCGACCGCGGCAACTCCACTCCCGTGGTGTGGCGTGACCGGGTGTTCGTCACCCAAGCCGTGGCAAAGGAAAACTGGCGAGCGCTCTTCGCGTTCGACCTGAAGACCGGCAAGGAGCTATGGCAAGCCGGGGTCACTTTCGAGGGCAAGGAGCCGACCAACCGCCAGAATCCTTACTGCTCCGCGTCGCCAGCCACGGACGGGGAACGGGTCGTGGCCTTCTTCGGCACACCGGGCCTGTACTGCTATGACTTCACCGGCAAAGAGATCTGGCACCGCTCGCTCGGGGAGGTCGATTCATGGCACGGGAGCGGTTCGTCACCTGTCATCCACGACGGCCTGTGTTACCTGAACTTCGGTCCGGGAAGCGAAGCTGCCCTGTACGCCTTGGACCTGAAGTCGGGCGAGACGGTCTGGAAGGTGAATGCGCCGCAAGTCCCCTCCCGCTTCGGCGGGTTCCCCTTCAGAGGCTCGCCCGGTGCCGCGGGACCCGCCGACCGAACTTCCGGCGCGGCGCCGAAGCCGGCCGATTTCGAGAATGCCGGCATGGCTGGCGACTTTAGCGGCAAGGGTGGGAACAACGGGTCTTGGTGTACTCCGGTCGTCGTTCACACCGGCGACCGGGACGAACTCGTCCTCGTCGAGTCGTCCCGGGTGACAGCATACAACCCCAAGACCGGGGAATCCCTGTGGACTTTGAAAGGACTGCCGGATCAGGTCTTCGCCTCTCCCGCGTTTGGTGATGGCGTGCTTGTGGGGACGGGCCACATCAGCCCGGTTGGCACAAAGGTCGTCGCGATAAAACTGGGTGGCAAAGGTGACGTGAGCGACACGCATCGTTTGTGGGAAGTCAACCTCAAGAAAGAGTGCATTGGCTCCGGAGTAGTCGCTGGGGAGTGCGTGTTCCTCATCACCGACGGCGGTTTCGGTGTTTGTCTGGATTTGAAAACGGGCAAGGAGATGTGGCAGGAGCGGCTCTTCACCCTTGGGGGATCGTGGTCTTCGTTTGTGCTGGTCCACGACCGGCTGCTGAC
>CAZUCK010000158.1:0-2395 GCA_964619505.1 uncultured Fimbriimonas sp. | reverse complement strand
ACGTGCAATTTCATTTCACGCCGACAAGTGCGTCCTGGCTCAATCAGGTCGAGGTATGGTTTTCGATCTTGCAGGGGCAATCGCTTAGCGGCGCCTCCTTCACAAGCCTCAAACAGCTCGAGTTACACATCGATGCCTACATCAAGGCTTATAACGACAAAGCTGAGCCCTTCGTCTGGACCAAGAAAAAGGTCCGTCAACGTCGCTTCAAAGGCCGCCGTATCACTCAGCTATGATTCTGGGTACTAGATTCTAGCCTGAGGGATGTTAAACAAGACGAATCCAACAATGAAGTGGCTCCGTCACGCGGCGACGAGCAAATCGACGATGTTCTGGATGGCCTTGTCGGCGCGGTGGTAGGCGGCTTCAAGTCGGCTGTCTGGGCGATTTTGAGGGTCCGGACAGCGGTGGAAGCGGCTGTTGGCAAGTGGTCCGCACAGCCGTTTGTGGAAGAACAGAAATAGCAACGCGACTTGAACACCCTTTGAGGTGAGGCGGTAAGCGTAGCGGGATCCGTCGCGTTCAAGCAGTCGGTGACCTTTGAGCTTGCGCAGATCGTAGCGCAGTTGGTTCAGACCATAAGATGGTTCGGAGAGACCGAAGGTCGTGAGGACGGATTGGTGGATTTCCTTCGCGGTCCAGCCGCCGACGTGAGTGCTGCCATGCAACAGAACCTCGAGGAGCCGAATGACTCGTCTGTCGTGGATTTTGATGCCGGGATAACGGACCGAACCGATAGTGATCGGCAGCGCAATCCGCTGCAAAAGCGGGAAGTCGACGTGAACGTTGAGCCACTGGGCCTGGAAGCCAGCGAAGCGGCTGGTGATGACTTTGAAGGTCTGGCGGACGGCGTCGAGATTGTCCAATCCCTTTTTGAGGCCGAAGTCGTTGAGGTTGTTGGAGCAGAGCTCATTGCGCAAGAACGTTGCGAACTTTTCGTATTGCTTCAGGAAGGCATGCTTGAAGTAGGCGCGGAAGACGTGATGGCCATGCTCGATCTGATCGATGACGGTGGCGAGCTTGCCGGGCAGCCTGCGGTGTAGGCGGGCGCCGAAGATCTCGGCAATCTTGTGGGCCGTCAGCCGCCACAGTCCGAGCTCGCAGCCGCGTTCGAACAGTTTGTGGATGGGAAAGTTCCGTTTGAAGATGAAGTTGCGGCAATATTCGATTTGCGAGATGGCATAGAAGCGCGACAGCTTGACCCGTTTGCGCTCCTTGACGGAGAACTTGGGTCCGAGGATAAGGGTCCAATAGTCGAGCCGTTCGCGAATGATGTCGGGGCTCAGTCTGTCGGCAGCGGCCTGGAGTGCAGCGACGTCGTCAATCGCCAGAAAGGCATTGTCATTCTTGCGGAAGCCGACCTGCGCACGATTGAGCTCCTGCTCGATGAAGTTGTGGCCGTTGAGGTAATATGTCGTTTGGAAGGGGAAGAAGGTAGCGACACGCATCACCATGGGGCCGAGAACTTCATCGCGGATATAGAAGTAATCGTGTGTGAAGCGGCTGCGCTGGCGGGCGAGGATGCGGTGGTTTGGATCCCTGGTGGGATACTTCGGCACGCTGACCCGGAAGGTCGGCCCCTGTTCCATACTCTTGAAGATGAAATAGACGCCATAGGCGTTCCTCTTTGTCATTCGGCGTAGCCAGGGGAGCACATAGTCTTCCTTGCGCACCCCCTTTTCGGCCCACTCGATCGGGATATTATGATTGCGGGCGAAGGCCTCGACCCAGTTCTGGTAGTCGGCCGTACGCTGGCTCAAGATCTCTTTGCTGAGCACAGGAATGCCAACGACCTTTCGGAAAAAATGCACCACCTGTTCAGGCCGTGACAGCCCGCTGAGGTAGCCGTGAATGACTATGCGGTCGAAGCAATGGTAAACGAATAGCAGCAAGTCGCCGAACAATTTGGTGAAAAGTTCCATGGCAAACACCCGCATCAAGCGTGGACCGGGCAAGCGCATGGTGGATGGCAAGAGCTTTCGTCTCGCCGATGAAGTCCGCTACATTCAGCGTCGGGCAGCCGACCACACCGGACGCGTGATCAGTATCGGTCAGCTCATCCTGTTCTCGAGCAAATCTGGCGATGCGTGGCTGCTTGACCCTTCCGACCAACTCGCTGCACGACTGGCCCGGGATGGAGACCCCGAACCGATCCACATCGACGAGACTGATACCACCTTCGCGATCGGTTGGAAGGGCCGCTTTCGCATCGAGGGACCGGCATTCATCTACGTTGATCGCGACACAGGTCGAATAAGCACCATCCTCGGATATCCGACGCATCAATTGACGCATATCGGTTAATGCTAAAATTTCAAATATTTTTGGCTAGCTCTTTGCTTGAGCATGATCTCCGCGCAAACGCGTTCCGCGTTTGTCGCGAGGGAAAACCGGT
>CAZUCK010000157.1:0-2454 GCA_964619505.1 uncultured Fimbriimonas sp. | reverse complement strand
CAGCGATCTCTTTTTGGGTTGCCCTGGGGCTGAAGCGTTTGTTAAAGGACCGAGCGATTTGGGTGGGCGCAGGTCTTCTAGTATGGCTCGCGTTGATCAACGCCTACGCATTCGTAACCCTGCCGAAGGAATACAACTCTCGGGAAGCAATCGCCGCAACTCACCCTTGAATCAGAGATTAGGAGTTTCCACCGAAGTGCTTCAGTTGGCCGGTGACGGTGAAGGCCACTCGTTCGGCAATGTTCACCGCGTGGTCTGCGATGCGCTCAATGTGATGGATGGCCAGCAGCAGCCAGCTAGCGGCGACGACATCCTCTGGCTGCCGCTTCATATGCTCGTGGATCTGGCTCCGAAGTTCGCGATAGAGAGCGTCGACCTCGTCATCCTTCGCCGCCACGTCTTCAACCAGGCTCATGTCCCGACGAACAAACGCCTCTAGTGACTCGCGAAGCATTGCCCTAGCGGTATTGGCCATTTGCGGGATGTCAATGAAGCCGGTCTCCCCAAACTCCTTATCGACCTTCAGGGTGATTCTCGCAATGTCGACGGCGAGATCGCTCACTCTCTCGATATCGGTCGTCATCTTCATTGCGGTACCGACCACTCGAAGATCACTTGCCATCGGGTGTTGAAGGGCGAGCAGGCGGATGCACTTTGCTTCGATCTCCAGGTCCATTTGGTCGATTTCATCGTCCTGCCGAATCACCTGCATCGCAAGCGAGGTGTTCAGACGGCATAGCGATTCAACGGCCTGCTCGACCATTGCCTCTGCACGGCTGCCCATCTCGAGCAACTCGTGCTCGAGGTCTTTCATTTCGAGGGCAAACCCCTGTCGGATCGGCGAAGGTTCCATTGGACGAAGTTCTTAACAATTGACGTTAACAGACGGCGATTGTGTTTCCGACCCGTTACTCACCCTTAACGGGAAAGAACGTGTAGTAGGTGCGTTCGCCTTCCTCAACCTTGGGTGGTTCCTGCTCATGGCAGATCGGACCAACATTCGGGCAGCGCGAGGCGAACCGGCATCCCGTGAACCTCGTGCGGGGATCTGGCAGTTCCCCAGGGATCGCCTCAGGAAGGTTCATCAGGTTCTCGAGGGTCGGAGCAGAGTCCAAAAGGGCCTTCGTGTAAGGGTGTCTCGGGTCGGAGAAGACAGATTCAGTCGGGCCCTCCTCAACGATCCTGCCGAGGTACATCACCGCAACTCGATCGGCCAAGAAACGAACCGTCATCAAATCATGCGAAATATAGAGAAACGAGCAATGGAGTTCGTTTTGGGCGTCCTTTAGCAGGTTCAGGATCTGCGCGCGGATACTGAGATCGAGTGCGGCGGTTGGTTCGTCGCATATGACGAGGGGAGGTTTCAGCGCGAGGGCCCTTCCGATTGCCACCCTTTGCCGCTGACCGCCGCTCAGCTGGTGGGGAAACCGGGTGGAAAGCGCGGGGTCTAGTCCGACCTCGCGAAAAATCTCGTCCGCAGCGGCGCCGACCCCCACGATCTTGGCCGCCTCCACGATCGACTTACCGACCCTCCATCTTGGATCCAGGCTTGCGTAAGGGTCCTGCCAGACCATTCCGACTTCGTTGGCGATGTTCCGGGGCGTTCCTTTGATTGGCCGCCCGTTGAGCACAACCGTGCCACGGGTCACTGGCTGGAGTCCCAAAACCACCCGCGCCAACGTTGTCTTTCCGCACCCGGACTCACCGACGACAGCAACCGTTTCGCCCTTGCGAACCGTGATCGAAACGCCATCCAATGCCCGAACAAAACCACCCTCAACAGGAAACTCGACTTGGACGTCTCTGACGTCGAGGAGAGAATCAGCCATCGACCACCCCACCTCCCCCAACGATGCTTCGGCTCCAAAACAGCCTTTGCCCAAGCTTTGAGAGAAAATCCTTCGGGTCCACGCTGAGCAATGTCGTTAAGCGATGAGATTTACTGACGCGAACGATGTCGCCGCTCAAGAGATGCAATCGAGTTTGCCCGTCGGCCGAGAGAATCGCCTCGCCGTCCGATTGCAAGGTCAATCGAATCTCCGAGTCCGGGCGAAGAACGAGCGGCCGTGCGCTCAGGGTGTGGGGGGCGATCGCGGTCAAAATCAATGCTTGAACTCCGGGATCCATCACCGGGCCTCCGGCGGAAAGGTTGTAAGCAGTGGAACCTGTCGGTGTCGCCACGATCACGCAGTCCGCAGGGTAGCTCGTCAAGAAGTGACCATCGACCTCAACGCTGAAGACGAGCATTCTCGCCGTCACCGCCCTCTGCAGGGCGGTTTCGTTTAAGCAGTGCAACGTCGCAATGGCGTGGCCGGAACGAATCAGTTCCGTGCGCAGCATCATGCGTTGTTCGAATACTGCCTTGCCATCGAAGAACTCGCTCAGACAGGCTGCCAACTCCTTGCCAGTGCATTGGGTGACGAAGCCAAAGCGACCGAAATAGACGCCGAGTAT
>CAZUCK010000156.1:0-2533 GCA_964619505.1 uncultured Fimbriimonas sp. | reverse complement strand
AGGATTCACATCCGCATGCAGCGACGACCGATCGACTCCACCATTGGTTTGGCCTTGCACCTCTTCTGCCTTATGATCGTTGCAATCGGCGGTCCCCTGTTCCTTCTGTCCGGCTGCACGCCTCCTCCCTCAGAGGAACGGGTCGTAGCCTTCGTCAACGGCAGACCAATCACAAAAACTGAGTTCGACAGCGAATGGAACGACCTGCCCGAGGCGAATAGAACCCGCTACGAGAAGGAAGGCGGAAAACAGCTGTTCCTGAATGAGCTCGTCGATAATGAACTGTTGATGCAAGAAGCCCGTAAGCAAGGGCTCGACCAGAGTGACGCGTTTCGGGACCGCGTCCGGCGCTACAAGGAAAAACTTCTCAAAGAAGAACTTCTCAAGGACCGGATGAAGGCCGCGGTTGAGCCCACGAAGGAAGAATTGGATCGCTATTACGAGCAGCACGCGAGCGAACTCCTGACGCCGCTCAAAGTGCGGGTTGCCCAGATGTTGCTGCCGAATTTGCCCGCCGCGAAAGATTTAGAAACACAGGTCAATCGCGGCGGCGATTTCGGAAAGTTTGCGCAACGCTATTCGATCGACATGAAGACGAAGGCGAAGGGTGGCGATCTCGGCCCCTATCGGAAAGGCCTGGTGATTCCAGAAGTCGATGAGGTGCTCCGAACGCTCAAACCTGGAATGATCAGCGCTCCCATTAAAACCGAGGCCGGCTACTATCTCATCAAAATCACCGCCCTCGAGCCGGAGATCATTCAGGCAGACCTTGCGAAGCGGGAACGACTGCGCCAAGAGCTCGTATACCTCAAGCGCAAACAGCACTATGACGAGGCGATCGCGGAAATCAAAGCCAAAGCGGTCGTCCGGCTTTTCGACAGTTCTCAGTATTCCAGCGGTGACCTCACCAAGCGCTAACCGCTTCCCTTTCTCAATTCCTTTTGGATCTTGTACAATCACCCGATGCGTCGCGCGATAACCCACTATCCATCGCGCCGATAGACCATGATCGTCTCGACTCGCATATCCACTCGGATTCTGTTCTGGGTGCTGGCATTGGCCTGTTTGGGGACAGTTCGTCCGGTTTCCGCGGCCAAAGTTGAAGATCGCATTGTGGCCATCGTGAACTCGGATCTGATCACATGGTCAGAGCTGAAGCGGGAAGTGACACCGGAGCGCGAGCGGCTTGAGAAGCACTATCGTGGTGAAGAGTTGGCACGGCGGTTGAAAATGGCGGAAGCTATGGTCTTGACGACGATGATTGAGCGCCGTTTGCAACTCCAGGAAGCCAAAGCAAGAAGCATCGATGTCGGAGACCAGGAGGTCAAGCAGGCGATCAAGCAGTTAATCCAGCAAGGTGAAAAAATCGATGAGAAGGACCCTGCAAACACCAAGAGCGTTCGAGATCAGCTGACCTTGCTCAGAGTTGTCGACCGTGAAGTACGGAGCGGCGTCATGGTGGCCGATCCCGAGATGAAGCGGTATTACCAGGAACACCGGGACCGGTTTGCGCTTCCGGAGGAATATACTCTCAGCCAAATTTTGATCAAACCGCGATCAGCCGACGACCTGGTGGAGGCGAAAGGCAAGACCCGCGACATTATGGCACTGCTCAAACAAGGAGAGTCCTACGAGGATCTCGCGCTTCGCTACTCGGATGGACCCAATGCTTCACGCGGTGGACGACTTGGGCTCGTTCGCCAGGGAGAACTGCTGCCGGCGATTGAGCGGGGTGTGTCCAACTTGTCTGAGGGGGGAATCTCAGATGTGATCGAAAGCCCGGAAGGCTTTCACATCGTCCGGTTGGAAGACAAGAAGCCGAAACAGTTCCGGCCATATGAAGAAGTGAGACAGGAAATCCAGGCGTTGGTCTTCCAGCAAAAGAGCGAAGACATGTTCCAGGCCTGGCTGGCGGATTTGAAGAACAAGGCCTACATCGAAATCAAGTTCGACAACGCTCCCTCAGGTCATTCCACAAGCGCTCTCGCCCCTCACCCGTCACCGACGAGTAAGCCATGAAGGCCTGGCTTCCGGCTAAGCCCAGCTCTTCCTGAAGCCGGCGCAAAGCCGACACGCGTTCGCCGGGTTTCAACTTGTCGACCTTCGTGGCCACGACCAGCGGGTCGCAGCCGATCGAACGCAGCCAGTCGATGGTCTGGCCGTCATGCGGACTCAAGACTCGGCTTTCCACAAGCAGCACAACCGCGCAAACCTGCTCACCACGGTTGAGGTATGCCTCAATCAACGGTGCCCATTGCGCCCGTTCTGCCTTCGACACTTTGGCATAGCCATAACCCGGCAGATCCGCGAGCACGAAGTTCGATAAGAGCGGATCGTCGGTTGCGACGGAGAACAAATTGACGGTACGGGTCTTTCCCGGCGTGCGGCTGACCTTGGCAAGACCCTTGCGTTGCAGCAGGGAATTGATAAGCGAGGATTTGCCGACGTTGGAACGCCCCACAAAGGCGATCTCCGGCGTCATACCGGTCGGAAATTGTTCTTGAGAGGCGCAACTTCTGATAAACTCGGCCTT
>CAZUCK010000155.1:0-2555 GCA_964619505.1 uncultured Fimbriimonas sp. | reverse complement strand
TCAGCGATGGCCGTCTTGCCAACGCCGGGTTCACCGATCAGACATGGATTGTTCTTCGTGCGGCGACACAGAATTTGCATCACCCGCTCGATCTCCCCCTGACGGCCGACGACGGGATCCAAGCGACCTTCTCTGGCCAACTCGGTGTAGTCGCGCCCGAACTCATCGAGCGTCTGCGTCTTCGTCGTTCCGCCGGTGGAACTGGCGCTGCGGCTTCCGGACTTGGATTGTGTCTCGTTGTCCTGCAACGCCATGACCTCGCGCCGAGCTTTCTCCAGCTCAACGCCAAGCTTTGCGAGCACGCGCCCCGCCAGACCGTCGCCCTCACGTATGAGGCCGAGCAGCAGGTGCTCCGTGCCGATATAGTTGTTGTTTAAGTTGCGTGCCTCGTCATAGGCCAGGTCTATGACCCGCTTCGCCCTCGGCGTCAGTGTCATGTCTTGGCTTGGACGGGCGTCACCACGCGGCAACTGTTTCTCCACTTCCGCTCGAATTCTGTTCAGGCTGACTCCGAGCTTCTCAAGAACACGCGCCGCGACACTGTCGGACTCGCGCACGAGCCCCAAGAGCAGGTGCTCGGTGGAGACGTAACCCTCACCGAATTTCTGCGCCTCTTCTTGAGCATAGAAAACAACCTTTCTTGCGCGTTCTGTAAATCGTTGCCACATAGTTAGCTCTTCACCTGCTTGACCAACCGGTTCATTGCCGGTCTTCCGTTATCCTTATCTACGCTTTTTCTGAGGTCCCCGTTGACCTCGGTCCCTTCGGGCCGCCTCGCTTTGACTCTTGGACGAGCCGCCCTTGGTTTCCTATGAATCAGACGTACGACGTGTCATTTAGACTCCACCTGATTGTTCAGAGTACCAGGCACCTTTACTGGTTCCCTTGATTATCGGCAAGTGGAGAGATTGCGATAGATTGAACAAGATCGGTTTGACGAAAGTTGCTCGTCGCCAAACCTTGGGCCGTCCGGCCCAGGTCACCAATCTTCCTGATCGGGATTGCCCGCAAAGGCCAGAATCCCCACTTCCAGGGCGCCTTTTGCGTAGAGGGCGGCTGCGCACGCATGCGCCGTCTGACCGCTCGTCACGACGTCGTCGACAAGAAGAATCGACTTCCCAGCCACGGCCTCGGAGGCGGTGAAAGCCCCCTCCAGGTTCTTCTGTCTCTCCTCGACGCTGAGCCCAGCCTGGGGCTTGGTCGCTCGAACTCGCCGCAACATTTGCGGCTCCAAGACGTGTGCTGGAATGCTCTCGCTCAACAGCTCGGACTGGTTGAAGCCACGTTGGGCCCTGCGCGACCAGTGGATTGGCACTGGCACTACCGTGACGCCCTCGAGCAGCCCCAGCGAATTCCCTGCATCGAAAAGCAACTCGGCCATCGGCCCTGCCAGTGCGGTGGACCTCGAGTACTTCAAGCGCATGACCGCTTGCCGCGCCCGCCCACGGTACCGATAGACACCGTACCGAAAATCCAATCCTTCCCCTGGTTCAACCAATCGCGAATTGGGCGTGAAGTCACCTGAGCAAGCGTCGCATAGCGCCTTGTCGCCTAGCTCTCCACACAGGCTGCAGCGCATCGGATAGACCGCGCCGAGGACGACTTTAGAACACTTGCTCAAGAAGGTCTTGGCTTCGCTGATCAAGTTTCTCCAGATTTGGTATGTCGTATCGCAAACCGTCCACGCTTGTGATCTGCCAATGGCCCACCCCCAATTCGTGGGCGCTGTCTCGCCAATTGCGCACATAGAATTCGGCGGGGCCACGCTGGGTTTTCACGTTGAATTGCCACATCCCCGCATCCTGCTTCAAGGAGTCAATGACGGCGATTTCGGGCGCGAAGTAGCGACGATCCAATTCCTCGTCAAAGATTTCTTTTGTCACGACTTCCAAGCCCTCCGTCGAGCGTAGGAGCCCCACCTCGTGCCCGCTGCCGTCTTGTATCGAAAGGTAACCGTCTGGCCTGCTTAGCGGGAAGGCACGCCGTATCCGAGCGTTAAGGAGGCACTGCCGATCGCGGATCACAACGCGCGGCTGTGCCGCACCCTCCGGCATCGTCGCAGTAACGTCTCCCGGAAGTAGGTAGCTGATTGTTGTCGCAGACACCCATCCATTATGGAAGATGCGCCTTAGGGTGAGGCGAACTGGCGCCGTTCTGCGTTCCGTGCCCCTCGCCGCATCCAAAACAGAAGAACCCCAGCGCTCGTCAGAGCGATGGGGTTCTGTGAATCCATGGCACCGGGCTTAAGATTCGCCCCGTGCGTGGCCAAAAGAAGGTTCAAACGGAATGAGGCCCAAACGCGTCGCCGCGCGAAAAGCCTGGACTCTGTTGTTCACCTGCAACTTATCATAGATGTTAGCCAGATGGAAGTCGACTGTTCTTTTCGATACATACAGGGACTCAGCTGCTTCCTTGCTGCTGTGACCCTGCGCGATAAGACTCAGCACTTCGATCTCTCGTTTCGTCAACCGAACCGCCCTGTGCGACGTTTCTGGTCTCGATGTGCTTGGCATTGGCATTAACCCACCCCTCACTTTTATTTCAACCGCCTACTG
>CAZUCK010000154.1:0-2577 GCA_964619505.1 uncultured Fimbriimonas sp. | reverse complement strand
GCGAATGGCGTTGGACGCCGTTGGAATCTACTTCGACTACTCGAAGAACCGAATTTCGGACAGCACGCTGAAACTCCTGTTCGAGTTGGCAGACGACGCCGGGCTCCGCGACCGGATCGGCGCCATGTTCGGCGGCGAAAAAATCAATGCCACGGAGAACCGCTCAGCCCTCCATGTGGCGCTAAGAACACCCAAAGGGAAGTCCATCAGTGTCGACGGCGAGGACATAGTCCCCCGCGTCCAAGAAGTGCTGGAAAAGATGGCCATCTTCTGTCAGCGAGTGAGATCTGGAGATTGGAAAGGTCATACGGGCAACCGAATTCGAAACGTCGTAAACATCGGTATCGGAGGTTCCGATCTGGGTCCGGTCATGGCGTACGAAGCTCTTCGGCATTATAGTCAGCGAGACATCAACTTCCGCTTCGTTTCGAACGTGGACGGCACTGATTTTGCCGAAGCCACACATGACTTGGATGCAGTCGAGACGCTTTTCATCGTTTCGTCCAAGACGTTCACGACCCTTGAGACCATGACTAACGCTCACACGGCTCGCGAGTGGGCGCTTGCGGCCCTTAAAGATGAGAGCGCCATTGCAAAGCACTTCGTCGCGGTGTCCACGAACGCCGCGGAAGTCGCAAAGTTCGGCATCGACACCGCCAATATGTTTGGTTTTTGGGACTGGGTTGGAGGTCGTTACTCCATGGATTCTGCGATCGGCCTTTCAACGATGATCGCCATCGGTCCAGAGCGATTCCAAGAGATGCTGAGTGGCTTTCACGAGATGGATGAACATTTCAGAACCGCTCCGCTTGATGCAAACATGCCCGTCATCATGGGGTTGCTCGCCCTCTGGAATAACAATTTCTTAGGCGCGCAGACGGTCGCGGTTCTGCCCTATGAGCAGTATTTGAAGCGCTTCCCTGCCTACCTTCAGCAACTGACGATGGAGAGCAACGGGAAGCACGTGACCTTGGATGGGGTTGAGGTCAACTACCAGACTGGCCCAATCTACTGGGGCGAGCCCGGAACGAACGGACAGCACTCTTTCTACCAGCTAATCCATCAGGGAACACGCATGATCCCATGCGACTTCATCTCCTTCGCCAAACCCTTGAACCCCCTCGGCCGCCACCATGACATCCTGATGGCGAACGTGTTCGCCCAGGCGGAAGCCCTTGCATTCGGGAAGACGGCGGACGAGGTGCGAGCCGAAGGCACGCCTGAGTGGCTCGTGCCCCACCGAACATTCGAAGGCAACAGACCTTCGAATGTACTGCTGTTGGATTGCCTGACTCCCGCATCGTTGGGGAAATTGGTCGCCCTCTACGAGCACAGCGTGTTCGTGCAGGGGTGCGTCTGGAACATCGATTCGTTCGATCAGTGGGGGGTGGAACTTGGCAAGGTGTTGGCGCAGCGGATCGTTCCGGAACTAGAATCG
Source organism: uncultured Fimbriimonas sp. (assembly GCA_964619505.1). Lineage (GTDB taxonomy): Bacteria > Armatimonadota > Fimbriimonadia > Fimbriimonadales > Fimbriimonadaceae > JBBQMJ01. Next base: position 1,139 of record CAZUCK010000154.1, on the reverse strand, counting down.
AAAGCTGAGCCTTCCCCCGCCCATGACAGCTCCACCAACGCGCTGATTCGCCGATACCGCGAAATGAAAAACCGAGACTAGCGGTTAACACCGGCGTTCATCGGGGTAGCTCAATCCGATTGGTGCCCTGCTGATGGGGCAACAAGGGCTCAAAAGAACACAGGTGGGTGGTTGACCGGACGTCTTGGTTGGCTGTTCTGGACGCACTTCGCAAAGCGGTCTAGAGTTATTTATTGCCCCGCCGCGGCTCAGGCACTTCGGTTTCTCCAAATGAGCAAGTAGGCGCCAACAAGAACCAGGCAATCGCAGGGATTCTCGGCCGGCTGTTCTTGGACGCTTCGGAACAATTCTGGCGGCCATCGCCGAGAGGCAAGACGCCAAAGTTAGGTCTTCAAAAGAAGGGGAAGGCGTCACGAGACCCAGCTTTACCGATCTCGAGCCTGGTCCGGTCCATGCTAATCTCTAGCAGTGAAGAAGATACTTTTTACGGTTGTCTGCGCGCTCGTCGCTCAAATGACGTTGGCGCAACTGGAATACATGAGCTTCTCGGGAAATGGTGCGCTAGCGACATGCGCGTCGAGCAACCTCATTGCGGGCCGACGTGTGACGTCTTCCGTTTCGATCCTGATTGCCGTGCAGGATGGCAGCCCTTCGATTAACGACCCTTCAACCAAACCGTTTATAGCGGTTTCCGTGAAGCAGGTAGACGCAGGAACCGGAGCAGTCATTTTTGAGGGCCTTCGATACTCTAACTCCATGGATTTTAAATTAGAAGAGGGAATGGGATCGGCGACGTTGATGGCTCAGGTCAAGGTGAACAGCCTAGCTGGATCGGACAGCAGAACGGCCAACCTCGACCTAAAGTGGCTCGCCCTGAAGCCAATTGAAAGGGTTTCTCAATCGAATTCCAAAGCCGAACGGGGCGACGTAGCGAACGAAAAGCACAGCGCTAAATTGCGTTTAAGCAAGTGCACTGGAACAGTCACAATCCAAGGCCTTGGCGGCGATTCGCTGAGCCTTGATCCTGTCGGGCAACCAATGGCGCTTTGGCACAGCATTAGCTCCGGTACGCGTACATTAAGGCCAAAGCGTGGCGAACCAGGGAGCAACGAGTTCTCCGGCGAGCTGAGCTTGGATCA
>CAZUCK010000153.1:0-2591 GCA_964619505.1 uncultured Fimbriimonas sp. | reverse complement strand
GGTCCCGGGCGGATTCGATCAGCGGCTCGGCAGAAGCGTCGCTGAAGCGAAGCAAGGTGAACCACTGTCCGAAAAGATCAAACATTGCGCGACCGTCTTCAAGGAAGAGATGCGGGGCACGGACGCCAGGCCACGTACTTGGCACATATTTGAGTAGGTCCCAATGCGGCTCGTTGTCTTCGCCGCAGATGATGGGAGAGCCCCGGTACCGGTATCCAAGCTCGATGCCAATGGCTTCGTTTTCCGCATTACCGAGTTCTTCAATGAGCTTGCCGTATTTCTCGCGGGCTGCAGCGCCTTCCGCATTTTCTTCGTTAATCTTCGGATCATAGGCCTGCGCAATGCGGAAGCGAACGTCCATGTGTGCGCCGGATGCCTGGAGGTTACGCGCACCAATCGGTCGACGCTCTGCCTCAATGCTTTCCAGCAGCTTCGGTCCGCCCCAGCCTTGTAGTACTGCTGCAAACTTCCAGCCGAGATCCACTGCATCACAGATGCCGGTGTTCATGCCGTAGCCGCCGGTCGGGATGTACTGATGGCCGGCGTCACCGGCCAGCCAAACTCGGTCTCGGCCATATCCGGTCGAGAGTACGAGATGGGGGCTCCACGGGTTGGCTTGGAGGATTTCGAGCGGGAATTCTGCGCCGAGCGAATCGAACACGAGCTGTTTGGGATCAACAGTCGATGGGTCAACCCCGTCCGGCAGAATGTTGTGAAGCGTGAAAGTCTCCTTGTCGTCCTGTGCAATCAGAGTGCCACCGACAGGCGATTGGTAGTGCCACGCGATGCCAAAACGCTGAAGAAAGTCCTTTGCCGGCGAGCGGAAATGGACCATATAGAATGGCGCGACCTTGAATTGGCCTTCCCACGAGAATCCCAGCGATTCACGAACAACGCTTCCACCGCCATCACATCCGGCAAGCAGCGTGCAGCGTACCTCCTCGGTTTGGCCAGTTGCCGTTTCAATCAGCGTTGCGCTCACGCCGTCCACATCTTGAACAAAGCTCTTCAAGGCCCAGCCAAATCGAAGTTCGACCAGAGGCAATTCCTTCAGAACGGCGCATAGAGTCGGCTCGAGAACCACCTGGCTCAGGCGCATGTTCGGTTCTAACGGCTGGGAGCCGTCATTTTGATTTCGGATCCTCTCACGCCAGGCGTGCACGTCAGGATAACGGAATCGCGCCAATTCCCACTCGTTAAGACGAGTCACCCACGAAACGTCCATGCAACTCTCGGGCGGAACTGCTACATCGCGAATTCGGTCAGCGACGCCGAGGCGTCGGAAGTGTTCCATGCTACGGCCATTGGTGACGTCCATCTTCGGATGCCGCGTCGTTCCAGGATTGCGTTCGACGACTAATGCTCGGATGCCCCGCGACTGGAGTTCCAAAGCCGTGGCGAGCCCGACTGGGCCCGCACCAACTACGAGTACAGGTACTTCTACCAAGATCTGTCTCCTTTCGATGTATTTGTACGGTCTTGAGGGCGTTCCCTTCCTGACATAGGGACCCCGACCACTTCACAGTAGCACGTCTTCTCAAAAACTTCCACACTCGTAGAAATTTCTGTGCTTGAATACCCGGCATGTTGGCGCATCGCTCAAACCTTTGTGCGGTGCGGAAACAGGATTCTGCTGCTCATGTGCCGCTCAGAAGTGCTTTGGTGCTGCCATAAGTAGGGACTTTCCCGAATGCCGTTGTACTGGGTGCGGGAAGGGGGCCGACGCACTACTGATACGCACGCTGCGGCGTCGTTAAGAAACCCACTTTGATTGGACGACACAAAAGGAGGACTCGAATCGTGAACGAACCCATCATCATCGACGCCGTGCGCACTGCGTATGGCAAAAGGCGTGGCGCATTCCGGGAGATTCGCCCAGACAGCCTGCTCGCTGAAGCAGTCAAGGCTGTCATCGGCAAGAATGGAATTTCACCGGCGCATGTCGAGGACGTGATCGCAGGATGTGTGAGCCAAGCGGGCGAGCAATCAGCAAACGTTGGACGTCTTGCCGCATTGATTGCAGGTCTGCCGTCAACGGTGCCCGGTGTATCGCTTAACCGGATGTGCGGCTCAAGCCAACAAGCAGTGCATTTTGGGGCTCAAGCGGTGGCTTCCGGTGACCTGCGATATGTCGTGGCGGGTGGTGTCGAGAGTATGTCCCGCGTTCCGATGTTCTTGGATGTAACGCTTGGTCAACGAGAGTTTCGTGGCTTCGATGATTTGAATCCTGAGCTCTTACGACTCTATCCACTGGTCCATCAGCTTGAAAGCGCGGAACGCATCGCGACAAAATGGGGAATCACCCGCGATGATGCCGACTCCTTTGCAAAGGAGAGTCATAGGCGGGCCCATGCCGCGGCAATCGCTGGCGTACATAGCGAAATCGTGCCCATTCAGGGTCTAGATGCCGAAGGGAATCCCGTTCAACTCGCAACCGACGAAGGGATTCGGTCGTCCATTGATGAAAAGAAGATGGCGTCCATGGCGCCCGCACTGCGCCCGCCTGGCGAAGGAATTGTCACGGCAGCAAGTGCGAGTCAAATGTCCGATGGCCCTTCCGCGGTTCCGATTGGCGACAAGGGGGCAACGAA
>CAZUCK010000152.1:0-2660 GCA_964619505.1 uncultured Fimbriimonas sp. | reverse complement strand
CTGGTAGAAAAGCCCAAGAACCCGGAGAGCAACTTGGCCATGGCCGGGATGTACTTCTTCGGGCCGCAGATTTGGGAGACTTTGCCGTCGCTGCAACCCAGCGGACGAGGCGAATACGAGATCACCGACGCCATCCAGTGCCTCATCGACCAGGGTGAGACCGTTTTGGCCGGCGTATACAAGGGCGTCTGGTTCGACACTGGAACGCTGGATTCGTACCTGGAGACAAGCGCCTTCCTCGTCGGAGGCGGCCAGCGCATCGATCCGACGGCGACGGTCTCGGGGACCGTCGGCGGCAATGTCGTCGTCGGCTCCGGCGCCAACGTCCAATGCCAAGAGATTGAGGATTCGGTCGTCCTGCCGGGCGCCAACGTCAAAGTTTCCGGAAAAATTCGCCACGCAATCCTAGGTGGCCCCGTATCGTCGGATGGAGATATCGAATCGTCGATCCTCCACGGCGACTACACGGAATGAACATGAAACTTCAAATCGGTTTGGCGGCCATAGCGCTGGTCGTGGTTACAGGCTGCGAGCAGAAGGATCAAGATGCGGCCATCGCGCAGGGCAAGGCGGTCGCCTCGAAGGCGGAAGAGCTGGCTAGCGGCGCGTGGAAGGCAGCTTGCGACCAGGCGAACAAGCTTTCCGCCGACTCCGGCAAATCCGCATTGGAATCGGCCAAATCTCAGCTCGAATCGGTTCGCGACAAGATGTCGCAGATCAAGGCGCCTTCGGCCCTCGAAACCTGGAAGTTGGACAACGTCAAGGATCAGATCCAGCGGCTCCAGGCGGCGTTGACAGTTCAGAACATCAAGGAAGAGTTGGACAAACGCGTTCAGATCGCGATGAAGCTGAAGGAAAACGCCGAGAAGAGCGTCCAAGATGTCAGAGACAAGCTTTCGCAGGCTGATTCGGAATACAAGGATCTCAAGAAGAAGCTGGATTCGGCGCAGTCGACTTACGATTCGGCATCCGAGAAAGTTCAAGAAGTGAACCAGAAGTTACAGGGTCGATAGCTGTTTCGCCAACGGCCCAAGTCCCATACAACAAAACGGGCCTCCGAATCTCTTGATCGGAGGCCCCGCTTTGTTGCCCGTTAAATGGGCAGCGTTACGCGCAAAGACTACGGAGTCTTGGAAGCGTCATCCTTCGGAGCGTCCTTGGTTGCATCCTTACCAGCAGCCGGAGCATCCTTCGACGTGTCGTCTCCACCCTTGCAGCCGGCTACAAAAATGGATCCCAAAACGCTGACCACCATCACGAGCGCGAAAATCTTTTTAGTCATATACACCTCCTGACAAACCGCTCCTGTAAGGAACGTTATTGCGCCTCTTGAACCAGCGCTTGAGGTGTTATACCCCCAAGACCTGAAATAGGTTGCAGGTTCAAACTGCTCTGCCATTATAGTCGGGGAAGGGCGACCACGCAAGCATTTCCTTCATCAATAAAAAGATCGGGTAACGTATTCTCAATGTCAGGTGTGTCCCGGCTTCTGGGAACCAACACCATCGCGCCGTTTTCGCGCGAGCCGCGCCGTCGTGCCCCACGTAAGTAGGGGAGACGGGCAGATGCCCTGCAGCGCCGACGCAACCCGCCTCCCCTGAGCTTCCGCTTTCTCCGCACGCGATGTAGCGTGCATGCCGCAATCCATACGAAGAAGACATGCTCAAGTACGACACCATCAAATCGACCGACGAAGAACACCTGATGCGGACCTATAACCGGATGCCCGCCCTATTTGTGCAGGGCGCCGGCTGTAGCCTCTGGGATAACCGGGGCAACGAATACCTCGACATGCTGGCCGGCATCGCCGTTTGCCAACTTGGCCATTGCCATGCCTCAGTTGTCGCAGCCATCACCCGCCAGTCGCAGCAACTTATCCACACCTCCAACATCCTCTTGACGGCGCCCCAGGCACAACTCGCCGAACGCCTCTGCTTGCTGAGTGGCATGGATCGCGTTTTCTTCTCAGGCTGCGGCGCGACCGCGAACGAGTGCGCCATCAAGATCGCAAAGAAGCACGGCAACTCGAAGCGGCCGGACGGCGACTATGAGATCATCGTTCTCCACCGCTCGTTCCACGGGAGGACGCTGGGCGCTCTCTCCGCAACCGGTCAGCGGAAGTACCAGCGGCCATTCGAGCCGCTCGTGCCCGGATTCGTCCACGTCGAGGCGAACAGCGTCGACGAGCTTCGGGATGCGTTTTCGCACAAAGTCGCGGCTGTTCTGCTGGAGCCGGTGATGGGCGAAGGCGGAATCATCGAGCTGACCGAAGAGTTCCTCTTGGAGGCACAGAAGCTTTGCGGCGAGCACAACGCGCTGCTCATGCTGGACGAGGTCCAGTGTGGCATGGGCCGGACAGGCAAGTGGTTCGCCTTCCAGCATTACGATCTCAAGCCGGACGTGCTGATCCTCGCCAAGGCGTTGGGCGGCGGCGTGCCGATCGGCGCCACTTTGGCTGCGGGCAAGGCAGCTGATATTCTGGAGCCGGGCGACCATGGCTCGACGTTCGGAGGCAACCCGCTCGCTTGCGCGACAGCCTTGGCGGTCATCGACACGATCGAGCACCAAGACCTCATGGAGCGGGCGACCGAAATGGGCGCCCTACTCAAATCCGGCCTTACGGCTATGGGCTTCAAAGTTTCAGGCAAGGGTCTGATGAT
>CAZUCK010000151.1:0-2665 GCA_964619505.1 uncultured Fimbriimonas sp. | reverse complement strand
GCCTAAGGATTGTTAACGATGATACAAAACCTCCGATCACAAACTACATTCAGCTATGGGACGGGGATACAGGGAACCTAATCGGTGTCCCGCTGGCCCACGAAGGCGAAGTGAGACGCACGGAAGCCTCCTCAGACGGCCGCCGAGTTTTCACCATTTCGGCTGAAGGCAAGACACGGCTTTGGGATTCCACGAACGGCAAAGCGATGACGTTAATAGAGCCCGTAAGTAAAGGACAGGCTAAAGCCGCTTCAGCCGCATTCAGCACTGACGGCCACCGGTTGATTACTACGCTCACGGATGGAAAAAGTGTGATTTGGGATCCCGCAAGCGGCCGAGCCCTTCATATAATAGTTACCGGACCTCAGCGAACTATGCTGTCTCACATCGTGATGTCTGAATTCGGACCAGACGGCCGAGCTGTGGTTTCCGTGTATGAAGATGGAACAGCAGGCATTTGGGACGTAGAGACCGGGCAGGTAAGAGCTGCCCCACTCAGGGACCGAACTCCAATTCGCCAAGTGTTGTTTAGCGCAGATGGGAAAGTGTTGTTGACCATCTCCAATGAAGGCACCGTTCGGACCTGGGACGCACAGACCGCGACCGAACTAGCCCAAATTCGAGCATCCGCTGGAGCAATCGAAACATTCAGATCGGTCCGTTTCAATCCGACTGGAGACAAGGTGCTCACCGTGTCTAAGGATGGTTCGGCTCGAATCTTCGACAGCAACAGTGGTCTGCCCGCATCCGAACGGATCATTGCCCGAGGATTAGCTTCCATTGTGGAGGCGTTTTTCTTGCAGGACGGGCGTCATGTCATGACAGTTTTGGCCGATTACAGTGGTTTGGTGTGGGACATTAGCACCAAGAGCCTGGTGGCCGAGGTGCGACCTGCCGAAAGAGACACGGCTTCGGTGTGTCTGAGTTCCGAAGGAAGCCGCTCACTCACTGTGTCGTCACAAGGAATTGCGGAGGTATGGGAACTTGGTGCGTCGCGGCCCCTCTTCCGCCTACGACCCACAACCGAGCTTAAAGTGCCTCCTTTGCCGCCGAGCCCTATTGCTGCCTCTCAATTCCCTGTCTCGACCAAGCCTGAAGCCGAAGGGAACACTGTAAGGCGGATGTTCCCCGTCTTGGACGCATTGTTCAGCTCCGGTGGACAAGAGATGAGAGCGATCAACGGTGATGGCACGATCTCGACTTGGGATTACTCGGCGGGCTCTGAGATCACGAATCAGGTCGTGCTACTGGCGCGCAACCCCAATCTCAGCCAACGAGGCTCTCAACGGTTCCTTAGAATGGCCAAATTGGGTCGGAGTCTGGACCGAGTTGCCGCCGTCACGTCGGATAACGCATTAGGTATTTGGAATTGCACAACCGGCCAATCCATCTGCGCACTGGTCGATTGCGAGGAGGCAATGCGGTCTATTGATTTGTCGACCGACGGTCTTCGAATACTGACTTTGTCGAGTGAAGGCCGAGCTCGCGTTTGGGAAGTTCGCGACACAAAACTGTTTCCAAGACGACTCCGAGAGGATGGCGTATTGAACGCTCAGTTCAGCCCGGAGGGCCTTCGGATTGTTACTGTCTCGTCTAATGGTCAAGCGCGCCTTTGGGATTCTCGCACGGGCGAACCGATCCTGGATCCTTTGCCCCGCAAGGAAGGGTTTATTTGGGCCACATTTGGATATGGTGGAAATCAGCTTCTCACAGTGTCCAGCGGCGGTCATGTCCAGTCGTGGAACCTTGAGTTCGAACAGCCGATGTCTGAGACCATTTCCCGCAGCAGCAACGTTTCCAGAATCCAATACGAACCCAATAGCCATCGCATTATCATGCTTTCCGACCGGGTCATTCAAATACTGTCGTGTCCCCCCGTGCCTCCCGTGTTTGAACCATGGATGGCGGATCTTGCCGAAGCCATGGCAGGCAAGCGCCTGGACGATTTGAGAAATATTTCCGTTGTTCCCATCGAGGGATTGTGGCAGGCAAGGCAAGAGCTAGGGCAACGCTCCCCAAGCGATCCATTTACGCGATGGGCCAAACGATTACTAGCCGACGGCACCCCTGAGGGTCGGACGCCTGACGCTCCAAGCACGGGTTCACGATAGCACGAAACTGAACAAGGTTGACCCAAAGCGTCTGGGCTTGACTGAGCAACGAAATGCTCGACTTCACGGATGGGCAAGCCCGGTGCGACTCAAACGTACCATCGAGCCACGCATTGAGTCTCCCCGCCCCTTCTCGGCACGAGAATAATTCTTCATACTTTTTCTTCTCTGATTACGCATGTACCTTCAGATGACCAACAACGGATCACGTATGCCAGTATCTGACGAACGCGAACAAGCAATTTTCACGCTGGCCGTCGCCAAGCCCTCCGCCAAACGCGCCGCTTTTCTGGACGCCGTGTGCGAAGGCGATGCTGCCCTGCGCGCGCGCCTTGAAGCGCTGCTCGCCGCACATGACCAACCGGAGGAATTGTTCGGAAACACGGCGGGTGAAACAACGGTGAAGGAAACGATCACGACAGCCGCCGATGAAGCGCTGCCAGACGAAGCTGTCGGCCAGACGTTGGGACGTTACAAGCTGCTGGAGAAAATCGGCGAAGGTGGGCGCGGCGTGGTGTATGTCGCCGAACAGACCGAACCGGTGCGGGGCCGAG
>CAZUCK010000150.1:0-2684 GCA_964619505.1 uncultured Fimbriimonas sp. | reverse complement strand
AAAGTAAAGTCGGGAGTATCGAATTCGACTACTCCGTGCTCCAACCCAAGAGTTGGCGGCGGCGCCGGTCGTTGTTGGCGTTGCTGAGCCTGGGCAACGACGACTAGGGCCGAAGAAAAGATAGGAAGGAGAACTCGCAGCATGAGAAGATAGGATGAGGAACGTAACTTGTGCGTCTCAGGAGACCAAGTCGGGCCATGTCAAATCATTTATCATCTTATCGTATATTGTTGAAGCGTTATACTGAGGAGCTGCGCGCTGCCTAGCTCCAGAGTTCATCATGACCACGGTAGTACTTGCACTTACTCTTGCAATGAGAAAGCCTCAAATCGTTGCCCAACCGTTTCCGCTGTCCGACATTCGCTTGACTGGCGGCCCCTTTGCGACTAGCCACGAGGCAACCGCTAAATATCTCCTGACGCTTGAACCCGAACGGCTGCTAGCCGGCTTTAGAGTCAACAGCGGCCTGAAGGCGAAGGGAGAGATTTACGGCGGGTGGGAGACCGGCGGCCTTTCCGGGCACTCGCTTGGGCACTACCTCACAGCTTGCTCCCAAGAGTTCGCCCACTCTGGAGACAAGCGATATAAGGAAAAGGTCGACGCAATTGTCGAGGGCCTTGCCGAGTGCCAGCAAAGCCGTCCGGACGGTTTCCTGTCTGCGTTCCGCTTTCAAGGCGGGTTTGATCGAGTTCGGCTCGACAAGATCTGGGGCGACGTTAAAGCCGGAACACTTCGGAGTGGCGGCTTCGATCTGAACGGAATGTGGTCGCCCTGGTACGTCCACCACAAGGTCCTGGCCGGCCTTCTGGATGCCCAAGCGCTCTGCGAGAACAATAAGGCCATAGAGGTTGCCCAGAAGTTTGCGGATTGGGCCATAGAAGAAACAAAGGAACTCGATGCCCAGCACTGGCAGCGAATGCTTGGAACCGAATACGGCGGTATGAATGACTGCCTGGCCGAGCTTTACAGCCGCACAAAGGACCACAAGTACCTGGAGCTTGCCCAAAAGTTTTACGACACGCGAGTTCTGGATCCGTTGTCGAAGGGGCAGGACGACCTCCCTGGGAAGCACTCAAACACCCAGATTCCCAAGATCATCGGCCTCGCCCGGCTATACGAACTGACGGGCGAAGCAAAGGACCGCGAGACAGCCGATTTCTTTTGGGATCGAGTCGTAAACCACCACACCTACGCCATCGGGGGAAATAGCAACGGCGAATACTTGGGTCAGCCCGATCGCCTAAGCGAGCGGATTTCTACCAACACGTGTGAGACGTGCAACACGTACAACATGCTGAAACTGACGCGGCATGTATTCGAGTGGGATCGGAAGGCGTCTCAAATGGACTTCTACGAGAGGGCGTACTACAACCACATCCTTGCCTCGCAAGACCCGGCAACAGGAATGGTGACTTACTTCGTTCCGCTTCAGACCGGCGCCGCCCGTGGCTTCAGCAATCCGTTCGACGATTTCACTTGTTGCCACGGCTCGGGAATGGAGAACCACACCAAGCACGGCGATACCGCCTACTTCCACGACGGGGCCAAGACCCTCTGGGTGAACCTATTCATGCCAACAGAGCTCAGTTGGCGGGAAGCCGGTCTCAAGATCAAGCAAGACACCCAGTTTCCATTTTCGAACGAGGTTTCGCTCTCTGTATTGGAAGGCAGGCCAAGGAAATTCAATATGCTCGTTCGCCATCCAGGGTGGTCGAAGGGCGAAATAGTCTTCAAAGTGAACGGCAAAGAGGTTGCCCGGTCAACCGAGCAGTCCTCCTATGCATCTATCAATCGAACCTGGCGAAAGGGCGACAAGCTTGAGTTCAGCCTGCCTATGAGTCTTCACACCGAGGCAACGCCGGACAATGCGAAGCGCGTCGCCATCCTATATGGACCGATTGTCCTTGCCGCCGATATGGGGCCAGCCCCGGCCGGCCGTCGCCGTCGCAATTCCGGCACGCTGGAAAGGACGCCGGTGCTCATCGGCAGCGAACGCCCGCTGGAAGATTGGCTTCAACCGATCCCGGATACACCGCTCGGATTCAAAACCGTTAACGCTGCAAAGCCGAACGACTTGACGTTCAAACCGTTTTACTCTCTGTATCACGAGCGAACCGGTGTCTATCTGGATGAATTCACTCCGTCGGAATGGGATGCCAAGGAGATTGAGTATCGGGCCGAAGAGGCACGGCAAAAAGACCTTGAAGCACGCACGGTCGACAACATGCTTATCGGCCAGATGCAGCCCGAGCGCGATCATCACCTGACTCAGGAACGGAACGATGTACGCGAGCAGAACGGAAGGAGCACCCGTCAACCACTCATGAACGGGTGGTTCGAGTTTGATATCAAGGTGGACCCGGCCCAACCGGTCGACTTGGTAATGACGTATTGGGGTAACGATCGAAACCACCCTGATTTCAAGATCCTCGTCGATGGTAAACAGGTCGCAACCGACACTCTTGAAGGAAAACCCCTAAACCGATACTATGATGTGGATTACCCGTTACCGGTAGACGCAACAAAGGGCAAATCCACCGTCAAGGTCCGCATCGAGTCCTCGGCCAGCCATGTCGGCCCCACCGTCGGAGGAGCCAGGATCGTTCGACATAAGGGATGAGCGCGGCGCCGTGGCGCCGGAGATCGCGTCACTTCAGGATTTGGGAGATGTCCTTGTTGTCGTG
>CAZUCK010000149.1:0-2766 GCA_964619505.1 uncultured Fimbriimonas sp. | reverse complement strand
CTGCTTTGGGAGCAGGGGGTCGCTGGTTCGAATCCAGTCGCCCCGACCAGAATCCTCTTCTCATTGGCTTTTTTCACCGCCGCAATTGCCTCTCAGACGTCAAGGTTTAAGCGGAGATCCAAACCTCCGCCCTTCACCCCACGCAATATTAGGACCGTGCGAGACCCCTTGAGTTTTGTCATCGTTTCTTTCTAAGGATCGATGGGAGTGATCAAGAATCTGAGGGACCAAGCAGTACTCGCCCTCTTTGGAGGAGGGTCTAAGTTGGGCGTAGTCGACTGCATCGCTCCTTTCCTTTGCCGTGGCGCGGAATAGATCCAAGCCACCGTATAACCATTCATGATTCCCAGGAATCGTGAAGAAGCCCGGGTTTGGCGATGCAAGGACCTTCGTTGCCTCGACCTCTTGAGCGCAAGTTACGTTCGACACTCGTTCACCCCGCACTCACACGATACGTATGTCATCGGCATCATCGAGGCAGGAGCTGAAGCTTTTGAAATACGAGGCAACAGACATGTGGCTCCTGCGGGCAGCATTGTGCTCGTCGATCCAGGCGAGGTCCACACCGGTTCCGCCGTGGGTGACGACGGATGGACCTATCGAGCCATGTACCCCAGCACTGGGCTGATGGCGAGCGCAGCCTCCCAAGCGCTCGGTGCACCGACGCTTCCGCACTTTCCGAATGCAGTGGTGTTTGATCCGGGCCTGTCCAAAGAGTTTCGTTACGTGATCCACGAACTTGAAAATGGGGTAGGCGGCCTTGAAGGCCACGGACTGCTGTTGAATGTCCTGGGCAAGCTCATTTCGCGACACGGCGATCCAAGCAGAAGTTTTCGTGCCCTATCGATTGAGAATCAAGCGATCAACGTTTCCGTTGATTACATCCAGGCAAATTGCCATCAGCCCATTACATTGACGGAATTGTCCAACCTGGCGGGGCTAAGTCCCTTTCATTTTCTCCGCGTGTTCCAAAAGGCGACTGGTTTGACTCCCCACGCCTACTGCACGCAAGCTAGGATCGAGAGGGCTAAATGCATGCTTGGAGAGGGTTGGCCCATCGGGCACGTGGCAGCGGAAACGGGCTTTACGGATCAGAGCCACCTCACCAAATGGTTCAAGCGCTTCGTGGGTGTCACTCCCGGGCGCTATCTCTGAAAAGGCAATAACCTACAAGAACCTGGGTTGAATGCGGCGTCATCCTTGTCTCAATGAAGCCCGTTCAGTCCACAGGAGTTATGTGGGTCGAAAGTTTTGAGGCGGCACTATCGAGGTCTCTCGACTCGCGTCGCCCCGTCTTCTTGGACTTTTTCAGTTACGGGTGAAGCGGTTGCGGATGCATGGATGCCGTGACGTATCCGGACCAAGAAGTCATTGAATTGCTGAACTCGGAGTTCCTACCGGTGCAGCTCGACACCGACCTGTCGAAGGATTTGAACATCGAATTTGAGGTCTATTGGGAGCCCAAATTTGCCATCGTGAACCACCGACGACTCAGGATCCGGGAATGGATGGGCTACCTTGCTCCACCCGAATTCCTCGCGGAACTAAAGTTGGCCCTCGGCTTGAACGAGCTGAGGGCCGGTCGCAACGCAGATGCTGTGGCGAGGTTCGAGCGCGTCGTGCGTGACCACCCACACACGCCAGCGGCACCGGAATCGCTGTATTGGCATGGGATCGCGCAATACCGGATGTCCAATCCAAGGGATAAGGAAATTCTGTGGCAGACGTGGCGAACTGGGTTGGTGGCTCGGTACGGCGAAAGCGTCTGGGCGATGAAAACGACCATGTTGGCGGATCCGGCGGGTTGGCCCGCAAAGCGGAGGACGTCCGAATGATTGAGACGAAGACGCCCCCGCGTCGAGATGAACCTCCTGACCCCTGAATCACCTGGAGGATAAAATGATCCATGCCGCCCGTCATTCGTCTCGCAAGGCCCGAAGACGCGCCTCAAATCCTCGCGATCTACGCTCCCTACGTCTTAGAAACCCCAGCCTCGTTCGAGCTGGTCCCGCCCTCTCTCGAAGAGATGCGCGGCCGCATCGCGAAAACGTTGGAACGCCTGCCTTGGATCGTGTGCGTCGATGGTGACGAAGTCATGGGCTACGCCTATGCCGGCCCTTACCGCGTTCGAGAGGCCTATCAATGGTCGCTTGAATCCACCGTCTACGTCCACAAGGCTCACCACCGTAGAGGGGTCGGGGCCGCCCTCTACACTTCCCTCTTCCAAGTCCTCCGTTTGCAGGGCTACTTGAACGTGTTCGGCGTGATCACCCAACCCAATCCCGCCAGCGTGCGGCTTCACGAGTCCCTGGGCTTCGAGCACACGTGCGTGTTCCGCCACGTCGGACATAAGCTCGGCAAGTGGCACGACGTCGGATGGTGGCAGTTGGCCCTCAGAACACCTCCCAAACTTCCTGAAGCGCCAATGTCGCTCGGCGATGTGCAAGAGGGCGAAGCCTTCCTCAGAGGGCTGGATTCCGGCCTAAAGGTTCTGGCGAATCAACCATGAAAGGGCCAGCTGAAGCTGCCGAAAATCATCACTTGGTCCAGGACGAGAGTCGGGCCATTAAAAGCGAAAAATGTTCTCAGAAGAAGACAAGCAATTGGCACGGGCAAGTGTTAAACTGACCTACCGCGCATCATTTCCGTTGGTGCGGTCGTCTATGTTATGCCAAATGATGCGCTTCAAGATTCGTTGGCCGAGAAACGCTGGCTCACCGCCCTTGCCAAGGGCGATCCGCAGGCGTTAGGGGGCCTTTACGAACT
>CAZUCK010000148.1:0-2817 GCA_964619505.1 uncultured Fimbriimonas sp. | reverse complement strand
CGCGTGGATCTTCTGCCAACTTTCAGCCGCACTGTGGTGGGCCTCATCGACAATGATCATGTCGAAGTAGTTCGACGGAAACTTTGACAGCCACTTGTCGGTGTTTGTCGCGAGTTGCTGGACGTTGGTGACGACAAAATGCGAGTCATCCGTAACGCTCGTATTGCCCGTGTCGAGCGTCGTGACGTAAGGCCCGGAGAGCATATCAATCTTGCTCAAAACGTTCGACCGCTTCAGGAAGCACTTGAGGTTGTTGATATCGGGATTGTTCTTCACCTCGTCCCTGATCGTCAGGTTGGGCGTGATCACCAGGACCCTTCCTTTAGCGATCCCGAAGGGAGAAATGGAAGCAAGGCCGGACTTCCCGCATCCCACCGGGAGTTGGACGAGCGCCATCTTTTGACCAGACTTAAAAAAGTCGTAGAGCTTTGCGTATGCTTCCTTCTGAGGCTCCCGAAGCAATGGGTTGTCCAGTATATTGGCTTGAACGGTCTGAAAATAGCCTTCAATCGACTTCGAGACGGAGAGCCACAGATCCAGGTCGCTTGCCTTGAACCGCCACTGCTTGTCGATCTTTTGGGCAGGGATCTTGCCGTTCTGAGCGAGGTCGTAAATCTTGGTTCGGCCGATGCTGAGGTATTTCGCAGCCTCTTCCGGTGTCAGCCATGCCTGACTTTTCATCGTGTCGTTCATTATCGTTTGGTATCAAACAGTATTATACGACAAGCCTCGACAGATTGCAAGGAATGTTCCGGAGCCAGCGTGGACGCACACTCTGTTGGGCGACTTGCTACGGTGAGGTGATAACCTCTAGGAGGCCCTTGGAAGGCTTTATTGGAAGACCGATACGTGATCATCAACCCTACTTTAGGCTCATAGATGGAGCACTTAGTAACCTTCCTAGAGGTCAATGATTGAGTGACCGTTGAGAGCCTGAACCGTTGATGGCGAATAATTCACCACAAAACGCAGAATTCAGGTTCACACATTCAAAAGATGGTGGGCGGTACAGGACTTGAACCTGTGACCCCTACAGTGTCATTGTAGTGCTCTACCACTGAGCTAACCGCCCGCCGGGGAATAGATTATGAGTTCAAGAGCCCCTGGAAGTCAATTCGAACTTGCCTGAGCGGCATCATTCCTAGATTCCGACCCTGCGTCCAGGTCAATGAGAAACCGAAGCTCGCGGTGCGGCGACTCACCATCCGGCAAGCCGGCCAACAGCACGCCGCCATTCCTTTCGATCACTTTCCGCGAGGCGAGGTTATCTACGCCGCATGTGGGCATGAGCTTGTAGATCTTCAGCTTCCGTGCCTCGTCCAGGAGAAGCTGCAAAGCAAGCGTCGCATAACCCCTTCGTCGCCTGCTCGGACGAACAGCGTAGCCAACGTGATGTCCAACTCTATCGGGTCCAGGCACAAAAGAGAGACCAAGAATTATCCTGCCGGCGTAACCATCGGCATCAACGATCCAGAACTCCTTGGAAGGCACATATCCCTCCGGTAGGTTCTTCCCTACCGACTGGTCGTGAAGCCGCTGCAAGTGGGCCGGAAACTGCTCTTCGGTAAAGCCATCGGGCACTTGGGGGATGCCCTCGTCCGCAAATTCGGCCATGGCCTGGAAGAAGCTATCGACGTACTTTTCCGATGGGAGTTCAAGGCATATTTGGGTCAACACTGCTCCAATTAAGGCACTTACAGCCACTCTCTTGGGCCAATGACGGTCGGAAGAGATGTTGACTGGCCAGTCAGGGCGTCGTTGATTTGCATGACCGTCCGATCGCTATGATGCGGTCGAAAGCGCGCGCAGGATTTCTTCGGCCCAGGAACCCTGCGGTCCGATCGGGTGTTCAACCCACCCGCGGACAAGGCGGAGCCATGAGATACGGGCACGGGTCTCCAGTACGAGCGAGACTGTGGCCAAGGAGCCAAAGTAGTCGCCAACCTCTTCGTTCCTGGCGATGAGATCGAGCGCCCTGGCTTCAAATGCTGCTAGGGCGTCAATGCTCGTGTCGATGAACTTCAGCCGCGAATCCAAGTCGGCGGCGCCAAGGAAGAAAAACCGTAAGCGAAGTAGGTCGACCGAATGCGCCACGTCCGTCATCGGCACGGGAGGACAGATCCATTCGCGAAGTGCGCGCTCTCCTTTGACAGAGATGCGAATGGCGCCTTCGTCCGCATGCTCGATAAATCCGGAACTCAGCAACCGCTTCGAAACGGAATAGGCCGTCCCCGCGCGGGACTTATGGTAGGTCGAGGCGGAGGACGACAACTCCTTGTAGATCGCATAGATACTGCAGGGCCCGCGCAGGTAGGCCATACCAAGCACGGTCATCTCGATCGTTGAAAGTTTTCGAGCTTTCGTCAACGGGCTGCAACTCCTTGCCTTTCCATGAGGGTATTACAAAATGTAATACAAGATTATGATCCATTTCGCGTTACTGCTCGCAGCCGGTCTGCAATCCTCCGAATTGCCTCGAAGAGGCATGCTTGGTCTGAACCTGGGGCCGGTCACAGCCGCCGCGACAGCGCAGGTAAAGACGGATGGTCTCTTGATACCAGCTCCCTCGTTTCCGCAGCCGACGGAAACCCCGGCCGCGTGGTAAAGGGCGGAAAGTTCCGGGCGCTACGCGACCCCGGCGATCCGGTGCAGTGCGCGAAGGCCTACGATGCGCAGGGCGCCGATGAGCTCGTGTTTCTCGATATTACCGCCTCCAGCGACAATCGCGGGATCATGCACGATGTCGTCACTGCGACGGCCGAGCAGTGCTTCATGCCGCTCACCGTCGGCGGCGGGGTGCGCACGGTGGCCGACATC
>CAZUCK010000147.1:0-2870 GCA_964619505.1 uncultured Fimbriimonas sp. | reverse complement strand
GCTTGACGTAGGCGCGGATGTACTGGGCGGGCAATAGTCGCACTTCAATGCCCAGGCCGTTGAGCCAGCGACCCCAATGGTGCGCGGAGCCGCAGGCTTCCATGATGACCAGAGACACCTCCCGGTTCAGGAACCAGCGTTCAAACTGAGTGCATGTAAGGCGCTGGGTTTCCTCCACCCGCCAATGTTCATCGGCCACAACAAGTTGGAACACGGACTTTGCAAGATCAACGGCAACGGTAGTAGCATGCATGTCGGACTCCTTACGTTTGAAGACCTGATCCCCACGCCAATGAAGACCAGTACGCAACTCTCGCGTAAAAGAACGGGGGAGTCCGTCCCATCATTCAACACGGACGCCTTGCGGCGTCCGGCCGCTGCGCGGCCTCCGAGCACAAGTCGCCGGTTAACTTTGCGTTAGACCTCAGTCCATGGCACACGCGAAGGCGCCGATCCCCGAGGACCGCGAGCTCACGGAGCACGAGCGCGACCTTATCCGATGGATCCTTGAGAACGGAACTCCTGAAGCCTCGAAATACCTGCGCCAGCTTGGCCGAGCTCGGGTTTTTTCCCGCTGCCCTTGCGGGTGTGCAAGCGTTGATCTGGCTATTGACGGAAACAGACCCAAGGACTTTCGAATGCAGGTCCTAGGCGACTTTCAGTGGAAGAACAGTGCCGGCCACCTGTTTGGTGCGTTCGTGTTCGAGCAGGACGGTCTTCTCGCCGGTTTAGATCTCTGGTCGGTGGACGGCCTGGAGATACCGCGCGCCCTGCCGGACCCAGCTCAGCTCATCCCCTTGACATGAGCCGTTCTAACATGGCAGTTGACACGGACGTCCTCGCGGCGGGCTGTCGCCCGTCTATCACCGCTGATGCGGGCGACCACAGCGATGCCAACATCCAGCACCTCAAATACCACAACATCCCTGCATTGATAGCCGACATCGAACGCAAAAGGGCGCGGAATTGGGGCACACTGTGGGCATGAACGTTCCATTCACGACACGCTATCCAAACAAAGGGCAAGGCTGCCGTTGTTTGGGTGGAAAACGCGTTTTTTACAGCCTCGTTAGAACTCAAGTCCAATGTTTCGGCGAATTGCATTGATGTTGTTGGCTGTTCTCGCGATCTCCTGCGCCGAGAACAAGCCACCGAGCTACTACAGACCTCCCCCTGCAGTCCCGCTTCAGGATCCTCTACCAGGCAAAGCCGTTGTTTATCTGTTCCGTGCTCCACATGACCTAGATGCCTTCCGTATAGAGATTGACGGAAAACGCCCCTTCATCTTGAGTCCGGGAAGCTATACAGTCTTGTCATTTCCCACAGGCGAATTCGGGATGAAGGGCTCCGTGGAAAGTCGCTTTGGCACAAGGGCGCCAGCGTTTCAACCGACGATGCTCAGGTTGAGAGAGGGCCAGCGGGTCTTCCTCTACGTGTCCGGTGAAAACGACAGCTCTTTCTTCTTGAACAACATCGTGCCGCTTGGGAGGGGAGGCGTCTTGGTTGACGGTGGCATTCGGCCTTCCACTGTGGCGGGGACAAGGTCATGGAAGGAGTGCAATGAGATTGATGCACAAGGCTTCATTTCCATTTCCAAGCTACAGCTCGTCGAGTGAGTTCTAGCATGTCGTATATGGACTTACATGGCCCACCCAAGGAGAGCAAGTTTTTGCGTCGTAATGGTTGAAAGGTTTGCTGCCTTACATTCGGGCTGTTTGTGCAGTTGGTACTGCTGCCCATGATGGCTATTCGCGACCAAGGCCCCTATCTCCCCCGTGTACTAAAAGTACGGTCCATATATCGGGCTCTCCCCGGTCCGGTTTGACCTTCGTTCCATCACAGCGCTTTTTGCAGGCTCTCCTTCAAAACGGTTTTCAGTTGGCTTGGTGTGGGTGCTAACGGCCAGGTGCCAGATGATCAGGCTCACATCGCGATTGGCGAACCAGCGCTCAAACCGGGTGCGGGTGAGGCGCTGGGTTTCTACGACGTGCCATTGCTCATCGGCCACGGCGAGCTGGAACACGGACTTTGTAAGATCGACGGCAACGGTAGTAGCATGCATGTCGGACCCCTTACGTTTGAAGACCTGATCGCCACGCCAATGAAGACCAGTGCGCCATTTGACGCAAAGAAACGGGGGAGTCCGTCCCGTCATCCAAGCGAAAGGCGAATTGATCATGTCCACAGGCACCATCCGACTTCACCGCGTACTCCGTGCGAATCCAGAGCGCGTCTATCGGGCGTTCCTGGACGCCGCCGCAATGGCCAAGTGGCTTCCGCCCTACGGTTTCACCTGCAAGGTTCACCACATGGATGCCAAAGTTGGCGGCACCTACAAGATGTCGTTTACGAACTTCACGACAGGCCACGGCCACTCGTTTGGCGGCGAGTATCGTGAATTGTTGCCATTCGAAAAAATTTGCTATACGGACAGGTTCGACGACCCGAACCTGCCCGGCGAAATGAAGACGACGGTGACCTTGAAGAAAGTGTCGTGCGGAACTGAGCTCAACATTGTGCAAGAGGGGCTGCCTGAAGCCATTCCGCTCGAGATGTGCTATCTCGGCTGGCAAGAGTCGCTCGCACAACTCGCTAAGCTCGTCGAGCCCGAGATTCCGGAGTAACGAGGTGATGCCCAACCCTTTGGCCAACCGGACGCATTGCGGGCATGCCATGCATGACCCCCATTTCATTCTGGGCCATGCGCGTCCTGCCGCAATGCGCCGGTTACTTTCAACATTAGGCGCCTGAGGCAAGGCCGATGAAGCTCACAGTCGCTCCTCTCACGCCAGATCGTTGGTCCGACCTCGTTCAGTCGAAGCCGCTCGAGAGCGGCCATGCCCCGGTCAACGGCATCAACATGTACTACG
>CAZUCK010000146.1:0-3010 GCA_964619505.1 uncultured Fimbriimonas sp. | reverse complement strand
ACCGAGAAGCAAAACAGGGACGGAAAGAAAAAATCTCTCGACGTAAAGGGTATAAAGATCAGTCCGAGAATTGCTGAACACGATCTCGGATTTCTGGTTAAGAACGCCTCGAAGTTCATTGACGAGGGTCATAAAGTCAAAGTGACCTGTATGTTCAAGGCAAGGGAAGTCACCCACCCTGAACTCGGGCGTAAGAAACTGGAGCAATTTGCAGAGATGGTTGCGGACATTGCGACCGTTGAGCGCACGCCGACCTTGGACGGACGAATGATGATCATGATCCTCGTTCCGAAGCCCCAGACGGGAAAGAAGAAAGATGCCAAAAATCAAGACAAACAAGACGGCGGCCAAAAGGTTCAAGATCACCGGGACGGGAAAGATCACACGCCGGAAGTCGCACAACAACCATCAGTTCCTGCACAAGAAAGCGTCTCGCAAGAGACGGCTTGAGCAAGAGCCCACCCTGTTCAAGGGCGAGCAGAAGCGCGTAAAGCGCCTTCTCGTCCTCTAGAAACAGTTTGGTTCTTCCGCTTCGGCGAGGAACAAACCTGCAGACTTGGCGTGATTCCAAGAATGCAGAGACGGAAGCCCTAGGGGCCTCCACGACTCTACCGCCACCGCCAAAAGGGCCGGGACCCGGTTAAAAATGAGGAAATAAGAAAATGGCACGAGTGAAACGTGGCTTAATGCGCCACAAGAGACATAAGAAAATCATCGAGAGGGCCTCGGGGTATTGGGGACGTAAGAAAAACGTCTACAGCCGAGCCCACGAACAGGTGATGAAGTCGGGGCAGTATGCCTTCCGTGACCGAAGGGCACGCAAGCGAGAGTTCCGAAAGCTTTGGATCACGCGTATTACCGCTGCTTGCACGGAAGCCGACGTGAAGTACAGTCAACTGATTCACCTTTTGACGGAGCAAGGCATCCAGGTGAATCGTAAGATGCTCAGCGAACTCGCAATTCACGACATGGACGCATTCAAAGCCATCGTCGCTCAGGCTAAAGCCGGCACAAAGTAAGGTCAAAATCGCGGGACCCCGGGGCGCGACAGCGTCCGGGGTCCCTCTCATCTGTGAAGACCTAATTCTCGAGAAAGGGAAACGGGAGTTTCCATCATTCGTTTCAATGTGGTTGAATCAGCATGATGGAGATGGTCCCTGTAAAAATTAACGGGGCCGTTTGATCGGAGGGCAAGATGAGAGCTCGATATTTGTTAGGTTCTGTTGTGTTGGGGAGCGCTGCGATCGTCGCTTACGGTGCAATGACGGCTGGAACGTTGAGCATCGCCGGAAATAGCGTCGAAACGGACTTCATTGTTAAGAACGACCGAACTTATGTGCCGTTGGCCGACGTGGCCAAAGCGCTCAAGATGAATATCACGAAGTCTGCGACTGGATTCGACCTCGCCCCGGAGGGTGGCGCCAACCAGGTGCAAGGGCTGACTGGCAAGGTCGGTGAGACTCTCAATGGCGGATGGTGCACAGTCAAGGTCGTTAAGGTTACAAAAACTGACCACTACACGAAACAGTTCGATTCCGGCACCGTTGATGCGAGTAGCGACAAGGAAGAGATCGTTGCTGTGACGATGCGAATCAAGAACGCGACCCAGCGAACAGTCACCTGCAATCCCTTTGGATTTGAAGAGACGTCGCTGGTCGACAACGATGAGCACTCTTATCACCAGTTCACTGGTCTGGCTTGCGACTTGAGGGACAGGGGCCCCAGCCTGATCAAAGGTTCCGCTTGCGACTTTGCTCTTGTGTTCAGCGTTCCAAAGGGCTCGGACCTTACTGAGTTCATCTACAGCCCTGAGTTCATGGCCGAGAATCTTCCAAAGAAAGTCTTCCGAATTTCGCTGAAAGACGCGCTCTGAGTCCGCTACTTGGGCTGAGCCACGGGCGCAGTTCTGGCTGGGTGTACGAAGAAGCGGTTGACGTCGATGAACAGGACGCTGCTGATGAGCAAGATGAGCACGAGGGCTCCAAGGCTTGCGATTGCGCCCTGAATCTTGATATTCAGCCGCTTGCCGCCGGATAGCATCTCGAGGAGCGCGACGCCCATTTGGCCGCCGTCCAAAGGATGGATTGGCAACAGATTGAAGAAGCCGACTGAAATGCTGAGTAGAGCGGCGAGTTGGATGACGGATCGGATCCCGTCGTCAGTTGCGTTCTTGGTGAAGGCGACCATGGATATGGGCCCTCCCACAGATTCGGATGCTTTTTTTTCACGTCTTGCAAGGCTTAGTAGTCCCTGAGCTTCCATCACGGGGGCTTCGATCGCTTTGCCAGCCGCCTCGCCCAAGGACAGGGGGACCATCATGGGAGCCATCTTTAAGCCAAGTCGACCCTGCCGCCTCTTCTCACCGGTCGGCATCTGGTCCGGTCCCAGCACTGGCTGTGGGATCGCATCCAAAGTTGGAACCAGGGCGATTTGGTTTGTAAGCGTTCCACGCCGATAGACCACCAGTATTCGTTCTCCGGCTCGGTCTCTCACTCTTGAGACCATCTCGTAAAACGTGGTGACCTTTTGTCCATCGATGCTCAGTATCACGTCGCCGTGCTTCAAGCCTGCTTTAGCCGCAGGACCGTCTTTGGCTCCTTCGACAATATCATCGATCGTTGTGGTTTGCTTCTCGACGCCCCACACCGCATAGAGTGCGAAGAGTAAGACCATCCCTGCCAGTACGCTGAACGCCGGGCCCGCAAGCAACACAAAAAAGCGCTTCCACGGCGCCTTGCTGTAAAACCCGCCCGGCACTCGGACCTCGCTCCCGTCATCTTCGGGAAACATGCCTTTGATGCGGACAAACCCGCCAAGCGGCCAAGGTCGAACGGTGTATATCGTCTCTTGGTTTAAGGCGATGACCCGGCCCTCGGAGTCCCTTAAGAACAGCCCCTTGTCTTCGGTGGATCGCTCCCTCCAATCCTCTTCGCCGAAAACCTGCTCCTCAATTGCGGTAACGTGCTCTGGCTGGCCCGCAACGAGCGCCCCGGTTTCCTTCTCGCGCTGA
>CAZUCK010000145.1:0-3144 GCA_964619505.1 uncultured Fimbriimonas sp. | reverse complement strand
TTGCAGCGTGTCAACTTAACCGACATGAATCTCATTGCGATTATTTGGGGGGCATACGGATACACCGCGATGGTGCAGACGCCGGATGGCAACGGGTATACGGTCCGGAAAGGGACCCGTGTGGGACCGAATAGCGGTGTAGTGAGTGCTGTCACGGAAAAAGGCATCATCGTTCAGGAGCGGTTTACCGATGTCTACGGGCGAAAGCAGGAACGAGAGTACGTCAAGCTTCTCCATCCGAAAGAAGGCCTAGAATGAGACACATACACATGCGTGCAAAGACAATGGGTCGGTTCCTCGCTGCCTTGGCGGCATTGAGCTATCCAATGGCACCTCCATCGATGGGGGCGACCTCGGACAGTACCCTCGATGTCCCGACGTCGCCAATGAGTCGTGACCAAAGCCCGTCGGTCTCGCAGGACGCCTTGGCGCGAACCGTAACCAGCATCGACGTTCACAGGGACGCTGATGAAGTGAGCGTGGCCATTTCGGGAGATGGCAAGTTAGTGCATGAAGCCAAGAGGGTGGGGGAGCATCGTCTGGTGATCGACATCCCCCAGGTTTCGTCTGCCGTGCAGAAACCGTTTATGAATGTCAGCCATCGTCTCTTGAAGCAGATCCGCGTCGGATATCACCGGGACAGGGTCCGAGTCGTCCTGGATCTTGAAAACCGGGTTGAGTACGTGATTGAGCCGCAAGCCGCGGCCCTGGTGGTCAAATTGACGGATGCGACGGCTGGTGAGAATGCAGGAGGAAAAAATCCTGCCGGTCTTTCCCAACTATCCTTCGCACAAAAAACAGGCGATGCCAACCGGGACGCGGTTGAGGCCTTGGAGAGGAAGGGCATTCAGAAGGCGCAAGTTGCCGTTCATCGGTCAGCGACGGCATTTCGTGCCCGACCCGTGCAAATGATGTCCGAGCCGGACGCGGCCGAGAAACAAACGCCCAAGGAGGACCTCGTGCTCGGCGAAACCCGATATTCCGGACGCCGCATCTCTTTGGATTTCCAGCAGGCTGACATCAGCAATGTCCTTCGACTCATTGCCGAAGTCAGCGGCTTCAATATTGTGATCGGAGAAGGCGTCAAGAGCAAGGTCACCATGAAGCTTGTGAGTGTGCCATGGGACCAGGCACTGGACATGATTCTGAAGATGAACGGACTTGGAAAGATCAAGCAGGGGAGTATCCTCTGGATCGACTCACTGGCGAACATCGCCAAGCAGGAGGATGAAGAAGCGAGGGCGAAAGACGCGAAAACGAAGGCGGAAGAGTTGGTCGACCGCGTGTTCTATGTACGAAACATCCAGGCTCAGGAGCTGATGACATCCTTGAAGCAGAACCTGAGCCCCAGAGGGCTCATGCAGTTTAGTCAAGGGACGAATGCGCTGGTCGTCAGAGATACCGAAACCAAGATGGCGGTTCTCAAGCAGTTAATCGAAGGGTTAGACTTGCAGGTTCCGCAGGTCCAAATTGAAGCCCGCATCGTCCAGGCCGATACGGTGTACGCCAGAGGATTGGGCATCCAGTGGGGCGTCAAGAACTCAGATTTTGGACCCAACAGTTTTTCATTTGCAGGAAATATAACGGGCCCCTTTGCGCCAGTTGCAGGCACCGGCGCGACGACGATTCCCAGAGATTTCCTCGTGAATTTGCCGGCACAAGTTGCCGGACTTCCGGCGGTTCCGGGAATCGGTTACTCGTTCGGCAAGCTGGCCGATGGATTTGCCCTGGACCTGAGACTCTCGGCGGGCGAGTTGCTCGGACTGGCCAAGGTCATTGCGGCTCCGAAGATCACGACGTTGGATAAGCGAGAGGCGAAGATTTCGCAAGGTGAGTCGATTCCGTTCCAGACCACCTCGCTCCAAGGTACGCAAACTACCTTCGTGGATGCCAATTTGGAGCTGAACGTCACGCCGCAGATAACCTCTCGTGATCCGAAAGAAGTCGGCAAGCTCATCATGATGAGGGTCCGTGCGACGCGAAATGCCGTAGGTGCCAGAAGCAACCCTGCCGGTCCAAGCATCGATCGTCGTGAAGCGAACACCCAGGTCCTGGTTCGTGACGGGGAAACGATGGTCATTGGCGGTGTGTTTATCGATACTCAAAACAACAACGTTCAAGGAGTGCCCTATTTATCACGGATCCCCGTCCTTGGATGGTTGTTCAAGAACAAGAACGAAAGCGTCTCAAAACAAGAACTGCTCATCTTCCTGACTCCGACGATCGTGCAAACATGATGACCACCTACCGGTCCCTCGGGATCGGTAGGGCTTCGGTTCCATTCTTCTAGATTTCCCCCAACCGCCCCGTTTCCCATTGGATTGTTAGCTCCATTGCTTCCTGCTGTCTGAATTCTGGACGCGTGGAGCACACCGCCTGGAAGCTGTTCGAAATGCTTTTATCTTTCAGTGGGTTGTGTTACCATCGCCAGGTTTCTGAAAACTTCTGATCCGCGCCTCACCTTTTGTCTTTCGCTCTTGAACGTACGTCAAGACTTGAGAGGTGAAAGGCCAGAATCGTCACTTGGTTCTGAAGCTAGCTATGGAGACAGCAGGAACGATCGAGCAACGTATCCCTGTCAGATTGGGGGAGCGGAGCTACGATATTTTCATCGCGCCTGGTGTCAGCGTTTCCCTTGGGGTGACCCTCAAGAAGCTCATCTCAACTGGAAAAATCGGCATTGTCACGGATCAGCATGTCGCGCGCCACTACCTTCGCCGAACAGTTTCTTCGCTGAAGCACGCTGGGTATGAGCCAGTTTCGATTGTATTGCCGCCAGGTGAACGGTCGAAGACGCTGGCCACGACCGCCCGAATCCTCGATGTACTGGCTCGGCACAGGTTCGAGCGTCGTTCGATGCTGCTCGCGTTGGGAGGCGGTGTGGTCGGTGATCTAACCGGCTTCGCGGCCGCGATTTATCAGCGTGGCATTCCATTCGTACAGGTGCCGACGACCTTAGTGGCGCAGGTCGATTCAAGCGTCGGAGGCAAGACCGGCGTCGATCATGTCCTCGGAAAGAATCTCATCGGAGCGTTTCATCAACCCAGAGCGGTGTTGATCGATCCTGACACCCTTCAGACACTGCCGAATCGCGAATGGGTCGCAGGCTTAGCCGAAGTCATCAAGTACGGAATCATCGCCGAT
>CAZUCK010000144.1:0-3186 GCA_964619505.1 uncultured Fimbriimonas sp. | reverse complement strand
AGGAGAATAAAGTTAGAACAACGTGCGGTTTAAGTCAATGGACCAAGGGAGCGTGGGCTATCCAAATTTCATTCAATACATCTGCAAAGAGGTCTACGATAGCTGGATTCAGAAATTTAGCACTGGCGACAAGGAAACAGCCGTGCCAATTGATGAGCTCGTCCGCAAGCTCGATTCCGACTTCTTTTCCGGGCGTTGGGCGAGAGTCACGGATCGTCAACGCGATCTTCTGAGAATCATCGCATCGCTTACTAATTGCGACACTGAATTCACAAACCAAGACATTGTCGAATATTCCGAGCAAGTATACGGCAAGCCACTTGGGGGTAGCCACGTTCACCAAATGTTGGCCGCACTCATGGATGCCGGGATCGTCTATAAGAATCGTCACGGCAAGTACTCATTCGCGGTGCCGCTAATGGGACAATTCATCCTACGTCAGACTGCTGTTTAAGCGTAGAATAGACTAACGATGGCAAAAGGACCCAAAGATTTGAACCAGGCGGCGTTCGATATCGTGGCGCAGTCCACGGGGCAGCCAACGTCCGACAAACTTGACCGTGCCAAAAAGGGCGGTCAGGCACGTTCGGAAAAACTCACCCCTGAACAACGTTCAGAAATCGCTAGGGCCGCTGCCGAGAAGCGTTGGCACCCGAAGGACTAAACGGCCTTTCCGTGTTTCGCCAACAATGAGAGCATCTGCATTTTGCGCTCTAGCCGTTCACGGTCCCTCGTATAATAGTCGGAAGTTGACTGTCCGGCAGCCAACAAATCGGCAAGCTCTTTTGTGCTCGGCTCGCGCAAAACGCTTACAGCCACCTGTTCGGAATTGTCTTTCTCATCCATGATTGACTTCCTCCATATCGTCAGTATACGTCAGGTAAACGCTGAGTACATGACCTATAGACTCAAATATTACGTCGTGCGACTCCGCATTGAACTGGTTCGGTGTGCTACTGGTCACGATGAAAACACCGCGAATCGTGCCGGAATCGTAGATTGGGACCGAAGCTGATGCCGCATATTGTCTCCTGTCTTGTTCGTTTTGAAAAGTGTAGAGTTCATCGTTGGCCTGTAAGTTCGGGGTGATAATTACCTTCTCTTGTGCGAAGCAAATGCCTACATGCCCATGTCCGACAGGCCAGGATCGGCCCGCGTCGCCCGTATGCTTTAGACGATCATCGTGCCGCCGATAGGCAGGCTCAAGCATGGTTGTTCCTGGATTGAATAGGTAAACGGCCAGGTTAAAAAGCGATTTTCCGTCCACGAAATTTAAAACCTGATCTCTGTTCTCCGCGAATGGTTGAAGAATCTCCTTGAAGTCCTTCCAGCGTTGTCCTCGATTAAGGGGGCCTTCTGTTGATTTAAGAATGTTTTGAAGCACGGTCAGGCTGTTCGCCATGCAGTTTTGGGCAGACAGATAGAGGTCACTCTTGCCCTGTAATGCCTCAACCTCAGCCTGACACGCAGCCAATTCAACCTCAACGTCATCCAATGCAACGATGGCGGCAGCCGGTGTTGATGGGCCAATCAAGGTTCCCAAGAGCAGCACGATATGTACAATGCCAATAGCCAGAAGGAAGCGCGCCCAGTCGGCCCGATGGACATCTGTGTCCGGCAACGCAGTGTAGTAGCCGATTATCACGCCTTCAAGAACCGGAAACACTGCTCCGGTGATAACCATCATTCCCTTGACGGTCCACTCTATGCGCCCCAACCCACGCACGAATGAGCGTATGCGTACGCCGGTCTCGCGGTTGTCTTTAGAAGCCACGGTCCATTCTAACAGTTTCAGTAAAACTTAGTTACGATGAGGACCAATGCTGATCGGACGATTTCCTGCTGATTTCGTTTCCAGCGATCAAACTGACCCACTACCCACTACTGCTGCGGCTTCGTCGGCATCGGAGTGACTTCCATCGAGGTCTGCATGACCTGGTCGGCAAGCTTTGCTCGAAAGATGTGAGGACCCTTCTGGCGGAACTGGACGTTCACCAGCGGCACGACCACCTGGAACCTGAAGTGCCGCACTTGGGGACTAAGAGCCTGCTTGACATTCAGCGAAGCCGCCGTAACCATCTCTGGGTCGAGGATGTCAAGGGTGACGTCAAGAGTTGGCCCGTCATCTTCGGAAGGGTCCTGCAGTAGGCCCAGGACGACATCAACTCGGCCGTGCATCACGGGCAACTGCTGGGCATAGATGCTGTCGAACAGGCCGATGAGGCTGAGCTTGTTCGTACCTTGCTCGCGAATGGTGGAGTCGCATAGAAGAATATATTCGAGCTTCAAAGCGACTCATTATAGCCATGCCTTATGCCCTCCGATCTTCGCCCGCGCGACCCTCCGCCCACTCGGCCATCAACGCGGCATGTTGCCAGAAGATCGGGCGATCCAGAAGCTCCCACGGGGCGACACCCAGATACTTGGCCGCGCGAAGCAGCGGATACCAGGCGGGCGGCTCGCCATAACGACCCGCCGTTGCAAGCCAGCGCCTTAGGGCTCGGCGCTCATCGCTTTTGGGGCCATGGCCCGTGCGATCGATTTGAACACGTCGCCGAGGACGACGACGGGAACCTCCAGAAGGGCCTCGTGCGAGGTGGGGTAGGGCGCGCCGTCTTCGGCACTGAGGTCCCAGGAGACGAGCAGCCGTGAAAGCGCCTCGGCCAGGGAGCTCGCCGGTGAGGCGGTTTCCTGGGCGCCGACGACGAGCTGCTCCACTTTTGGTGTGTACGCCCGGGGTCGGAACTTGCCTTTAATCGTGCCGCCGTCGACGGCGGCTTGGAACGGGAGGGTGTCCTGTTGAAGGTCAGATAGTTTCATAGGCTTTAGGTGACGGGTGACGGCCGGACTGATCTCGTCCTTCCGACCGAGGGCGAAGCCGGAGCGAAGGAATCGTGAGCAAGTGCGCAGGCCTTAACGATTCCTCGGCTGCGCTCGGAATGACGGAGACATACGACCCTCGGGGCTCTCAGGGCCCTTCTCAATAGCTCTCGACACCGTTGCGTAGATAGAACTGGTAGCTCTTGCCCCAGTCAGGATCGTCGGTGACTTCGAGCTCATAGCCGATTGAGTACACGCCTTGCTCGTCCTTGAATTCCTTGAACGCCGACCCCTTCACCGACCCGTCCAGTTGGAACCCATAAGGTAGGCCCCCAACCTGGTACCCCTTGCCGTCAGCGCCAAATT
>CAZUCK010000143.1:2589-3192 GCA_964619505.1 uncultured Fimbriimonas sp. | reverse complement strand
TTTCTTGAGGGTGTGGGGAGATGCGTTCAACAGGTGCAGTCGAGCGAGCGCGTGTGCGACCGCGTAGAAGTCGCCGATCGTTTGCAACGCGAAACGGTCGGCGGCGAACTCTGTTCGCCGCTGCAATGGCGTACGAGCGAGGCTCATCACTACGGAGAGAAGAAGGGGAGAGCCCATGAGGGTGACAAGTGGAGCAAGAGCCCCGTGGCCATTGTCGCGAATCATCGCTTGTGCTTCAAGGAGTATTCCGGCGACAACGAGACTTGACAGCACCAGAAAAGGAACATGCCGCCCTTTTATATGGCCGATCTCGTGCGCGATAACGCACCTGCGCTCTTCGAACGTCAGCTTGTCTCGGAAACCCAAGGTAACGCCGACGGTTCCCCAAAGGGTGGCGTATGCGTTCACCGCCTTCTGGTCCGTTGCGACCTTGACCTTGCGAACTTTAACTCCCGCCTTTGTAGCCATTTCCATCGCCAGATCATAATCTTCATCCCCTGGTCCTAAAACCGGCTGGGTCTTCGCCAACGACTTCCCCACCGTCCAAAAGACGTGCCAACAAGCGAACCCAACCCTGCCAAACGCAACCCCGCGGAAACTACC
>CAZUCK010000143.1:0-2579 GCA_964619505.1 uncultured Fimbriimonas sp. | reverse complement strand
TTCTGCCAAGAAATTCACTAATCTGAAAAGAGCTGGCCGCGACGTGTCCCCCACCGTGCCAAAGACAAACCATTCGGAAAAATGTTGGGGGAATGAGGGGGATTGTTCCGGGCGGGAAGAATATAAGAAGCACGAGGCCCATTAACATGAAAACCGGAGCCATCATGATGCTCATCATTTTTCCAAGCGGATTGTCGGCCGGTTTTGCGGTTCTCTTGGCACGAAAGCCTTTGAGGAAGACAGTTCCAATCATTGGGATAAACAGGATGAATAGCCATTTCTCCTTGCCGTTGAAGCTCGGTGGTATCCACATCATCGCGTCCCCCACCCAGTCTCGATTCAGGGCTGTGACGACGAGCAACAGAGGCCAGACGCCCCCAATGATTCTCAGCGGCTTGAACCGTTTGGCATCATAGCGAGCTTGTGCCGCAGGCAAGGTGGTCGGCATCGCTTCGTTCGAGGGTTTTGGATTCGGCTTCTTGCGCATGACGATCACCCAACACGCGCCGCCGATACTCGACAATATAAGCATCGCCGTTGCGACCAGCGTGACCAATCCATACCAGTGGCGAGATGCAGCCAGCTTGACACTCGACCACGGAGCGATTTCACTTGTGGGCAGAAGCAGGATCGAGCTCAGGTCCTTGCCATTCAGCGAGACCTGGCATCCCGAAAACCTCTTGTCGATAACGACTCCAGTCGGATGGGGAAGGCCCCAATTTTTCACCGAGTCGACGATCGTCCCGAACGGCACCGTGTCCGTTGACGAGTTGCCGTCGAACTTCACGTAACGGTTGAACTCCATGTCGATGCAACCGATGACTTGGGCCTGGGTCACCCGAATCACCGTCTGTGGCCTGCCGATCTGTCGGGCAAGTGCAGAGGCTCTCGGAACTATTTGTGGGAGAAGCGTCTTCGGAAAAACGATGAGAACGTCCGAGTTAAAGTAGTCACCGTCGATCTCTATGAGCGAGCCGTCTGGCTTGGACGCTGACGGAACCGGGAACCAGCTCGGTCCGTTTTGGTCGACTTCTCTTCGGATCGTGCCTGCTTGGTAGGATGGCAAGCCGCCCTCGTATACGACCTGCTGCGCTGCAACCTGAGCAATCAGGCACGCGAAGGCGACTAGTAGAAACAGCAGGCGAGGCACATAAACATTATAAGGGCATTTCGTACCGCATGAAAAACGATGTCGATATCCGCGGAGTGGGAACGACTAGAATCTGGAGAAGACACCATGCAGAAGATCACCCCGTTCCTTTGGTTCGATAACCAGGCGCTCGAAGCCGCCCGGTTTTACACATCAATCTTCAAGGACTCCGAAATCCTCACTGAGACCGAGCTTAAGGACGTTCCTGCCGGCCCAGTGCCGGACGTAGCCGTGGTCCACTTCACACTCAACGGACAGGAGTTCATCGCGCTGAACGGCGGGCCGCTGTTCAAGTTCACCGAAGCGGTCTCGTTCCAGATCGACTGCACCAGCCAGGAAGAGGTTGACTATTATTGGAACGGCTTGATGGCCGATGGCGGAGAGCCGAGCCAGTGCGGCTGGCTGAAGGACAAGTTCGGCCTGTCTTGGCAAGTCGTGCCCAGGCAGCTCACGGACCTGCTCAGCGACCCGGATCCGGAGCGCGCGAAGCGGGCGATGAACGCGATGATGGGGATGCAGAAGATCGACGTTGGGGCGTTGGAGAGGGCTGTTGAAGGGGAGCCTTCAAAGGCGTAGCTCCATCGAGTCTCCGCGAAGGGCTTCAGGTCCGCCAAAGCGGTAGCATGGCTCCCGCACTCCAAACCTCGCTGCGCTCGGACCCGGGCTCGTTAGTTCTCTGGTCGTCCAGAGAATCGCCTACCCTTTCCAGCGGTTCAGAAAGTCAGTGACGGAACTTGGTTCCATCCTGCGCATTGACTCGAACTCGCCTTTCTTTTGGCTGAAGAGCAGCTTTCCGTTGGAATCCAGGACGGCGAGGGCGGGAACGCCCTTCTCTAGGGGCACTTCGTATTGCTTCGCAACGTCGAGGTTCATGTCCATTTTGCCGATGTTGACGTCGATGAGAATGAAACGCGCTTTCAGCAGGCTCGCGTTGGGTTCTTGGTGGAAGTACTTGTCCAAGGCGTGGCAGTCGCCGCACCAGTTCCCGCCGAAGTCGAGGATGATCCGTTTATTCCCCTTCTGGGCCTTTGCCACTGCGCTTTGAATCTCGGACTTGACATCTGCCTTTAGCGGATAGATGCCCTTTTCCTTGGTCTGGGCGACCGCAAGCGACAGCACTGCCGCAAAGCAAAGTGATAATCCCTGCCTTTCTAACTTGGCTGACTGTCATGGGTTATTCCTCCTGATTGCTGTCCTCATAATACTGACGTTCCGAACGGGACCTAGGCCTACTCGGAAAGCCTCGAGATGGTCTCGATGTGAACAGGTGGCGTGAGGGTTTGCCCGTCCGCCTTTGATTGCTGGATCTTCTTCACCACGTCCATCCCCTCCGTCACTTGGCCGAACGCGGCGAAGCCTTGACCGTCAGGGTTTCGCTTGCCCCCGAAGTCCAGCTCGGGCTGATCGCCGATGCAGATAAAGAAGTCGG
>CAZUCK010000142.1:0-3196 GCA_964619505.1 uncultured Fimbriimonas sp. | reverse complement strand
GTCCCGAAGGAGTTCCACGATTGCCTACGGCAAGAGTGGTACTCCGTTGTGGATGGTCTTCTAACTCTTACCGTACCCGGCTTGCCATCGATGGCGCAAAAACCGATGGCGCTTTTTGCTAGTACAGTGGCGTCATAGGCTATCCAAGGAGAATGAGTGCGGCCGTATGATGAATCCATGCAACCGCAACGAGAGAGAACGAAGGTGGAAGGGACCTCACCCAAAACTGCATTGGTGACCGGTGCCTCATCCGGCATGGGAAAGGAGATCGCACGACGGCTGATCAAAGACGGCTACAAAGTCTACGTCACGGCGCGGAGCGAGACAAGCTTGGATGAGTTGACCAGGCTTGGTGCACGGCCGATCGCGATGGACATAACGAGGGACGACGAAATCTGTGTGGCCGTCGATAGGATTCTGTCCGAGAGCGGGGGTGTTGACGTGCTCGTCAACAACGCTGGATTTGGCCTCTATGGGCCGATAGAAGAAGTTGGCCTGAACCTGGCGAGATACCAGTTGGAGGTGAACCTGTTTGGGACTGCGAGGTTAACCCAGTTGCTCCTTCCTTCAATGAGGAAGAAGGGTTCTGGCACGATAGTGAACATAACTTCAATGGGCGGAAAAATCTATACCTTGCTTGGAGGGTGGTATCACGCGAGCAAGCATGCCCTGGAGGGTTGGTCGGACTGTCTTCGACTTGAACTTGCTTCATTCGGCATCAACGTCGTCATCATCGAGCCGGGCCTGATCGAGACGGGATTCGGCGGCGTGGTAGAAAAGGGACTCAAGCCTTTTCAAAGCGGAGCATATGGAAAGGTCGCCCTAGCAGTCTCGAAATCGACTCGGGACGCGTATTCGCCTGGACGAGGGACGCCGGCTAGCACTGTCGCGGATGTTGTGAGCAAAGCCGTCGCTTCCAAATCGCCTCGCACTCGGTACGCCATCGGGAAGTATGCCAAGCCAATGATTGCTATTCGGAAGTGGCTTGGTGACCGGATGTTCGACCGGATGATACTGAGCCAAATGAAGTAGGGAGGAGGAAGTCGTGGCAAATTTCCCGTCAGACCGATGCAAACTGCCTGCCGCGCTGTGGCGGGCGCTCGATCGTGCCGGATTGCCCGCGCCCGTCGTCCTGAGGCAAGCCCGCCTTCCCGTCAACTTGCATCTGAATCAGCAGGGGTTTATCACTACATCTCAGTATTTCGCACTTTGGGCTGCCATCGAGCACCTCCAGCCAGACCCTGCGTTGGGGCTCAGACTGGTTTCGCAGACAGACACATCGGCTCACCCCCCGTCGAGCCTATCCGCGTTTTACGCCAAAGATTTTCGGGACGGGCTGACGCGCATAGCCCGCTTCAAGCGGCTGTGTACGCCCGAACAGTTGATTCTCAATGAATCGGCCGGTGTGTGTCAGGTCACCACGGAGTGGCCCTATTCTGCCGAACCGGAGCCAGCAATCACGACAGACATCACGTTTGCCACTTTGGTGGAGTTGGGCCAGCGAGGAACGGGGCACCCGTTGCGTCCACTGAGGGTTGAGCTTTTAAGGCCGCAGCCTGACAGCGACTCCCACAGCGCGTTCTTTGACTGCCCCATCGTCTTTGGCGCGTCCAAGAATCTGCTCATCTTTGATCTCCAGGATCTCGATCGTCCCTTCCCGGGACACAATCCGGAGTTGCTTTCGATCCTTACCCCCGCGCTAGCATCCTCGCTTCGAGAGTTGACAGCACAGGCCTCAACCTCTGAACAAGTGAAAACGGTAATGAAAAGGAGTCTGGCAAGCGGCAAGCCGGAATTGTGTTATGTGGCGCGCGAACTCGGGGTCAGCGAGCGAACCTTGCAGCGCCGCATTATGGATGAAGAGAACTCGTTCCGTGAACTCCTGGTCGAAGCCCGTCGAGAGCTTGGCCACAAGTTGCTCGCGGACCCGACGGTAACAAATGATGAAGTGGCCTTTCTGTTGGGCTATCAGGACACAAGCTCGTTCTATCGCGCCTTTCGAGAGTGGGAAGGCGTCACCCCAAGCACCTGGCGAGAAGGTCGTTCTGACTCCAGGCTCATCCAGACTATCTCCGACTAGAGCTCGATGCCATGTATTGGCGTCATCTGCTATTTCTATGGCGTCTTCTGATATCTGATAAGCGATTCGGCCATCCCAAACTTATGCATAGCAGCCAGGAAGTTGGCTGTGGCAACGAGGACTAGCATGAGTAACAAAGTTTGGTTCATAACGGGTGCCTCCCGAGGCTTTGGACGTATTTGGGCAGACGCTGCCTTAAGTCGTGGGCATCGAGTTGCGGCTACAGCACGGTCGCTATCATCCCTTGCGGACCTCCGCGAAAAGCACGACGAGGCCGTCTTGCCACTCGAAATGGATGTCACGAAATCCGATCAAGTAGCTGCCGCTGTAGAAGCTACGCTACGACAATTTGGTCAGCTCGATGTTGTGATCAACAACGCAGGCTACGCCTTGGTCGGAACCGTCGAGGAAGCCGCCGAGGCCGACGTCAAGGCGGAGTTCGAGACGAATTTCTATGGAGCCCTGAGAGT
The DNA here is from genome assembly GCA_964619505.1 of uncultured Fimbriimonas sp. Lineage (GTDB taxonomy): Bacteria > Armatimonadota > Fimbriimonadia > Fimbriimonadales > Fimbriimonadaceae > JBBQMJ01. The sequence goes on along the minus strand of CAZUCK010000142.1, from coordinate 646 downwards.
CATACAACAGGTACTACCCATTCTGAGAGAGCAGCGTAGTGGCCATATCCTGGGCGTCTCCAGTGTCTCAGGATTGGTCGCCCACCCCATCTCGGGCATGTATAGCGCCTCAAAATGGGCATTCGAGGCCATGCACGAAAGCCTGTCTCACGAGGTTGCCGGATTTGGAGTCAAGGTGACCATTTTGGAACCGGGTGCGTATGCGACGGATTTCTCTAGCATTTCTTCGCTCAAGGTTTCTGATGGGCTAGCACCCTATGCAGACCTCAGAGCCCAGGCTTTCGTCATGGGTTCAGAAATGGAGTACGGAGACCCAGAGGCGACGGGAGGCGTAATTGTGGAGTTGGTCGAAAGCGACAACCCGCCATTGAGGTTTTTTGTCGGTACTGAGGGCTTTCGGATTGTGAAAGAAGCCTACGCGGAACGACTCGCCCTTTGGGAGCACTGGAAAGACACTTCGACTCGGGCTCAAGGATCGTCCAGAAGAGTCGAGATTAAGCTCTGAGCCTGTAGGCGGCACCAACTGAGTTCCAGATACGCAGGGGAGTTCGAATCCCGTCTGGACTCAGTACAAATCAAGGTTCAAAAAGCGTGGTACTCCGTTGTGGATGCGGTTCGAACTCGGCTATTTCAGCCCATTCACAAG
>CAZUCK010000141.1:0-3199 GCA_964619505.1 uncultured Fimbriimonas sp. | reverse complement strand
ACTTGCTGGACCGCGTCAACGTCACCGGGTACACCATCATCGGCAACCTGTCGGGAAAGGGTCATCACGGCGTACGCGAAGCCCATTTCATGTTCAGCGAGCAGGAAAGCCTCGAGATGATCATGACAGTCGTACCCGAGGAGAAAGTCGAGCCGATCCTGGCGGGATTGCGGCCGCTTTTCGAGCGGCACTCCGGCGTCATGTTCGTCGCAGATGTGACCGTCAGCCGTGAGGAATATTTCGGGAAGAAGGGAGAGGGAGCCTGACCGGCGATCCCCGGAAATACGGTCGTACTACTACTCTTGTCTTCCCGACCAGAAGTTGTCTAGAATGAGCGCCTGTTATCGTTGCAGGATGTTCAAAAAGGCCCACCAGCGAGGCCGCAGCGAGTGAAGAGGCGAGGCGTACTCTTTACCGTACGTTGAGCCTCTGAGCGATGCGAGAACGAAGCTGGCGGATTTTTTCAACATCCTGAGGGCAAGAAGTGAAGGGTCTACGTTTCGAACGCATTGGTCAAGGACGCTACTACAATGTAGTGTTCCACCTCGGCAGCACCTATGTTCCCGTCAGCGACGAGACAGTTGAGGAACTCAAGGCGCAAAGCTTGCTGCCGGCCGAACGCTTCCTCGACCTCCTCATCGACCGCGTCGGCTACTCCTCCTACCTCAAGGATCAGATCCGGACGGAATTGAAAAGCTCCGGTGATCCGGTGACGCAGATTACGGTCCTCCAAGGCGCCATCCGCGAACTATAGAGCCTGCTGAAAATTTCCTCTCGCTGCGTTCTCGGTCCTCTGCCACCTCGACGTACGACAAACAGTACGCCTCGGCGTCCATCGTCCCTGCGGCCTTGTGAGAGATCATTTTGAGCAGGCTTTGGGTTTCGCCTTCTATTCGCTGCCCTCTCTCGACCCCTTGGACCGCTTCGATGAGTGGGCACAACGTATTTCGGTTATAATCGACCTCATGCCGATTCGCGAAACCAAACAGGCCGCTGAGGAAGACGCCGTCTTTCAGGCTTATCTACGCGTCCATACCGATTTTGCTAGATCTGTCGCCTCCATCGAACAACCGGAGGCAGAGTTCCCGGACTTCATCATTCGTTTAAACGACGGAACACAAATCGATTTCGAACTCGCTGAGTGGATCCATGAAGCTCAAATGGCAAATGGAAAACGTCGAGAGCGGCTCGTTGATGCCATTCTTCGAAGTATTGGAGACCAAGGAGACAACCCCTCTCAATACTTCGATTCTATCTTGCTCTTTCCCCGTGCAGACGCACCGCGTTTTCCTGCAACCGATGCAGATCGCTTTCGGGCAGAACTCTGGGCACTGATCGTGGAAACGGAGCAGCGATGGCAGAACGAGCGGTTCTGGAATTCACCCGCCGGATGCCAGCGTTATGAACTCGATGCTTATCCAGTACTCAAACAATACGTTTTGAAAGCGAACTTTTATCCCCGCGAGCGGCGACCGTCGGGAGTCCCATGGATAGACGTTTCCCTCCCATGCACGTCCTATTCATCTGATAGCGCAATTGAGGCATTAGCAAAGATTCTGGAGACGAAGGTTGCGAACTATGGTGGGTTCCTTAAAAGGGCCCACTTGCTCGTATTTTACGGAGCGGCGGCTGCTTACAATACTCCCTGGTATGACATTCAATTTAGAACGTTCAGCGATATTGCCCAGAAGGCAGCAGAGCTGGCAAGAGATCAATGTGGATTTGAAAAAATTTATTTACTGAAGGCCCTGGAACCAGGGCTAGAAGCCTACGAAATCTATCCTTCCTTCGCGAAGTGTGAGTGAGGATTCGCGTCAATCCTCATCTGAATCAAGCTTCGGTTGCAGCTCTGAAGATGTCACCACCTTCAGTCGTTCACGTATCCCAGGTCCCGCCCTCTTTGTAGAGCTTGTTCATGATGTCGTTTTTTTTCTGCGGGTCCTGTTCGTACTTGATGGCTTTCGTGTAGTTCTCGATCGCCATTTGCACCTTGCCACGGCTCGCATCGCACTTGGCGACACCCAACTAGGCCCGTTCATTTTCCGGATCGGCACGAAGCGCTTGATTGAAGCACTCCATTGCCTCACCGTCGTTCCCCCCGTTAAACCGCATCCAGCCCAGCCCCGAGTGAGGCGGCACGTAAACACCTGTTGGCTCGACCGCCGCCCGTTACTCTTTCATCGCCAGGTCTGGACGGTTTTTGTTTTCATACAACCCACCTAGAGCGAAACGAACTTCGGCGTCACTCGGATTCAAGCGCAACGCTTCCTGATATTCCGAGAGAGCGGCTTGCACCTTACCTTGCTCGGCCAATGCGCAAGCCAGATTTGAATGGGCCACGGCATCGTTCGGGTTCAGCTTGATGACCTCCCGGTATTGCGGAATCGCCATTTCTAGTCGGCCTTGTTCCTGATAGGCAACACCCAAGTTGGTTCGCGCAGGCGCATAACTTGGGTCGAGCCGGACGGCTTCGCGATACTCCTTGATCGCCATCTCCACATGGTCTGCACGTTCGTGGATCTGCGCCAGAAAGTAATGGGGGTAGGCCGATTGCGGCGCGAGGGTCGACGCGGTCTTGTATGACTGCATTGATTGCTCTGACTGACCCGATTGCGACAAGAACAGCCCCATGACCAAATGTGCCGCCGCATGATCGGTGTGGCCGGCTACGAGGCCTTCGAGCCAGCTTTTGATTTGGGCGATATCCCCAGGATCCTGCAACGACATGGCGTGGCTGGTCCACGCTTCAGCAAATTGGCCTTTGATCAGCTGAACCACGTTCAGGACAAAGTGCGGTCGTGGGTCGCGCTGAGGAGTCGAGGTCGCATGACGCGCCCACGCGAGGGCGTCCTGTGCCGCGCGGTCCCAATCTCCCTTCAACAGCGCCGCTTCACAAGTGGTTTGGTGCACGTTCATGAAAGCCGACGGCACTACCTGGTCAGGGTGTCTTCGATGTCCGGGGAGGTGGCCTGCATATGCATGCCGAGTGCGGGGTAGCGTTCGGCGAGCTTCTGCTTCATCAGCCAGGCGATGGTGCGGTACGACCAATGGCCCTTCACGCCGGAGCGAAGCTTGGCAATGTATTCGGCCTCAGCAAAGTCCATCTTAAACAGACAGCGCATCTTGAATCCGAAAGGGATCGCATACAGGGCCGCCTCTGCGCTCACCTTCTTCAATTGCTCGATGTCGGCCCGCACAG
>CAZUCK010000140.1:0-3200 GCA_964619505.1 uncultured Fimbriimonas sp. | reverse complement strand
CCGTGCGATGATAGACAGCGGAGCGGCCGATAGAGGCATGATCCCCAAGCTCGAGGGCGCCCTCCATGCGATCTCGCATGGCGTCGAGAGCGTCCACCTCATCAACGGCGGGCTGCCGAATGCGCTGCTCGTCGAAGTGTTCACTCGGGCAGGCATCGGCACAATGGTTACCGGCACCAGCCGCTAAGGCGCTGCCGCAACGAGTGTCCCATTTAGGCCCTCTTCGGGACTCCACTCGTATAAGCCTGCGAACCGATTGTGCGATCCCCCCTGACAGATGGCAACTTTGCCAACCACTGCAGGCACTTCCAGCACAGTGTGGGAGTGTCCACCGAGGATCACATCCAACGCCTGACACCGCTCGGCCAGCTCCAAATCTTGCTTGTGACCAATATGGGTCAGGCAGATCAATAGGTCAACCTCGAGGCGCATCGTCTCAGCCAGCTCGCAGGCTACGGGGATCGGCGGGTCCCACAGATAGGCGCTTGCCGCTTTGGTGGCCATTCGCTCGGTGACCATCGGGACCATGACACCGATGATTCCAACCTTGATTCCCTTGACCTCAAGCCGCAAGCTACCCGGCAAGGGGTGTGAGCCGTCTTTCCGCCGGAGATTAGCGCAAAGGATAGGGTGATTGGCCCCAAGCAGCTTTGCATTGAAAGCGCCTTCCAGCACGTGCGTTTCTCGGTTCCCCAAAACACTAGCCGCGCATTTCAGCCGATCGAGAAACGGCCAGACAGGCTCCGGTTTAAGCGGAATTCCTAAATTTCCCGTCTTGATGGCGTCGCCGGAATCGAAATACAGATCCGCTTGCCGACGCAGAGTTTCCAACCAGGCAAAGCGTTCGGGACTCAGGGTCCCATGCATATCGTTGGTGTGAAGGATTCTAACCGGCAAGGGAACCTCGATGCTTCCTCACGACGTTGACAAGGTTATAATGACAGTTGCGCTCAGGCGCGACGCGTCTAGCAAGTCTGGAAAGATACTATGAAGAAGCTCATCCTACCCACCATTCTCACCCTAGCAATCGTTGGCCTCGCCGGCGCTCAGACCACCAAGAAGGCTGCCGCTGCAGCTCCCAAGTCGATCAAGAGCGCCGTTATGGCCGGTAAGGATGTCGACATCGCCAAGGCTACCAAGGCTCACATGTATGCCGATTACAAGGGCAAGCGGTACTTCTTCTGCTGCGGTGGCTGCCCGCAAGCTTTCAAGGCTGATCCTGCCAAGTATGCCAAGGCTGCCAGTATCCCCACCCCCAAGGCTCCGAAGGGCGCCAGATAAGGTTTCGGCCATCTAGGCCCTAAACGAAAGAGCCCCGAGTCCTGAGGACTCGGGGCTCTTCTTTCTTAAAAGTGGTTACTTGCCGGTCTTCGTAGCTGCAGGCCGAACGCCCTTTGTCTGGTCCGCCATCTCCATGCGGTTGCTCAAGCTGTCGATCAGAAGCATGAGAACGAAGAAACCCACGCCAAGCCCCAGCGTCAGACGGGACATATAGTCGTCAAAGGTTGCCCTGCCTTTGAAGGTTGTGCGGATGTTGCCGCCGCCGGACATGGCGTCACCCTTGCCGGTAAGCAACACCAGGCCACCGAACGCTATGGCAACCACGATCGCAACAAATAGTAGAACGTTATAGGCGACTTGCACTTTTTAGGAAAACCTCGAATCTTAGATTGTACCTTGGACCGGCTAGAACCCTGGAAGGTTGAACTTGAACAGCGACAGAACGCCTTGCAGCGCATAGTAGGCAATGGAGCTTCCCGCCATAACATGCAGCAACCCACTGTTCCATACTCGCCTCGCGATGCCTGCCTGACTCTGGGGCGCTGTCGCATACCTCTCGATCAGTTCTGTTCCGGCTTTGATTCCGCTACGGAGTTGCTTGGCTGTAGGTTTCTTCGTCGTAATGTACTGCTGCGCGAATGAGCCCAATGGCCTCCATAGGAAGAGGGTCGCCAAAGCTGCCACGGTCGCACGCACACCATCGTCTTTGGTCCAATTCGAAAAGCAGATGCCAACAAAAATGAAGACTGCTACCGCGATGTTGGTGCCGCACCGGGGATGAACCCTCGGCATGCGCGCCACGACCTCGGGCGTCAGTTCCTCACCGCGCTCGATCGCGTGAACCACCATGTGCTCAGCGCCGTGCGTGCCTGCAAGGGGCGCGAGGCGCATCATTGCCAAGAAGAGCAGCAGTGAGAACGCGCCGGCTAAAGCATTCAGTGTCCCCTCGGAAACCGAATGTTCAAATGGCGTCAGGGCATAGGCTGTGGCAATTGAACTGAGTATCAGCATCGAAATCATCACAGCGCCTGTCGCCATCACCGCCAATTGGCTGACCCCGCCGGTGAGCGGGCCGCTGGTCAGGTACACGCCGAACGGCGTAGCCATTCCGCCGACCGGGGACGGTCGTGGCAACATGCGGCGTCGCGGATACAGGTCCGATGAGCTCAGCAACCCGACTACATGACCGGCATCGTCGACAACGACGAGAGTTGGGAAATCTAGTTCAGACAACAGCCGAAGGGCTTCGGCCCCGCTGCTGTATGGAGCGATGGTGTAAGCCTCCACCGACGCATCGACGCACGGCGCCAGCAGATTGATGCCGTCGCCAAGGGCCTTCGCAAGCGACGCCTCTGTAATCACGCCCCGAAGGATGCCGCTGGATAGGACCGGCAGGATCCCTCCACCGTTGTAGCGAAGCTCCTCAACCGCTCTCTCGACCGACTCCTCCGACGAACACGCGCGCGTCGGCCGCATAAGGTGGCCAACGGGCACAGAGAGTACGACTTGGGCCGGACCGGAATGGAATTGAGCCATCGGGGGGAACCAATGTATTGTACGCACGTAACGTTCTTCCGTTCGAAACGTTTATTCCCTTAAACCATTCGGGATCGTCGTGTCACAAACCGTGTGAGCTAGCCATGTCACAATTACAACTTGTTGCGGCCCAGGCCGCAGGAGCGACGAATTTGGCAATTGATACTAGCGATTTTAAGAATGGAATGCATTTCTACATGGATGGAGACGTCTACACGATCGTCGAATTCCAACACGTTAAACCGGGCAAAGGCGGCGCGTTCGTGCGCACCAGGCTCCGAAAGTTAAAAACAGGTCAGGTTTTGGAAAAAACCTTTCGATCGGGCGAGCGGGTGGAGCCCGCGTTCGTAGAAAAGGTCAAAATGCAGTTTCTATATCGACAA
>CAZUCK010000139.1:0-3223 GCA_964619505.1 uncultured Fimbriimonas sp. | reverse complement strand
TCCTAAGGGTGGGGCTGCTTCTCTTGGCATGGATGTTCTTTGGAGGAGCCTACGTACTAGATGTCCTTGACGTTTCCTACGAGATGCATCAAGCCTCGCTAACCCTGGGGCAAGTCTCTGACTGTGACATGGATGAGTCGAAGTGTAAGGGCTTCACCAGATCCTTGCTGGCTGTTGTGAGTCTAACGGTTACAACTGCCTTGGCGGGCAGGTTTGACAGGCTTCAGCCTTTAATTTTTCATGTAGTGGCACTGCCTACGTTCCATAGTCTCGAGTCACTTTCCATCTACCGTATCTGATTCTCCTGCCATTCGTTTCTGAAGCGGTCCGCTAGGGTCTACCCATGCCTAGCGATTGCGTCGAGACGCTCCGTTTCTGGTTTGCTTGCCAAGGTGATGAGGTAACACCATGTTAACGGCTATTGTTCGGACTGCACTGGCGCATCGGAATATTTTCCTGGCTTTAGCGGCGGCCTTACTGATCGGCGGCCTCTACGCCTTCCACGTCCTGGACATCATCGCGTATCCCGATCCCTCGCCACCGATGATTGAAGTCATCACTCAGAACCCTGGCTGGTCGGCAGAGGAGATGGAACGACAGGTCACTATCCCGCTGGAGACTGTGCTGAACGCGATGCCGAAGCTGACCACGCTTCGCTCGATTTCAATTTTTGGCCTGAGCGACATCAAGGCCTATTTTGAGTTTGACAGCGATTATTTTAGGGACCGTCAGGAGGTGCTCAACCGATTGCAGTTGATCACCCTACCGAACAACTTACAGCCGCAGATTTCGCCCTGGTCCGCCATCGGAGAGATCTATCGCTATCAGTTGGCCGGCAGCGGGGCTTCGTTGATCCAATTGAAGGAAGCCCAGGACTGGGTCGCGCGCCGTCAATTCAAGCAGGTGCCTGGTGTATTGGACGTAACTGGATTTGGTGGACTGACCAAGGAGTACCACGTGGAAATTGATCCACGGGAGCTCATCAACTACGGGGTGACGTTGCCCCAGGTGATGAGTGCCATCAGCAATAGCAACCTGAACGTTGGGGGCAGCTATCTCCCCATTGGGGAACAAAACGCGAACATCCGTGGGCTGGGTCTGTTCCGCACGACTGAAGATATTGAGAAGGTCGTCGTCGGCGCGAAAAACGGCGTCCCGATTTATGTGTCGAACGTTGGCAGCGTCAGCATCGGCCATGCGATCCGGTTGGGGAAAGTCGCCAATGATGACCAGGACGACATCGTGGAGGGCATCGTCCTGATGCATCGGGGCGAGAAAACCCTCCCGGTCGTCAACGGAGTCCGCGCCAAGGTGAAGGAACTGAATGATCGCGTGTTGCCGCTCGGGACGAAAATCCAGACGATCTACGACCGTTCGGACCTGATCAATATCACCACTGACACCGTGGTCCATATCCTGGTGCTCGGCATCGTCCTGGTCTGCGGCATCCTGTACGTCTTCCTGGGCGACATCACCACGGCCTTGATTGTGGCGGTCTCCATCCCGCTGTCCTTGCTGGCGACCTTTTCCATCATGGTCGCACGTGGAGAATCAGCCAATCTCATCTCGATGGGAGCGGTGGACTTCGGCATCATCGTGGACGCGTCGGTCATCATGGCCGAGAACATTTTTCGGCATCTTTCGGAGACGCATTTCCGAAGACAAGGTTCCACAACGATCGTGCTTAGCGCTTCGGAAGAGGTCGGCAGTCCGATCTTCTTCTCGACTTTGATCATTCTGATCGCCTTCCTTCCTCTGTTCACCATGCACGGCGTCCCTGGGCGGATTTTCGCGCCGATGTCGCATACGTACGGGTATGCCATGGCCAGCGCGCTGCTCATCGCCGTAACGCTGACGCCCGTGCTGTGTCGGTGGCTCCTGCCCGGCAAGGAGCGTCGTGAAGAGACAGCGGTGGTCCATGCGTTAAAGGTCAAGTACCTGCTGATCCTGGACCGCGTGCTGCATCATCGCGGGCTTGTGGTGGCTGTGGCTGGAGTCCTGTTGGCCGGGACACTGATGGCCACCTTGTTGATCGGCGGCGAGTTCATGCCAAAGCTGGAAGAAGGCAACCTGTGGATTCGCGCGACTATGCCGCTCGATATCAACCTGGAGACGGCCAGCGAGCTTGAAAAGCAGATGAGGACGATTTTGCGACAGATCCCGGAAGTGACCTCCGTCACGTCTCAGCTCGGGCGCCCCGATGACGGAACGGATGTGACGGGGTTCTTCAATTGTGAATTCAATGTCCAATTGAAACCACGACGAGACTGGCGACCGGGGCTGACCTCCAAAGAAACATTGGTGCAGGAGACTGAACGGAAGCTGAATGTCATCCCCGGCGTCGTCTATAACTTTTCGCAAGTGATCCAGGACAACGTGGAAGAGGCCATGGCGGGGGTCAAGGGTGAGAACGCGATTAAAGTTTTTGGCGATGATCTCGAGCTCCTCGAACAAAAGGCTGAGAAGATCGTCCACATCATGAAGGGGATCCGGGGCGTTCGAGACCTAGGCTACTTAGATGAGATTGGGCAGCCTGACCTGAACATTCAAGTGGACCGCACGGCGGCAGCTCGTTACGGTATTCAGGTCGGCGATATCGCCGCGGTGATCCAGGCCGCGCTGGGGGGGCAAGCGGCCACTCAAGTGCTGGAAGGGGATCGCCGGTTTGACGTGACGGTCCGCCTGAAGCCTGAGTTCAGAACGAATCTTCAGGAGATCGAGCGCATTCAGGTTGGCTCTCCTGATGGGAGCCGCATTCCGCTCCAGCAGTTGGCAACCATTCAGATTCAGTCTGGGGCATATATGATTTTTCGGGAAGCCAACAGGCGGTACATCGCCATCAAGTTCAGCGTGCGGGGGCGTGACCTCGTCAGCACGATCGATGAGGCCGAAGCCAAGATCACGGCCTCAGTCGAATTGCCGCGCGGGTACTCATACGAGTGGTATGGGGAGATCAGGCAGTTGCGAGAGGAGCAGCGACGATTGATGATTATCGTTCCCGTGAGTCTACTGCTCATCTTCTTTCTTCTCTATAACGCCTTTGAGTCGTTCAAGGAGGCCTTGTTGATTATCATCGCCGTGCCGTTTGCGCTGATTGGCGGCGTCCTGGCTCTCCTTCTGACGGGCACCCATTTCAGCATTTCAGCGGCCGTCGGTTTTCTCTCTGTCTTCGGCGTCGCGATTCTTGACGGCACCATTCTTATCACTTACATACGACAGTTGC
>CAZUCK010000138.1:0-3353 GCA_964619505.1 uncultured Fimbriimonas sp. | reverse complement strand
CCTCTTAAGCTTCAATACTCTCGCTTTATCGAGTGCTCGATATGTGTTTCTAACTGAATCGCTATGCAACTGTCAAAGAGCTTTTCGCTGGCCACGAACCCGTCTGAGGGGTCAGCAGCAAAGAGAGATGATACCAGCGGGGGGCACCAATGTCAAGCCTAAATCGGAGAATCGGTGGAAATGATGGGGCTCGGTACGAATCCTCTGAATCGACTGACTCGTCTTTATTTACCCTGCCCGCATGACCTGGGGACCCCTTCGGCGAGGTGAGGCTCAATTGACGTCTGTGGTTGGCAGTCGGTCCGGTTTGGGTTCCTCGCCCATCCCAGCTAAACACTCCTCGTTTCGGAACAAATCGAAGGCTGTTGTAGACTTAAGCTCGGTAAGGCTATGCTCCCCGCGGCACGAATCAACCAATTCTTCCGGACCCACCTCTTGCCCGTCGCGGTGATGCTCATTTCAGTGGCTTCGACGCTGGCGGTCGCCGCTTACGTGCAGAGCTCATGGGACGCCAAGGAGCGAAGCCGGTTTGACCAGGCGGTTTCCCAATCCAGGGAGGAGGTCAACGGTCGAGTCCAAACCTACATGGCGCTCGCTCGGGGTGCTTTGGGGCTCTTTGCCAGCGACTCTGACGCCAACGTGACCCCGATCGATTTTGAGCGTTTCGCGACGCCACTTGACATCGCCAATCGATATCCGGGGGTTCAAGCACTTGGGTTTGGCTTAGTCGTTCCCGATCGCGAAACCGAGGCGTTTGAGGCGCGACAGGCCGCCGCGGGGTTGCCCGGATTCAAGATATTCCCGCGCACCCGCAAGGACTTTCATGTACCCGTCACCTACTCTGTCCCGACCCCGGACGTGAGGGCTTTCGGGTTTGACATGGCCTCGGAGCCTGTGCGTTTAGCGGCCATGAGCACGGCAATGGATTCCGGTAAAGCTGCGGCCACAACCCGATTGTTGCTGAAGGGCGAACCAAGTCACGACTCGGGTTTCTTGCTTTACCTTCCGATTTACAAGCGAGGTATGCCGACAAGCACCCTCACGGAAAGAAGGAGTGCAATCCTAGGCTTCATCTACCTACCCTTCACCGGCGACCACTTTGTTAGGAGCTTATCCAGCCCCTATGATTCCACCGTAAACTTCGATCTTTACGACGGTATGGCTTACCCGGCAACTTTGCTCAACACGGCCGATGTTTCGCCTGCAAGGTTCCATTATAGGTTCACGTCCACGGTCAACGTACAGATTGCCAATCGAACCTTCACCCTCGTCTATCACGACACGCCCGCGTTGGCACAGCAATCAGACCTTCCGCTTGCCAAAGTGATCTTGCTGGCCGGGCTCGGGATCAGCGTTCTTCTCTTCGTTCTAACCTCAAGCACCGTCAGATCGCGTGAGGCCGCACTAACAGAAGTGGCTGTGCGCAAAGCGGCCGAAGAGACGTTGGCAAATCGAGAAGAGCAGATGCGCACATTGCTGGAGGCTCTGCCGGTGGGTGTCTGGCTACTGAACGACAAGGGTAGAGTCCTCTTCGGCAACCCCGCCGGAAGCAGGATTTGGGAAGGTACCCCCGGCACCAAGGGCCAGATCAAGGATGAGAGCATGGGGCGGTGGTCTCATGAAGGGGATGCGATCATCGCGGGGGATTCTGCCTCCAGGCGAGCGTTGGACTCTGGAGTCACGACCATCAACGACCTAATGGTGATTGAGATGGAGGACGGCCGCCGAAAGACCTTGCTGACGTCGGCAGTTCCTCTGAGAAAACAGCAAGGCAGCATTGTGGGCGCCGTGGTGGTTAACGAGGACATCAGCATGAGGCGCCATGCTGAGGCTGCGCTGATGGAGAGCGAGGAACGCTTCCGGGTGATGGCAGACAGCGCGCCAGTCATGCTCTGGGTCTCGGGGGGCGACAAGCAAAGCACGTGGTTCAATCAGCCCTGGCTCGATTACGTGGGCCGTTCCATGCAGTCTGAGTTGGGCCATGGTTGGGCACAGAACATTCATCCTTCAGAAGCCCAAAAATGCGTTGAGACCTACCATTCGTCGTTTGAAAAGCGGGAACCGTTCGAGATGGAGTTCCGCTTACGCCGCCATGACGGCCTCTACCGTTGGTTCTTGTATCGCGGCGTTCCTCGATTCGATCCTGACGGGGCATTTTTGGGCTACATCAGCTCATGCCTCGACATTGAGGACCGGAAACAGGCCGAAGAAACGATGAAGAGCATCAACGCCACTCTTGAGCGGTGGGTGAACGAGCGAACCAGCGATCTTAAGCGAACCATCGACGAATTGGAGTCATTCTCGTACACAGTCGCCCATGACTTGAGAGCCCCTCTTCGCGCCATGGGTGGCTACGCACAGATGCTGCAGGAGGACTTTAGAGGTCTCTTGACGCCCGAGGGCATGAGTTATCTGGGGCGCATAAAAGAAAACAGCCTAAAGATGGGCGAACTGATCGATGGCCTACTTGATTTGGCAAGGCTGTCGCGAGCTGACTTGAACAAGGACGCGGTTGATGTGACGGCGGCAGCGAACGAAATTGTAAGCATGTTGAAGAGCAGGAGCCAGCAGCGCGATGTGGATGTGGAGGTGGAAGAGGGCCTGCAAGCGGTCGGCGACGAGCGCCTCCTCGTCCTCGTTTTGCAGAATCTCCTTGACAATGCGTGGAAATTTACGGAGCCCTGTGAAAAGGCAAAGATCACGGTCGGAGCGCTCCCGGACACGGATGGGACTCAGGGCTTCTTTGTTCGTGACAATGGCGTGGGGTTCGACATGGCGCACGCGAGCAAGCTGTTTGGCACGTTTGAGCGACTACACAAACCAGGAGAATTCACTGGCTCGGGAATCGGCCTCGCTTCGGCGAAGAGAATTGTGGATCGCCACGGGGGGCGCATTTGGGCTGAGTCCAAGCCCGGCCAGGGCGCGACATTCTACTTCCGGTTACCCAGATTGACACCTAGTAAGAATCAGGCTCGCCTAGCGTGACGGCTTTCGTGCTGGCCTCAAGCCCCTAATGCATCTCCTTGTCACCGAGCATCAACTGAATTTGATTGATCTGGCCCAAGTGATAGGTCATGTTCCAGCACACTGTATGGAGCAGGTCGGCGAGGGTCATCACCATATCGCCGGCAAAAGGAACTTTGATCTCCCTTTCTAAAGCCTCGTCGGGAACCGACTCCACCGCTTGACAAAGCAACGCCACTGACCTACGGGCTTCCGCGATGCACTTCTCGAGCGTGTCATAGGACTTGCGAAGGGCGACCGCATCCTTGCGTGCCGCTGCGTCGAACACGGGTCCTGAACTGCCTTTCAAAAGTGGAATTACGTACGCGGACGCAGTGGCCATTTCCTGC
>CAZUCK010000137.1:0-3368 GCA_964619505.1 uncultured Fimbriimonas sp. | reverse complement strand
TTTTGCCGAAGCTCCTCATCATTGAAGATGAACGCGACATGATCGTCGCCCTTCGGGACAACTGCGAATTCGAAGGATTCCAGGTCGTTGTTGCCGAAGACGGCGCTGATGGTCTTGATAAGGCCTTGTCCGAACACCCTGACTTGATTCTGTTGGACGTCATGCTGCCCAAAATGAACGGCCTTGACGTCTGCCGTACCTTGCGCAGGCGAGGCGTTCTGACCCCGATCATCATGTTGACTGCCCGCGGGCAGGAGCCTGACAAAGTGGCTGGTTTGGAGCTGGGCGCGGACGACTACGTCACGAAGCCGTTCGGCATCCGCGAACTCATGGCTCGCGTGAGGGCACAGTTGCGGCGCGTATCGCAATTGACTCCTGATTTGGATCGATATGAATTCGGCGGAATTGAGCTCGACTTCCGGCGACATGTTGCTACGCACAACGGCGAGCCGCTTACGCTGTCGCCGCGCGAGTTCGAGATTCTTAAATACCTAATCAAGCGGCGCGGCCAAATCGTGACACGCGAAGAGCTGCTGGACAACGTCTGGGGAGTATCCAGACACCTGTTCACGCGAACGGTTGACAATCACATCGCAAAGCTCCGGCAGAAGATCGAACCCCGGCCTGCCGATCCGAAATATCTCGTTACACTCCATCGCGTTGGCTACAAGTTCTTGGGCTAACCGCCTGGCATACGCGACCGATCACGTTACCTTAACGGGAAGATCGCAGCATACTCGGCGGCGGAGACGTCGAGGATCTCGCCTGGCCCGTTCATAATGGCCGGGGACGCGTGCGCGGATGGTCGGATTGTCAGATCGGCGCCCCTTTGTTTGAGGAGTTCGCCGACCCCGAGCGCAACCGAACCCGCCATCGCGCCGGCGACGATGGAGACCATTGCTTCGACACTATTCCTGCCACAGTGAAATATTCGAGTCGCCCCCGGCGCACGAGGGATTCACGAGCGATTGGAGCGGCGTTCGTCATTAGCTCCAGCGTAGCCCGGAATGGCCCATCTCTTGGCGCTATTGCAGGTCGTAAACACAAAATCGAACGGATGCCCGATAGACTCGCTCACGGGTTTGCAGGTATTCCGAACCAAAAGCAAAAAGAGCGCGTGAACGACGGCGTTCCGTTCACCTTCAGCCGTTTCGCTACCCTACTTCTGTTCCCGGATCTGCTGACTCAGATAGCGCTCGTAGCCCATCTCGACAATCTGGTGCAGTTGGGCTTCCAGCCAATCGACGTGACTCTCCTCGTCCTTCAGAAGCCGCTCGAACAACTCCCGTGAGGCATTGTCGCCTTCTTCCCGGCAGAGCTTGATGGACCGGTTGTACATCGCCACGGCGTCAGTTTCCAGCTTCAAGTCGGCCTCAATCTGTTCTTTCACGTTCTTGCCCACCGTGAGCTTCATCAGTTCAGTCAGGTTGGGGGTGCCGTCCAAAAACAGAATGCGTTCGATGAGAACTTCGGCGTGCTTCATCTCATCAATGGATTGCTTTTTGATGTAGTCGCCCAACTTCTCGTAATGCCAGTTCTCGCACACCTCGGCGTGGAGAAAGTATTGGTTGATCGCCGTCAACTCTTCTTTCAGCGCCTCGTTCAAAGCGACGATTACGTTAGGATTGCCTTGCATGAACGTAGTTTCGGTGGAAAGCGCCTGAAAATCAAGGTTTAGATGCGACTTGTTGCGACAGAGGCCGATTTTTCAGTTGACACGTAGTTGCAAATCAGTTTCAATAAGGCTTACGGAGCCAGTTGCAACTCAGTCGCAACTGGTCGCAAGTGATGAAGCCACATGCGCTAGACCGCCGCTCATTGCTCCAAGAACTCACGCTCCGGGGCGTCCGCATCACCGGGCAGCGGCGGATATTGCTGGAAACCATTCAAGACGCCAACCGCCATCTGGACGCCGCAACGTTGCTGGCACTGGCGCAAAAGCGTGACGGGCAGATCAATCGGGCGACCGTCTACCGGACGATTGATCTTCTTAAGAAAATGCGGCTGATTGATGAACTGGACCTGATGCACCTGAACGGCGAAAAACACTTTTACGAGGCGAAGACCGGCGTTGATCACATCCATCTGGCGTGCTTCGAGTGTGGCCGTATCGAGGAATTCACAAGTCCGTTATTCGAGCGCCTGAAGGCCGAGATCTCCCACCAGAAGGGTTTCCACATCAGGGTAACCCGCCTTGAAGTAGGTGGGCGCTGTAGCACATGCTGTGCGTCGGCAAGTTGTCAAGGTTGTGGTGAGGAAGGCTGTTGCAAAGGCGAGAAGTGTGTAACTGAGTTGCAAGAACGGAGCCGTGCGGCGACTCTTGGCGGGGCGCACCGCACGGCCTCTTAAATCGGCAACCGTGAGCTGGCGATTCGCTTCATTCTAGCGCCGCCAGCCCCGACTTGAGGGAGAGAACAACAACGATGAAGGGCAACGTGTGTCCACGATTTCAGCGATGGCGGAACGTCATGATGGCATGGATCGGATTCTCGACAGCATGTTGGGCAGGTGAGGGGCCGTTCTTCATCACCTACAGCCACCAGATGGAAGAACCCGGAAATTTGGAGTTCGCCGCCAAGAACGTCATGGGCAAACCTGACGGTGGCAATCGGTTCTTGGGTACGACAGCGGAGTTTGAATACGGCGTGAAAGGCTGGTGGACCAGCGAGTTGTACCTTGACGGCCAAGCGACCCGTGCCCAAAGTACGCTGTTCACCGGCTACCGGTGGGAGAACCGTTTCCGGCTCCTGTCGCATGAGCATTGGATCAATCCCGTGCTCTACATCGAATTTGAGAATATCAACGGTGCGGACAAGACTTTGCTCGAAGTCGTCAACCACGACGGCAACGATGATCTCACAGGGCCGAATGCCGAAGTCCGTTACGAGAAGAAACGGGAGATTGAAGCGAAGCTGATCCTCGGCAGCTACTACAAGGGATGGACGATTGCCGAGAACTTCATTGCCGAAAAGAACATCAAGCATGAGCCGTATGAGTTCGGCTACGCCGTGGGTGTGAGCCGCCCACTCGCAATGCTGGCGAGAGCGGAGCGCTGCAATTTCTGTGCGGAGAATTTTCAGGTGGGCGTGGAGATGTACGGTGGCCTTGGTACCTACGGTGATTTCGGTGTGCGAGGAACATCCCATTACGTCGCCCCGACTGTCGCTTGGACGCTGGCAAATGGGACCACATTCAGAGCCTCACCGGGCTTCGGCGTGACCGGGAACAGCACCGGCTTACTGTTGCGATTCGGCGTCTCTTACGAGATCGCCCAGTTCGGACGTGCAGCTTGGAAGCTGTTTGGAGGTCGGCAATGAATAGACTAGGAATCGCATTCGGTAGCGCCGTTCTTGCCGCTGGCATTGCGG
>CAZUCK010000136.1:0-3430 GCA_964619505.1 uncultured Fimbriimonas sp. | reverse complement strand
CCGGCATCGCCATCGGGGTAAGATCAGATTGCGGTCTGGCCGAAAAGGATCGACTCCGGCCATGGTAAAGTGACATTCTGAAATGGCCGCCAAACGGGCCTTCCCAAAGGCAAAATCTGACAAGGTTTTTGGCCAGGCACGGAAACCATCGAAAATGTTTCGCGCCGGCCTCTACGCACGCGTTTCCACGAACGATCAACAGACCCTCGCGATGCAAAGTCGCGCCCTGCGGGAGTATGCCGCCCGGCGCGGCTGGACGACCACCGTGCAGGTCCGCGAGGTTGGCTCCGGGGCGGCCAAGCGAGAAGCTCGCGAGAAACTGCTGGAGGCAGCCCGGCGCAGGGAGATCGATGTCGTGCTGGTGTGGCGGCTGGACCGCTGGGGCCGGTCGGTAACGGATCTGCTATCGACACTTCAGGAACTGGAACATATCGGCGTGGGCTTTGTGTCGCTGACCGAAGCGCTGGACCTGACGACGCCAGCCGGTCGAGCGATGGCTGGTTTGTTGGCCGTATTCGCAGCATTCGAACGGGAGATCCTGTGTGAGAGAACTCGCGCCGGACTGGCCCACGCCCGGCAGAACGGTAAACGACTGGGCCGGCCAGCAACGGCTGCCGTTCACGCTGCGGAAATCCGGAAACTTCACCGCACCGGAGTCAGCAAGTCCGAGATCGCACGCCGGGTTCAGGTCGGCCGTACCTCGGTGCGTCGAATCCTGGCGGGTGATTCCTCCCAGAAATAGGTCGGCCCAACTCCCCTACGCACGCTCACCGAAAGGACACGCTCGGCGCGGACTCGGTCGACGACGCAGGGTGGCTTTGTGTATAAGCGAAAGGCATCGAGGCTTCTCGCTCCAGGTTATACCGCAGGCGGTCGCGCCTTCGGAGTGTGGGCCATTCTCTTGGCGATCCTGTCCACCACCCGAGATGCTGCGGTTCGATCAGTCCACGGCGGCGCGGCGTTGTAGCTCTTATCTGCAGGATATGCCTTGTACGCGAGATGAGCCGCTTCGGAGGCCTCTATGGTCAATCCGATGATGAGATCGCCTCGGAGGAATCTTCGATTCACCTCCCAAATGAGAAACGGGGGAAGGTGAATTCCGTGATGCGGACGGGAGGCCTGATCGAGGGTCAAGTCCAGCAGCGTGTGGCCCTCGACGTTGACCGCCAAATGGCCCGACCACTCATGCGGTTCGGTTCCCCGAAGCCGATGCCAACAGAATAGGCCCCAGGCCAGCGGTCTTCGCGCGATGGAGGCTCGCCAAGTGCCTCGGCTTGCTCACGATATATGCCATTCAGAGCGTAAACTTTTACGCTGAGTGGCCTTACAGGCAATCCGCAACGGGTCAGAAGGTCCACGCCTACACGGCCTGCAGCGATGCACTGCTGGCCCGAGCCCAGCGTTCATCAGTTCTTCTTTAGCGATTTCGGCGAATTCGTTCAAGAATTCTTTGGAAAACCTCGGCCGTCGCATCTGTCTTTGCACCCTTACAATTCTTGAAGTCTCTCACGTTAGGACAAGCGATCCCAACGTTACCTGGTGGTTGCTCAGCGAGCCGACGCGCAAAACTCAGGTCGCGTGAAGACGCAGAGTTCTGCGTCGGCAGGAACCAACGCCGCTTGATCGTATGGAGGATTGCCAAGGTTTGGCGTGGCACGTCACCACGCTGAGTGCGCACCAATTCATCGGTTACTTGGAAGATTTGATCATAAGACGAGCAACTTTCCGCCAGCTCCGTCAACAACCTGAAGCCGGCTTCCGCGCCTGAACCAGCCTTATGAAGAACCTGCTCCTTTGCCCGAACCTCATAGCGCCAGCCGAACGCCGTGAAGAGCGCATACCGTTCCGTTTCTGACTCGCGGTAATCACCTGGAGCGCTGAGAAACTGAAGCATCCCGAGGAGGTTTGGCAGGGGCATCGAGCAGTGCCCGCGATGGTTGGATTCTGGATGGGCTGCTGCCGGATCGAATTTTCGGATCGGCGGAAACCCGATATGGAGAAGCACGGGACTGGCGCTTCGCCAAAACCGGCGAAGGATAGCGAGCCAAGCCTCACCTTGACTACCTGCATGAATAAAGACCAATCTTGCCGATGGACCCCACATCGCCGAACCGATAATTGCCCGACTTTCAGAATCCCACCTAGGCTCAGCCTCAAGAGTGGTGTCGGCCAAACCGGTGCGCGTCAGGAGATCGACGATCGCTTGCACGCCCACGCTAATCCGACTACGGCGTAATTTGGACATGATTTTCTATTTGAGCACCATTATTTCGGTGCCTTTCCCGTCGGTTCCCGTGAAAACACCGTGCACTTCGGTTCCCAGTGCAGCATCCTCCTCTCCGAGTGTTACGAGGGCAGTCAGGTAGTCACAATCCTCCTGAGTGAATTCCATACCTGGAACCAACAGAGGAATACCTGGTGGGTAAGGAACAACCATAGTCGCGACGAACTTACCAACGGCCCGGTTGAGCGGAAGTGGCCCGACCCTTCTTCCTTTCACCAGCCTCGACTGGATCACCTGCAGTTTAAGTTGAGCGCGTTTGCGGTCGTTCTTCTCGAACGCATTTCTCAGCTTTCCAGCTACGTCATCCATTCTCGCCTTGGCGTGACCTAGATAACTTTTAAAGGGCTCGTCGCCCTCCTTGGTGCCATGCTTCGAGCGTAGGATCTCACTGGTCCTCGTCCCAGAGTTCCGCGCGAGTAGGTCGAAGTCGCACAACGCCGCCAAGAGCGTACCCGACTTCCCTTTCGTAATGCCCAGCGTAAAGAGGACGAGGACAGAATAAGGTCCAGTCTTCTCAACAACGATTCCGCGCTCTCTAAGAAAGCTGGCTACAATGCCGCCCGGAACTTGGATGTCTTGGGGTTCCCTGCATAGAATTGTCACTTTGATCGGATCAAGCATCGCAAAGCCGTGTTTTTCATCAATACCCGCCATGCTGGCGAACCCGTGCCAGGAATCCGTTGGGTCATCCCCCGTGGCGGGCTCAAGACTCCAATACTCAGGCGTCTTCAATTTTGCTTCGGGCCCTGCGTCGTTTAGGCTCTCGTTCTGCCAGACCGAGAATATTGTCCCAAGCCGTGGCAAACTTCGACGAAAAGCAATCGCTTCGTCCAGTGAATCCCCAATAAGACATTCGCCTGCCAAGTCCATCATTCGCGTGGAGACATCGAGAGACCCGATTATCCCGTATTGGGGTGAGGTCGAAGTATGCATCATGAATGCTTCGTTGAAACGATGGTGATCGTGATCAACTCCCTTGACATGTATCATGCTCGCTTGTGAAAGAGCGGCGATCACCTTGTGCGTGGACTGAGTTGAGAATACGAGCGGTTCTCCTTGCCCTGGAGTGGGTAACGACATGGCAAACCGGCCTTCATAAAGTGGGTGAAATGCCGCATATCCAAACCAGGCTTCATCGAATAAAAA
>CAZUCK010000135.1:0-3583 GCA_964619505.1 uncultured Fimbriimonas sp. | reverse complement strand
TTTGGATATCTGGAAGGATTGGCGCAACTCGCGGACGGGCTTGCCGTTTTGGTTGCCCAAGATCCAACCCGCTACGGCGAAGGCTCGGCGGGCCTGGTCGCAGAGTGGAACGACCGGGTGGCGTCTTTGAGAAATCTCGCGGCCGATTGTCGAAGCGGACGCGTTGCGTCCCCGCTTGGCGGGCTCGCTCGACCTGGCACATCGGTGTCGGTCCTCTCGGCTCCCGATGGAGTCGGTTTTCGTTCGGATTGAGGTGCATCGCAAACAGCCTCACTTCGCTGCGCTCACCCGCCCTCTCCCTCAAAGCATGAGTGGGTCACTGGAAGGAGATCATGGGAATTCTTAGTTCAGCATTGAAAGCTTCAGTCCAGCGGGTTCGCGACAGGACATTCAGCACCAACATCGAGGTCTTGATGCGACAGACCACGCCCAACGGGGCTGGGGGTGAGACGACGGATTGGGTCGTCACCGCCACACATCTCGGCCGCTTACGGCATTCCAGGCAGATGGACTATCTTCGCCTCAATGGCGGTGAGGAGGTGCCCGAAGGCGCCTGGATTGTGACGGTTCCGCTGGACGCCACCATCGGCACTGCAGACCGTCTCCGCGCAAACGGCAAAACCTTCACGATCATCGGCGCCGACACAGGTAGGACTGATCCACTCGTGCAGACCCTGTTTTGCATGCTGGCGGCGGACCTGTGAACGCCGAGGTCACTTTGATCGACGGCACCCCGGCGGTACTGGCGAATATTCGCTCTGGGTTAGGCGACTCCATCCGAGCCATGGCTGGCGAAATCGCGCAAGGGGCCAAGGACCGGTTGGCTGGATCCAAGACCGGGATCATATGTCACGGTATCCAATCCAGCGCCCCCGGTGAAGCGCCGGCCGACGCCCACGGCGCCATCGCCGATTCCATCTCGGTGTCAGCCGATGGGTTGGATGCTGATGTCGCCGTCGGTGCGCCGTTCGCCGCCTATCTTGAGTTGGGAACCGCCAAGATGGCGCCACGGCCGTTTCTCTTGCCGGCCGCGATCGATGCCTTCGATCGAGCTCAGCTCAAGTTCGATTTGGAAGAGTAAGTCGTTCGTACTACCCCCTACCTGTTCGCTTCGCTCACAGCCTTACCCCCCGCTTCACGGAGGGCAGATCTCGTTCAGGAGACCTCTCGATGCCTACTGAAACAACCGCCGCTGCGAGGTGGCTTTATGGCGTTCTGTCCGCAGATGCCACGCTTTCCGCGTTGGTCTCAGGCCGAGTCTTCGCCTATCGCGTGCCGCAAGGCACCGCATTTCCGTGCGTCGTCTTCCAGATGCAAGCGCCGCAACTCGACTCAAAAGCGATCGGCAATGTGCGACTAGCGAGCCGAATGGTGATGGCTGTGAAGGCGATCGGGCAAGGTGCCGACTTCATCGCGATCCAGCCGATAGCGAGTCGAATCGACCAACTTTTGGAAGCCTCGTCGGGGAGCAACGTTGATGGAGTGGTGGTCGCATGCGTTCGTGATATGCCGCTTGAGATGCTGGAATCCAGCGATCCCGGCATCGATTACGCGCACCTTGGTGGGCTGTACCGGCTTACGGTCGTGGGAAGTTGAACCCGTCGAGCGCAGGGCTTCAGCCTGTGGTGACGGACACATTTCGCTACCACCTGTTCACTTCGTTCACAGACCCATTCGACTCGAAGACTCGCCCAGGGAAGGCTTTCCCCCGTAAAACGGAGGTAGGATCTCGGGCTCGTCTGCGGAGGCACCCATGCCTGATCTAATGAAAGGGACGACGACCCTGAACGTCGACGCCGACAAAGGGGCTTGGACTCAGGGCCCAATCGTTTACCCTGGAGAGGCTCTACAAATTCAGGCGGTCGGTACGGTGATCATTCGCCCGGGCCGGCACGAAGACAACCCTTGGTTCGCCTATCCAGAGGGGGCGTACCCTCCCGACTACCCGGAGGGTCACTCTGAGCAGCGAGCCGATGTGTTTACGTATGAATCCGCGCCCGGCAGTTACCCGGTCACCAACACCGTCCCCTTCAGTTTGGCTGTCGTCATCCAGCAGGACGGTTTGCCACCGCCGCCAATGGGCATTTCTTATGCCCTGAGGCCGAACAGGGACACGACCTACACAGCGCAACGGGTGGCCAGCGCAGGCGGACCGGTGGGCCCGTATCGGTCGTGGCTGATCCTCAACGATTATCTCGGCCTCTTTTTCGACAATTCGGGCGCCTTCACGGTGACCTTGACCCGCTACGGACCAGAAGGAGCATTCGACATGTCAGACAGATTCAGCATCAATCAAGGAGTCCAGATCGGCAAGGAGTCGACCAAGGGCACGGTGGCGCCGGCGACGGTGCGACTCAAATCGACCAGCCTCACCCCCAAGCCCATGGGCACTTTCAAGGACTACCGCTCAGAGGGTTTTAAGCGAAAGACAATTGTCGCGTTGACGAAGGAATGGTCGGAAGCGAACCTTGCCGGCATGGCGAACTACACGGAGCTTGGTTTCTGGCTCGACTCCCTCGTTGGCAACCGAGCCACCACGGCGGGCAGCAGCGGCGTTTTCGAACACGTCTGGATCTCGTCCCGCCAGGATTTGGACAACCTCTCAACCTACACATGCGAAGTCGGCAGCGCAGAGGGATGCGACCGGCTCGCCTTCGGATTCGTCAGCGCGCTCGGGTTCAAGATGAATCGTGACGACATCGAGTTGACGGGCCACCTGTTCGGCGGCAAGTTGGCCAACTCGGCTTTGGACTCCATTTCCCTTTCTCAGGGTCCGAGCGAGATTCAGACGCTGACCCTCAACGGAGGGCCAACCGGCGGTACGTTCACGCTGACTTTCAACGACGCCACCACAGGCTCAATTGACCACGCCGCTACCGCCGGGGCAGTGCAGTCCGCACTTGTTGCGTTGGCGACGATTGGATCGGGCAATGCGACGGTAAGCGGTTCGTCGGGTGGCCCCTACGCGGTCACCTTTGCGGGCGCATTGGGCCACAAGAATGTTGGGCCCTTGACGGCGGACGCGTCCTTGCTGACGGGCGGCGTCACGCCTACCGTTACGGTCGCTCAGACTCAAGTGGGAGGTATGACGGAGTTGCAGGACATTCCGATTCTCCCAGGCGATGTGGACGTGTACCTTTCCGACACGGTCGCCGGACTCGACGACGGCGGCAGCCAGTTGCTGCGATCGTTTGATTCCAGTTGGAATTTCGGAGAACGAACGAAGCCCTTTTGGACCCAGAACTCGACCGCATCCACCTTCAGTGGCTTTGCCGAGACTGAGCCGAAGGAAATGTTGGATGTCATGCTCGGCGCAGACGCACAGGGTCTTTCCCTCATGTCCGCCGCTCGAAACGGTGCCCGGAAATACATCCGAATCGTCGCTTCCAGCAAGGCGTACCAGGTTGGCGGCCTACCTTATAGGTTCCAACTCGACGCGTCGGTGAAGGTGTCGGCGTTCAAGGAATTCAAGGACGAGCAAGGCGTGTACTCGAACGGCTAAGGGCCCGCAAGTCCCGACGAACCTGGCTGGGGGAAGAGATAACCGTTTTTACCACCGCAACGGTTACCAAGCTATTGAAAA
>CAZUCK010000134.1:0-3663 GCA_964619505.1 uncultured Fimbriimonas sp. | reverse complement strand
AGGGCTCGTAGACGTCTTCGATGGTGCCGGGGTCTTCGCCAGTGGATGCGGCAAGGGTTTCGAGGCCGACGGGGCCGCCGTTGTATTTTTCGATCATGGTGTTCAGCATCATGCGGTCAACCCTATCAAGACCCTTGTTGTCTATTTCGAGGGCGTCAAGTGCTTTCTGGGCGGCGGTCAGGTCAATGCCGGAAAGCCCATCGACCTGGGCGAAGTCGCGGACCCTGCGCAGGAGCCTGTTGGCGATGCGAGGGGTTCCTCTTGAGCGGCTGGCGATTTCTGAGGCGCCTTCGGCGTCGATGGAGTAGCCCAGGATGCCGGCTGATCTCACGATGATCTCGTGGAGGGCGGCGGCATCGTAAAACTGGAAGTGGGAGACGATGCCGAAGCGGTCGCGCAGAGGGCCGGTGAGGAGGCCCTGGCGGGTGGTGGCGCCGACGACTGTGAAGCGGGGGACATCGAGGCGTATGGAGCGAGCGGCGGGGCCCTTGCCGATCATGATGTCGACCTTACAGTCCTCCATCGCGGGGTAGAGGATCTCTTCGACCGGGCGGCTGAGGCGGTGGATCTCGTCGATGAACAAGACCGAGCCATGCTCCAGGTTGGTGAGGATGCCGACGAGGTCGCCGGGGCGTTCGATGGCGGGGCCGCTGGTGACATGGATCGTTGCGCCCATCTCAAGGGCGACGATGTGAGCGAGAGTGGTTTTGCCGAGTCCCGGCGGTCCGTAGAGGAGCAGGTGGTCCAGTGGTTCGGTGCGCTGTTGGGCGGCCTTGATGAACACGGCGAGGTTGGACTTCAGCTTTTCTTGGCCGATGAACTCGGTGAGTCGCTTGGGGCGGAGAGAGAGTTCCACAGCGAGCTCGCCGATGAGGGCTTCAGGGGCCAGGTTCTCGTCTCGGTTCATCGTTTAAGGGTCCTCAGCGCGTGGCGCAACTGCTCTTCAACGCCCTCCGCCTGTTCGCGAGCCTCGCTCGCGGCGGACTCGGCCTCTTGACGTCGGTAGCCCAAAGCGAGGAGGGCATCCACCAACTCGTCTTCGATCGGGGCGCGGTTTGGCAGAGCGGCTTCGACCTTGCGCTGAAACGCTTCGCCCGCCATCTTGTCTTTGAGCTCAAGGATGATGCGTTCGGCGAGGCGGGGGCCGACGCCGGTGGCTCGTACGAGCGCTTGGACGTCTTGGGCGAGGATCGCCGACGCAACCGCCTCCTCACCGAGTTGCCCGAGAAGGCTGAGGCCGATTTTGGGACCGCAACCTTTGACTTCGATCAGGAGGTCGAAGACGCGGCGTTGGAACTGCTCCAAGAACCCGTAGAGGCTGACCCCGTCCTCGCGGAATATCTGGCGGATGCGCAGGTCGACGGGCTCTCCGGGAGCGGGCAGGCGCATCAATACGAGTTCCGGCACCATCACCTCGTAGCCAACTCCGGCGACGTCGACGACGGCGGTGTTTCCTTCTACTTCCAGCAAGTGTCCGCGGAGTCTTCCGATCATTTGAATAAGGTTACCTTTTGTCTACCGAATGAGTGAACATTGAACGACTAACGGTCATCCTAAAGAGTCAGGTGGATGGCAATCCACGGTTCACCGTTGACCCCTCACCTTGCAAGACGTTTCACGACCCGGTGGCCGCTTCAACAGGTTTGGCAAGCATTTGGAACTCCAGGCGCACCTCATACGCTCTTGGCCACGGGAGGAAGATCTTTATTCCGGTGATGCCGGAAACAACATATTGTTTCGTGCCAGCGAAGAAGCGCCTTTTGAGGAACTGCTCGGCGAAGTATTGGTTCAAGCGTTTCCTCAGGTCCGTTTTCACGAACGCTTCGGAGCGCTTGAGGACGGCACTCGAGGTTTCATCGCTGCCGCCTTTGTCGTATTTTTCGATGATTTTGTATGCGGTGGGGCGGGTGAAGCGGTGGTAGGCGTAGTCGTTCACGAATCGGTGGAGCAGGAATTCCCGCTGAGCGATTTCGCGAGCGAGGGGATCGACACGCAAGCGGCGGGCCAGCAGGTACACGTTGGCGGCGGGGATGGCGGTGCCCATCGAGTTTCCGGCGGTGTTCCAGCCTGCGAAGCTGAGAAGCCGCATCATCCGCTGATGTTCGAAGAGGAGGCTGAAAAGTTGGGGGTCGGCGGTGCCGTCTTTGCCGAGGTTGATGTCGGCGACGGCGACGGGGAATCCCTGATCCAGCTCGCTCTTTAGGGCGTCGACGAACTGACGGAACGGCTCCGCACGTCGTCCGGGGGTGTTCACATAGAGCGTGTAATCGTAGACGCCGTCGGGGCCCATGGGGACGGCGCCGCTGGCGATGATTTGATCGCTGAGGCTCTCTTCGGTGGGTTTGGATTCGTAGACGTTGTATTTCTGCTTGCCTTCGGGGTCCGAATAGACGATGCGGACGTGGGGTGTCCAGGTCGCTTCAGTGAGGAGTGCGCGGCTGACGAGGATGTTGGCGTGTTGGTCGATGCCCTCACAGAAATACACCCTATCGACGATGCCGAGGTTCTGGGCGAGCTGGCGAAGGTGAAGGGTCTCCGGTACGTGAGGGCCGAAAAGGCGGGCATCGTCCTGGCCCAGGATCAAGTAGTCGAAAACGCCTTCGGCGGCCATGTGGACGAGGTGGACCTGCACGGCATGATCACGTTGCCGGGTCTCTTCATATTGATCAACGAGGCCGGCGGGGATCAATTTCAGAAGGTGCTTGAGGCCGGCGAAATCGGAGGGATCTTTGGTGCGGCTGTAGCGATCTTGCACTTCGGCGTAGCGGCCGAGGTTGTTGCGCCATGGGGCCGATTTTTTGGTTGAGGTGGGCATGAGCCGCATGATCGCGGAGAACGCATAGAACTTCACGTTCGGGTGCTTCAGCCGGATGGCTTCGAGACGGGTGAGCCGTTCTTCGGCTTGCTCGAGGGACGTGTCATCCACCCTGGAGGCGATGAGGCCGCCGTAGGCGATCATATCGGTGCTGAGCACGACGGCGTTGACATCGGCGTAGTCCTGCTGGTCCATCCAGTCGAGGATGCGATCTGGGGTGCCGGCGCTTACGAAGCGTCCGAGCTCATCGTACGGCGGCATGTTGATCTCGACGGAGGCCATGTGCGAGATCATTTTTGCGAACTGGCCGGCGGCGGGGCGACTGTCGAGGGGCACGAGCAAGATTCTCTCGGCCCGGGCCATCGTTGCGGCCAGGAACAGGCCGATGATGACGAGGGTTTTCACGGAGGGGAAGATACCCGGGCGGGGGCTGATGGGATTTTTGATATTTGTTTTTTGATTTTGGATTGGGGATTCAACCTTCCCGTTCGGCGACCCAAAGCGGGGCAGTGCGGAATTTGTAGCGTCTCTTGCAATTTGCATTCTTGGGTCAGGCGTCGATTTCGCGGCGTGCTGATCTTTAGACGCTCGACGGAAGCTTGCCGTCCCCGTTTTTGCCTCAATCGGGGTGGTTAAGGAGGTTGTTGGGACCCATAGCGCGCAAAAAATACGAATTTTGTCGAAACCTTTTGCGGGCGATCTCAAGTACATGTGTTGGAAGGAGCTTGTCATTTGCCAGCAAATGTCGTAAGCTGTCTGTACCGGCTCTTCAACACAACCATGCGATACCTTTGCCACCCCCTTTTGCGCTCACGCGCCCTCGCCGTGTTTTCCTGCGTCCTGGTGGG
>CAZUCK010000133.1:2406-3693 GCA_964619505.1 uncultured Fimbriimonas sp. | reverse complement strand
TGCGCCGACTCTTCGATGAAGCTCAAAATCAGCGAATCTCTCCCTAAGGGGTCTGTAAATTTGCTCTTTCAGTGCCTCCTCGATTGGAAGCAATCTCATCTCCAGCCTTTCCAGGATCGCATCCGAGCACCCCAAGAGTTTTGCCGCGAGGGCCTCGTCTCCCGTTGCAAGCGCGATCCGCGCGTAGGCTTCAAGATTGTGAGATAAACATGCCTGCTCCCCGCCTTCGATCAACAACTTGCCCGCTTGACGAACCAAAGACCCGGCTTCCTTGGTTCGTGCTTTAGTCTGGGCTCGGGCCAGCATTTCTGTTCCGTGCGCGATCCCGCTGTGGTCGTGTGCCTTCTTGGCAATTCGGATGCTTTCCTCCGCGTGTCGCTTGCCCGCTTCCCAGTTTTGTTCGATGATGGCTAAACCTGCAAGATGGTAGTGTCCAAGGCAGGACATGGACCCATTGCACATCTGGTCGGCAAGGTTCAGGCCCTCTGTGAAAGCCTTCTTCGCCCCTACGTAATCGCTGAAGCCCACCAGCATTTGCCCGTGCACAGGCACCAACATGCACAGTCCCCAGGTGCTCCCCAGTCTTCGAGCAAGTTCAAGGGCCTCCTGAATAAGTCCTTCAGTCTTCTCTCTGTCTCCCGACTCGGCAACCACCCAAACCATTGAAACAAGAGCCCTGAGCTTTGCGCCGTCGCTGTCGGCCGACCTGCTCTCCGACATCGCACTCTCGGCTAGGGACTCGGCGCGTTTGAATTCCGCATGATAGAGGGCGAGCATCGCCGCCGCGCTGAATCCATAGGTCCTCAACTCGGAGTCCTCGATGTCATTTGACAACAAGAGTCCGTCCAGCCAGCGAAGACCCTCTTCATAGGTTCCCCGGACGAGCCAGAAAGGCGCGGCGGCGGTGGCCAACCGCAGTGCGCTGACTTTGTTCGTCAGAAGTGCCACGTCCAAGGCGGCTCGCATATTGTCGAGTTCCCCCTCGAGATAGCGGAAACAAATTTCCTGATCGGGATCGCCTTCCAATTTCGGTGCCGAAAACTCGACCAGTTCGAGCATCGTTTCGAGGAGACGCTGGCGCGCCTCGGCGGAGTCACCCTGCGCATCGAGCTTCTCCGCCGCGAACTGCCGGACGGACTCCAGCATGGAGTAACGGCCGGAACCGGACTCATCGTTGAATGCGACGAGGGACTTGTCCACAAGGGACGCCACGACGTCCAGTGCGAAGGCGTCCGCGAGCGCATCACATTTGGTCAGTTTCTCGGCAAGTTCAATGGTCCAACCGCC
>CAZUCK010000133.1:0-2306 GCA_964619505.1 uncultured Fimbriimonas sp. | reverse complement strand
ACCAGTTCCACACACCCACCGATCACGTGCTCACAATTGTCGAGTATCAGAAGGAGATTCTTTCCCCTAAGACGCTCTACCAGGCCATCCCGCATGGGAACGCCGGCCGTCTGACTCATTCCCATTGCGGCGGCGACGACATTGGCGACCAAGTTCTGATCTGAAACCGGGGCGAGTTCTGCGAGCCATATGCCGTCCGGGAATTCCGAGCTTCGTTCAGCGCCAACATGGATCGCGAGGCGAGTCTTGCCGCAGCCACCCGGGCCATGAATTGTGGTCAGCCTCGAAGTCTCCAAAAGGTTAGAAAGGTCTCCGATTTCGCGCTGGCGGCCGACGAAGTTCGTCGCCTCGACGGGCAAGTTGGTCTTGCCCAACTCGAGCGATGCAATGGGCGGAAATTCGTTTACCAGGCCCTCTGATTGAAGCTGCCAAAGGCGTTCGGGTTCACGAAGATCCCGGAGTCGATGGTAGCCCAGATCAAGGAGGTCCCAATCGGGGGACGACACCAACCCCTTTGCTGAGTTCGAAATCAGCACTTGCCCTCCGCACGCGAGGGACAAGATCCGGGCCGTCCTATTAACAGGTGGACCGAAATAGTCGCTGTCTCGAATCTCGCAATGGCCAGCGTTGATTGCGATTCGAACTTTAAGGGGCTCAGCCTTCCAGCTGTCACCGACCAATGCCCGCTGAATTTCCTCAGCAGTCGCGAGGGCGTCGCCGGCGCGCTCGAAAGCCGCGCAGAAGGCGTCACCCACGGTTTTGAAAACATGACCGTGATGTGACTCGATTGCCTGTCGAACTAAGGCGTCGTGCCTTGAAAGCGCATCAGACATCCAATCGGGGCGATCCTCCCAAAGCCGCGTACTCCCTTCGATATCTGTGAAAAGGAGCGTCACCGCGCCTCGCGCAACCATTAAGCAAGTATAGAGCGTTGGGCCGGACTTCATAATGAGGAGTGCCCGGGATTATTTTCGCGATCGTGATGTTGGTGGGTGGGTTCATGGCCCTTTACGATTCCGGCATTCCTCGGCGCGCCAGAAACGCTAGGGCCTTGGGACGCCTTGGAGGCGTGGTTCTTTTTGGGTTCTCATACTTCGCGTTGGCGGGCTCAGTGATCGGGCACCGGTATCAAGGAGCCTACGGCTGGCTGATAGCAATTCCATACCTTTGTTTGCTGTGCGGAGAACTTTATGCTCGAATCACGAGCGAGCGGATCATCGAGGCGAGCGGCATCCGACTTGTTCGGCTCAGTTCAAAGCAGACGGCGGATTTGGAGAATCGAAACCAGGTTTTGGACAAGGCCGGGTATGGGCCGTTCATCAGTTCTTTCGCCGGCGACCGGGGAACGATGGCCCGAGACGACGCGAAAAGGGCATACGACGAATTTGTGGCGGCGATTCCAAAGCGCGTTCAGGCTCTGCAAGCTCTGGCGGACCGCGTTGCTGGTAAGCCTTTGAGCCGAGAGGTGAGCCCCGTCTGTTTTGCGGAGACTGCGGCCGTGATATCGACACTTTTCAGGGACAGAGACCCTTCGGCAATTCCAACCAGCGACTTGGACCAACCCGATCTCGATGGTCAGAGCCTGGCCCTTTGCATTGATTTGGGAATGATGCTCGGGGAGACTCTGATTCTTCGCAATCCCTCGCTCCATTGGGCACTGAACGCGAAGAAGAAGGGGGATCCTAATTATCAGCACCCAGTCGTCACATCGGGCAAGGCGTTGGGGGACGTGCGCCCAGCTGCAGTCGTCAAGGGCATCGCCTTCAGGATTCTGCGGGGAGAGAAGGCGGCCGAAGTGGCGCAAACGACCTTCGACGTCTGGGAGCGGACGCTGCTCGGCGTCACCCCGGTTCGTGATTCGCTAGGGTTGAGTTTGAAGGACTAGGCCGAAGCCAACTGGGCGTAAACTGCTCATATGAACGCGCACTTGGAAACGTGGCTCACCGACCAGCTTGAGACGCTCAAACAGCAGCACCTCTACAAGATCCCGAAGATCCTCGAAACCCCTGCCGCGGGCCGGGTTCGGATGAACGGGAAAGAGGTAGTGAATCTGTCGAGCAACAACTATCTCGGATTGGCCAATCACCCCAAAGTGCGCGAGGCGGCGATGGACGCCATCGAGAAGTGGGGGGTGGGCGCCGGGGCGGTTCGTTGGATCGGAGGCACGATGGCGGTTCACCAAGAGCTCGAAGAGCGGCTCGCCAGGTTCAAGCACACCGAAGCAGTACTCGTGTTCACGAGCGGGTTCACGGCCAATTCGGGTTGCATTCCGGCGGTGGTGACCGATGAAGACGTGATCATCTCGG
>CAZUCK010000132.1:0-3713 GCA_964619505.1 uncultured Fimbriimonas sp. | reverse complement strand
GTCGTCGTAGACCATCGCGCTCGTGTGGCTCAGCTCATCGGTCACGCTTGTGACGTTGCTTTCCAAATCGTAAGCCTTGGTGACGGTGGAGGAATCCGGATGGGTCACGGTCGTGGGCCGCTCCCAGGCGTCGTAAGTCACAACGGTGGAAAAGACGCCACCACGTCGTATCCTTCATCTTCTGGCTTGATGCCCGGTCTTTCGACCCTGTCGAGCGCACCATTGTCCTGCAGGTCGTGCCCAACGCTGTAGATTCTTATGCCATTACGGAATCGTTTGACACGCAATTCCTGTCCATTCCATGGGTCTGCCCACCTGCCTGGTATGTCCTCGATGCCCTCTGGCAATCTCCCCGTCTCAGCTTCTAATTTCAGCGCGACAATAAGTGCGTCCGTGCAGTACCGCAGCGCCCTCCCGTTTAGGATGGCGGTCGCTTGGTTCATCAGACCTTTCGGGAACATTGTCAAGATCATCGCATCCCTGGGGTCATCGCGCCGGATCGCGTTGGCTCCTATTCGGTCAAATTCCTTCGCGAGGGCTACCGGGGCGTCCTTGTTTCGGTTCATCGCTGCGCCAGCCTCCGACCATACTTCTAAGTGGCGCGTCACGAATGCGAGTGCCCCTCTGTCGCGAGGGAATCCGGTTCTAAGAAATTCCTCCGGGTTGACGCTGCCTGGGCCATTCTTGGCTAGCTCGTCCCAAATCACCGCATTTCGCGCGGCGGTCAATCCAAAATACGCCTCACCCCGGAGTGCGCGACACATGTTCGGACCCTCATGCGGTTCCTCGAGGAGCGCACTTAGTTGCCCTAGCACCTTGGCGTCGCTCACAAAGCCTGCTGCGCAACGCTGAACCGCGCGGAGCACATAGCGTTCGCACCATTCCTGCACCACGGCGGACAACAATGTCGGCTCTTGACCAGATAGCTCCGAAAGGTGCCAGGCGGTCCGCAGGTCGCGGATGCATCCCGCCGAGTCGTTGCGCCCAGCTCGCAAGCGGGCGCGAAGACAAAGCAAACGTATCAACTCTCGCTCATAATCCCGCTCTGGAAAGCGCAGCTCGACTCCTTGGTCCCAATCCCGACCGAAGTCCAATCGCTCGCAAGCCTCGGTTTTGCTCGCCAATTGGAGCGATGGCAAATTGGCGGCCAGCTTCCGTTCCGCTTCTTCGTAACGGTGCTTGAAAAGGAGATCAGAGATAGATTGGGCCTCGATCGAAAAGCGGTCTGTCACCAGAGAACGATCGGCCCCCCGGATCAGCAGCGCAGCATTCCGACCGCCCGTTAGTGCCCCCTGTGGGTCCAAGTCTTCCTTCACCCATGGCAACCCGATCTTTCGGTAGGCATTCGCCGCCTCCTGAGCACGCCAACCAGCTTGCCACGCCTCAATCTGCCGACGGCCAGCGAGAGCAAAGCCAACCAGGACGGCAACCATCAGAAGTGAAGCTCCGCTCCAGAGACTTGCTTTTGTCATCAGCCTCTTATTCCCATTACGCTAACTCACTATATGCTTCCGATGTTGCGAACGTACCACAAGCTAGAAACCGGCATTATGTAATGCTCTCGACACCTGTTGACTCTGCTTCCATCTTGGTCGTTGTGGTCCTCCTTGCCCTCATTTGACTTGATTCTTACTTGCCCTCAATGCCCGTGAACGTGCCGATGTGTTGAAAACCCTTGCCCTTCTTAACCACCACTTCGTAGGTTCCCGGCCACAAGCTGTTCAGTGACACCAGAATCGGGAAACTGTTCGCGATTGGCGGGGTCGGTGACCAATATGACTGATACAGTTCGACACGGATTGTGGTGCCGTCATGCGTTATCGCCACATAGAGGTTCTGCCCATTCGACTTGGTCCGCAAGCCGTCAATCAGGATGTAAGGCTTCCCGGCGACGGTCACCTGCTTCGCGGAAACTTCCCCATCTGGGTCAATTGGAAACGGAGTCAGAGCAAGAATGACGGCGACGCAAAGAATCAATAAGGAATACGCGAGGATAGCCATCTTACTCCTCCGAATCTTGCGCGGGGCCACATCCCGCATACCGCTGCTTGGGCTTACGACATTCATAGTGGTTGTGCCCCTCCCCTTGAAGCTGGAGTGATTTGCGGCACGGCGCTGGAACCCAAGCCAGACGATCCACTTCCGCTGGAAAGTGATGATGAACCATTGGACGAACTTGAACTCGAAGAGCTCGATCCTCCTCCGGGGTTGGCACAATCGCCACTAGAAGTTCCGGTCAGATCGTCATGATTCTTGCTGTTGATCCTGCCAACCATAACCCAAGGGGTCCGAATCAGCGACGCACCGTACAAGTCCTCCTGGGTGACCTTGCGCCAAAACATGCTTGCGTAATCGCAGCAGTTATCGAACACGGTCCATTTCGAGGAGTCGCCAATCCTCGGCGGCAGCCTTTCTTTCATGAGTCGCGATCTCCTGGCCAAACCATTTCGACCGATTTCTTCACCCATTAAGACGCCCTCCTGTCATTTGCCATAGGTGTGGATCAACTTGAGTGCCTGTAGCCGCGCTCCTCATCTCTTCGAGGCTCGCGCGCTTCGTTGTCTACCCTCCATTGTGCGGAAATTGGTGTCGCTCCTTCTTCAGGATCTCAGCGATACTCCGCTTACGCGCGGGCCAGGGTTTCGCTCGGACGCTTTCCCACCTGAGGTATTGCAAAACTTCCGGGTCCTTTTCCTTGGGAATCCGCGCCTTCAGAAGATCGTTTCGCCACCCGGCCAGACGAAACGCATAGGCAATGCGCACACCTGGCTCAGGGTCCGAGAGGAGGGCGGCCGTCTTGTCAACGTCAGGCTTATACAATGAGTCAGCGATTCGTTCTCTAATGTCAGGATACGGATTGTGAACGTCAGCGTACAACCGCTGTTGGGCCTCAGGAAAGGTGCGTAAGGAGAGTGAAATGAACAATGCCGTGGAGTCATCAGGCTCCACGTGCAACTGGCGGATGAGCGGTCCGACCGCGACGTCGCCAGAGCAGGTCTCCAACCGCAGGGCGGCGCACAATCTTCGATCTTCGTCAGCTGAATGTTCCAGAGCGTAAGCCTCTTCGGCACATCCCTTGAATGCGGGCATCGAAATGGAAGGTTCAATGGCTACGGGTTTCGAACACCCCGTTGAAACGAGAGCGATGATCGCAACAGTCGTTACTCTGAGTGTGACCATGATTCCAACCAATCGCGGATCTCCTTTGGCGTTGTCGGCGCGCTTTTCTTTTTCGTTGGCGGCTTCTCCGGTAAGTCGGGACCATAAGCGCTCGTAATCATGTCGCGGGCCCAATCGGCACAATCATAGCTTTTCAATTCGTACCTAAGCCCCGTGCCATTAAGGTGTTCTTGGGCGCTCGCGTTTATTGCCTTCTTGATACGGCGGATTCGTTCTATCGGCAAGTTGACCTCGGTGTCCTTGCCGCTGTCGTCGGGCTTGTCAAAATAATTGACGTATCCCTTGCCACTTGTTATGGGACCACTCCATTTGCTCGTGCCGCCGCCGTGAGTGCCCGGGTCCTCAGGATAAAACCCATAATAGGTCACTTTACCATCGCCGGATTCAAGTCCCATGATCAAATGTGATCCCATGCCGAGACCACCTTTGTTCTGGTGAAGAATAAGCCGTTCCAACCCAGCCGGGTCAGCTCCACCAGTCGGATTGTTCTCGCAATACGCATACCAATTCCTCCCATCCCGCACCGGGTCCCT
>CAZUCK010000131.1:0-3716 GCA_964619505.1 uncultured Fimbriimonas sp. | reverse complement strand
AAACAGATCGCGGGCGGTCGGACGCACATTCGTTGGACCAAGATGAAGAACGTCACCCCATACGAGGGGAACAGCCCACACACGATGCGCAAAATTTACAACCGGATCGACAATATCGGAAAACGGTTTTCCGGTCTAATCGCAGAGAGGAACGATCCCCAAGGTCCGTTCGACGACCCATTCGAAGAAGGCACGGTCTACGTAATCGACGTCAGCAAGCTGGGTTCCGAAGAGCAGGACCTTGTCTTCGCCGCCTTCATCACCAAGCTGCGCGAGAAAATGGAAGAGAACAAACTCGGCGTGGGCAAGATGATCGTCATGGTGGACGAACTTAACAAATATGCCCCCAGTGGTGGCGCCGAAACCTACGTCGTCAAATCTTTGAAGGAGATCGCATCGCGTGGCCGGTATCTTGGTCTCACTCTTTTTGGAGGCCAACAGTTCAGGAGCAGGGTCGACAAGGAAGTGGTCGGCAACTCCGCCACTCACGCGTTTGGCCATGTGGAAGCCGAAGAGCTGGCCCAGCCTGGATACAGCTATTTCAGCCCCGCCATCAAGGAGAAGCTGGGCGCCCTGTCTCCGGGAGAAATCCTGCTGAAGCACCCTCATTTCTCGCAGCCGATCTTTGTTCGATTTCCCAAGCCAGTCATCGTCAAAGGCGGGGAAGGAATGCGGCGGTTTCCGCAGGAACAGAGCCGCGACATCAGGGAGATTGTCAGCGAGGAGGTCAAACGAGTCCGAGCGCCTTACAACGAGGCCATGGGCGCTTTTGACGACCTGTCGCAAGACAAGGAGAATTTGATCTCCGTTCTGACCGAACTCCGCCGTGTACGAACGCCGGATGAAGCCATGAGGGTGCTGAGACGCGGCAAGCGGTTGGCAAAGGTTAGTGTCGAGCCGCGGGCGGCAGTCATTGACTTCGACCCGTTTGCCTAGCCTGGGCAAGTTCCAGAGCGAATTACCTGGTTGTTCCCCGTAAAAACGCCAACAATTAAGCTGTCGTCATGTGGTTTTGCCAGGCGAAGCCAGAATCAGGACTACCATGCTTACGCTGGTCGTGATCATCTATATCCTCTGCATCATCGCGTTTTATGCACAGATGATGATTCACGGTGCGCATCACTTCCGAGAGGACATGACTCCGTCAAGCTCAGAAGTCTTTGAGCTTTCCTCACTCGAGGTCCCTCGAAAAGCAGCTTGAAGCACCTACCAGCTGTCGCCGCCTCCACCCCCGCCCCCTCCGCCAGAGAAGTCGCCGGCGAAGGACCGTGAAGGAGACGGTGCGATCCGAATGAATCTCCGCCTGAACTTCAAATCGCTGCGTCGCGTAGTTCTGGGCGAGCGCCGGAAAGACAAAAACGGTCGCCACGGAGGCAACCCGTCAGGAGGGCGTATGAACCCGCACGGGCTTACGGGCTTGTGGCAGCCCATGGATTCGATCATCGACGCGAGCCAGTCAGAACTTAACCTGAACGTTTTCTCGCTCTGCGGGAGCCTCAACCTCGAACAGCTCTTCAGGCTTGAAACCGCCCATGTTCGCAAAGATGGCAGATGGGAATGTCTCCAACTTGGTGTTGTACGCGGTGACGATGTCGTTGTAATACTGCCTTGCGAAAGAGATCTTGTTCTCGGTGCTCTTGAGTTCCTCTTGGAGCGAGAGCATGTTGGTATTCGCCTTAAGGTCAGGGTAGGACTCGGCGAGCGCGAAAAAACCGCCAAGGGCTGAGGTGACCTGTGTCTCAGCTGCAGCCTTGTCCTTCACCGTATTGGCACCCAGAGCCATATTTCGAGCTTTGATCACCTTTTCGAGGGTGTCCTGCTCGAACTTCATGTAGCCCTTCACGGTCTCGACCAGGTTGGGAATCAGATCGTAACGACGCTTCAACTGCACGTCGATTTGGCTGAATGCGTTCTTCACCTGCTGTCGCAGGGATACAAGGCCGTTGTAAATGGCGATGCTGCCGAACAGAACGAGAACCAGAATGCCGATGACAACCCAAATCACGTTGATCACTCCTTAGTAACGACTTTCATTCAATACGGACGAGTCACTTAGCCGGTTGCGGCGCACGTTTCAGTTGAACCGGGGATAGGTCGATGCCTGTCCCGCGGTACTCAATCGTATTCTGATCGATTCTTCGCACGACACCGTCCATTTTTACAGTCTGCTTGTGGTTCATCACGGAGTCGGCTGTAAGGTTCAGCGCAGTCTCCTCGCGGGAAACCGTACCAGCCCTTGGAATTCCTTCTTCAGTGATTTCATACCGGCCACTTCGAATGACGAGATCAACCTTGCCCATCGTATACGCGATCGCAGGGTTCTCTCCAACCTTGACTTTGTAGTTCCTGTTGCCGGACCAATTCCCATTCCAGTTGAAACCGTCGCCAAAACAACCTTGAACGGCGCCACTGGCAAGAAGCAACGAAGCCAAAACCCAGCGTCGGGAGGCTATAATTGGTTCAATGATGACCGCCATTACTCCCGAAGTCTACACATCGATGGGCCTGAATCGGGGGGAATATGAGCGGATTGTCAAACTTCTGGGCAGAGACCCCAACTATACGGAACTGGGCATGTTCGCCGTTATGTGGAGCGAACACTGCGGCTATAAATATTCTCGCCCGGTCCTGAGCTATTTCAAGAAGTATCGGGAAGCGATGGAAGGAGCCGGCCTTGAAAATGCCGGCGTCGTCGATATCGGAGACGGCCTTGGCGTGACAATGAAGGTCGAATCCCATAACCATCCGTCGGCCGTGGAACCCTATCAGGGAGCTGCAACCGGTGTCGGAGGCATCATCCGGGACATTCTGACCATGGGTGCTCGACCCATCGCTGGCCTGAACTCACTTCGTTTTGGCCCCATCGAACCTGGTGCCGCCGATGAAGCGGTGGTCGAAAGAAATCGATACCTTTTCGAACATGTGGTGGCAGGGATCGCCGGCTATGGAAATTGCGTTGGTGTGCCGACCGTTGCAGGCGAGGTCGGATTTCACCCTCGTTACAGCGGAAACCCTTTGGTCAATGCCATGTGCGTAGGCGTCCTCAAACTGGACGAATTGACCACGGCCGCCGCATCCGGCACCGGCAATCCGGTCATCTACCTCGGTTCCGCCACCGGAAAGGACGGGA
This sequence comes from uncultured Fimbriimonas sp., assembly GCA_964619505.1. Lineage (GTDB taxonomy): Bacteria > Armatimonadota > Fimbriimonadia > Fimbriimonadales > Fimbriimonadaceae > JBBQMJ01. Next base: position 586 of record CAZUCK010000131.1, on the reverse strand, counting down.
TTCATGGTGCCACTTTCGCAAGTGACGCCCTCGGCGAAGACAACGAAGCCAAGCGCCCCAATGTGCAAATTGGCGATCCATTCGCTGAAAAACTGCTCATCGAGGCGACGTTGGAAGCTTTGCAAACGGGTGCAATCGTGGCGATTCAAGACATGGGTGCGGCCGGGTTGACATGCAGCACCATCGAAATGTCTGCCAAGGGCAATGTGGGTATGGACGTGGACTTGGACCTTGTCCCGATGCGCGAGTCTGACATGACGGGCTATGAACTGATGCTCAGCGAGAGTCAGGAGCGCATGTTGGCGGTTGCCGAGCAAGGTCGCGAGCAAGCAGTCCTTAATTTTTTCCACAAGTGGGGCCTTAAAGCCGTCGGCATCGGCCCGGTGACGAAAGCCGCCGAAGTTCGCCCGGCACTGGAGAAAGGCGTCGGCGTCCTGAAATCCGGCGGCGTCTGCGTCATCGACTTCCACGTCAATCCCGGCGAGGGCCGCATAGCGTCATCTTCCGCCGGTGGCCGTAAAACGGGCTGAGTTAACCACCGCCCTGTCGTGCGGAATCGCTTCGTGGGTTATTCTGCGTTGGGGCA
>CAZUCK010000130.1:2267-3807 GCA_964619505.1 uncultured Fimbriimonas sp. | reverse complement strand
GACTGCCGGCGCCGGCACCGTCATTTTCCAACCTGCAGTGTCCTTGGCGTTCATCCAGTAGCCGATATTGTTCCCCTCGATCTGAATCTGGCTGCCTTCCGTCTTGGCGTCGACAGCACTCAGAACGAATCGGCCGTCCGCCTGGGGCTTGATCACGTACTCTGGTTCCACGACTACCGGAGAGCCTGAAAGAACCAAAACAATCGCAGTCGAGATCGGATCGATCTTGGACGGCCTTGCTATCGACAGAGAGCCATCGGATCCCTTTTCGATCTTCAGTGGCTGGCCCCCGTCGACGGTCATGCACGATAAAACGGAAGTCTGTAATCCACTCAGCTTCAATCCCTCCGCCGGCCACTCGAAGACGTTCAAGAAGAGCAACTTGCCTCTGACCGTTGCACGGCCGTTGAACGGTAGATGCTGATAAGGGCTGGACGTGGTGGCGTAGATCGACGCGCCGTTACGATTGAGCCACCGTCCCACCTCCTCGAGCCGCTCGACTTCCGGCTGTGGGATCAGTCCGGTCGGCTCGGGGCCGACGTTCAGGAGATAGTTGCCGCCCTTCGAAGCAATTCTGATCAAATTCCGAAGCAGAGTAGAGGTCGGTTTAAAGTTCGTATCGAACGACTTATCGCCCAAGGTGTCGTTGATGGTCATGCAGGTTTCCCAATCCTTGCCGGGATAGCCGCGCGGCGGGATGTACTGCTCCGGGGTCTCTGTGTCGCCGGGTACCCCGTTGCCGAGTCGATTGTTTGCGATAAGACCGGGGTCCTTCGAGAAGGAAGCGGTCAGCGCCTTGATATCCTCCGGCGACATATCGACCGACGTATCCCACCAGAGAACCGCCGGCTTGTACTTGGATAGCAGCTCATCAACCTGGGGCGCAGCAATCTCCTTCACGTATTGATGAAGATCGCCGTCTTGGGCCTTGTCCCAGTGGCCGCCGTAGGCGCCGCCGCCGGCATGATGCCAATCCTGCGCCTGCGAGTAATAGACGCCGAACTTGAGTCCCTGCTTGCGGCAAGCGGCCGCCATCTCCGCAATCGGGTCGCGATGGAACGGGGTCGCGTCAAAGATGTTGTAGCCGTCTGTCTTGGTGTGAAACATCGCGAACCCCTCGTGGTGCTTCGCGGTCATCACGATGTACTTCATGCCCGCGGCTTTCGCGATGCTCACCCATTGGTCGGCGTTGAACTGCACGGGGTTGAACTGCTTCGTGAGCTTTTCATAGTCCGCGACAGGGATCTTGAGGTCGTGCATGATCCATTCGCCAATGCTCCGAGTCTGTTTGCCGTCATAGGTTCCCGCCGGCACCGCGTAGAGGCCCCAGTGGATGAACATCCCGAACCGCGCCTCGCGCCACCAATGCATCCGCGCGTCTCGATGCTCCTTGGTTTCGCCTGCATTCGGGTCCTGCTTGGCGGCCGAAGCAAACGTAGAAGAACCTAGACAAACGAGGGCCATAGCGGCGAGCGAAAGACGGAATTGCATGCCCTATCTTGGCTGATTCGGTCAACAGGATTTCGCACGTTCGATCGCC
>CAZUCK010000130.1:0-2257 GCA_964619505.1 uncultured Fimbriimonas sp. | reverse complement strand
CCGCCCATTCAGGGCGGTCTGCTGTCCGCAACGGTTTGCAAGGTTCCCTCCGGTCACCCTTCGCTTCTAAATGTCTGGCCCCCTTGGGGTCGGGGATTGCCGCTGATGCCTCCACTGCGCTAGCCGTGGAGATCGTGTGAGAGTTGTCAAGCTCTTTTTGGAGGGTCGGCCTTCCAAGCTGACCCTCGTTTGAGGACTGCGATGAGGTGGAACAGGAGCTTGTGCATGATGGCAATCATTGCTTGCTGGTGTTCAAGCCCCTTTGCCAGGAGCCGGGCATAGATATTCTTAGCCCACTCGAAGTTTTGAAGTGCAGTAAGTGCCGGCATGTAGAGCGCAGCTTTCAAGTGCGCATTCATGTGCCTGGATATTCTTGGGGGATGCTTGGTTTTGCCCGATGTATCGTCAATCGGAGCCACTCCGGCGTATGCCGATATTTTGCGTATGGAGAAATCCCCTAGGTTCTCAGGAAGCTCGCAAATGACGACTCTGGCCAGGACCGGACCTACGCAAGGCACGGTTAGGGCAAGCTTGTACTGATGAATTTGGGAGCTCTTTTTTATGGCTGCGACAAAGTCCTTTTCCAGCCTTTGGATCTGCTTTTTCAAGCACGCTATGACTTGTTTGAGGCTCCGAACGGATACTTCGGATAGCCCGGGGACTTTGAGTCGTTTCATGTGAGCGGCCCTTTCTTGTTTGAGCACTTCAATCATTCTTGAGATATCGCCTAGCATCTCGCGCTCCTTGGAGCGAGCATAAGTAGGCTTGCCCAATTCGGCGGTGTCAGCCAAGACCTGAGCATCGATGCGATCCGTCTTTGCGGCTATACCCAAGCCTTCAGCCAGACGACGAACGCGGCGAGGGTTCTTAAGGGTGACCTTGTAGCCGGCAAGCTCCAGGGCATGACGAACGCCGGATTCATAACGCCCGGTGGCCTCGATCGCGATGAGATAATTCCCAGCTCCGAGCTCTTTGACCAGTTGAGCGAAGCCTTCCTTGTTATTACCAATCGTATGACGGCGGTGAGCTGGACGATCTATCAGGACTTCCAAAACATCCTTAGAGGCGTCTATTCCAACACGAGTTATACTTTCCATTGGTTACTCCCTCGGGCCAAGTCGCTCGAAGTTCAACCTAGTAGAAAACGGAACGCCCCGGCGCACCCGGGGCTTCCTAGATCGTGTACGAACCCCAACGAGCGCAACAGAATGGGCGCTGTCTCCACGGCGGAGCGACTGAAAGTCCTCCAGGCTAAAACTGCGCCAATCCATCCCGTGGCCCAAGAAAAGCTTACTAGGCTACCAATTACGCCCGTGGGAGGTTCCGTAACGCTTCCCACAACGCAATCAGTGCTTAGCCTCCACGGCTAGCGCAGTGGAGGCATCGAAATGTGTAAGTTCCCTTGGGGCCGTTTCCAAACAAGTGGCCGCGAAGCGGTCAAAGATTCATAAGCGAAGGGTGACCGAAGGGAACCCTGGTAAGGATTTGCGAAACCAAATGCGGCCCTGAAGGGGGCCGCGATACCGTCAGCCGGCATCAAATTTCGTTGCTTGCGCTTTGGTGACGAGCTCGCGGATGCTCGCTTCCCCGCTCTTGGAGAATTCATCGGGCGAGCCGGTGAAGATCAGCTCGCCGGCGTGCAGGAACGCGACCTTGTCGGCGACGCGGTAGACCGAACTGACGTCGTGACTAACCACCAACGTAGTCACGTTCAGGTCCGCCCGCAGCTCGACAATCAGCTTATCGATGGTGTATGCCGTGATGGGGTCAAGGCCGGTCGTCGGCTCGTCGTAAAGCATGACGGCGGGGTTGAGGGCGATGGCTCGCGCGATGCCGACCCGCTTGCGCATGCCGCCGCTAAGTTCTGCGGGCATCTTGGCGCCGTCGTCGGCAAGGCCGACCCGGTCCAACGCTTCATACGCTGCCTTCTTTTGGTCCTTCGGCTTCAACCGAAGCTGGCGGCGGATGCCGAACAGCACGTTGTCCTCGACGTTCATGTAGTCGAAGAGCGCAGCCGATTGAAACACCATTCCCATGTGCCGCCGAGCCTCTTCGGCGTCCTTCTGGACGTCGACGCCATCGACCAGAACCGTGCCCTTAGACGGGCAAATGAGGCCGCTGATGCAGCGTAATAGGGTGGTCTTACCGCCTCCGCTGCTGCCCATGATGGCAACGATCTGGCCGGGTCCGACATCCCAGTTGATTACGCGAAGCCCGACGCCGTGATCTCGCTGAGATCGCGGCCGAGACCCCACCA
>CAZUCK010000129.1:0-3809 GCA_964619505.1 uncultured Fimbriimonas sp. | reverse complement strand
AACGCGGAGAAGAAGTCGAGGCGATGGGTAAAGACGAAGGGTTGACCGCTCACGCTGTTTGTTTGAGTGAACCGGTCTGACCATCGTAGAATGTCCGCCATGCTGAAGGCGATCCGAGAGGACCTCCAAGCGGTGTTTGACCGTGACCCGGCCGCGACCAGCCGGATGGAAGTGATTCTCACGTATGCCGGCTTTCATGCGCTCCTGGCCTATCGCATTGCCCATTGGCTGAAATCCTTTGGGGTGCCTTTCGTTCCACGCGCCATCTCTCAGCTTGCCCGCTGGCTCACGGGCATTGAGATCCATCCCTCGGCAAAAATCGGGACAGGGTTCTTCATTGACCACGGAATGGGTGTCGTGATTGGCGAAACGGCTGAGGTTGGAGACTATGTGACCCTCTTTCAGGGTGTGACGCTTGGTGGAACGGGTAAAGAACGAGGCAAGCGGCATCCCACGTTAGGCAATCACGTTGTCGTCGGTGCCGGCGCCAAGATTCTTGGCGGCATTACGATCGGGGACAACGTGAAAATCGGCGCCAACTCCGTCGTGCTCAAGAATGTTTCTGCCAATTCGACCGTCATTGGCGTACCGGCTCGCGTGATCAAGACCCAGGGTGAACGGCTTCCCGATGCCACCATGGACCACATCAATATTCCAGATCCCATCAGCGACCGGTTCCAGGCTCTCGAGCAGGAATTAATCGAACTCCGCAAGAAGCTCGAAAACCCCGACTCCCATTCCCGCTAGCAACCTCATCAGTCTTTTCCCCACCATTAAAAAATCTCGGTTGTGTGACACAGTCGCGCAAGGTCAAATTTTATTTCGACAGACAGGTGCTCATGAATTTTTTCCGCTCCTCGCCAGCCAGTTTCTTCTCGCCAGCTTCCTTGTTGCAGACCTTCATCTTCTCCTGTTGAGCGGTATTGCCACTCTTTGCCGGCTTGGCAGAGAGGCACTCCTTCATAAAGGCCTGCCGCTCGTCGCCCTTCCCTTCCCCTAATCCCTTCGCATTCGCCTGCTCGTTGCATACCTTCATCTTGTTCTGCTGGTCCGCAGCTTCGCCGGACAGCGGAGCCAAACCCAATATGGAGAGAAAGAGTGCCTGGACTACCAGGCTGGCAATTTTCATCGTCAATCTCCTTGGTGAGTGAGTGGAGGGTGCCCGCGCAGTTTAGCAGAAACTAGGGTCTGTCTTCAGGAGAGCTGTCGTAGTCGACTCGGAGGAGGAATAATCCGTGGGCCGGTGCAGTTCGTCCGGCCGCAGTTCGGTCTTTGGCCATCAGAACGTCTGCCAGACTCCCAGGAGTGCGTTTCCCGTGACCGACTTCTACCAACGTCCCGACTATCGAGCGAACCATGTGTTTGAGAAAACGGTCCGCATACGCCTGAATCGAGATGAGATTGCCCTGTTGGGTCAACGAGAGCCGTTGCAGCTGGCAGATGGGATCTTCATTGTCCGTTAGGGTGCCTTCGAATGAGGTGAAATTGTGTGAGCCGACCAGGAAGGCTGCGGCTTGCCTCATCGCTTCAGGATCAAGCGGCTTGTACACATGCCAGAAATAGCCGCGCTCGACGGCGGGACGTTCGGGACGATTGAGAATGCGGTACTCATAGAGCTTCCCGCGGGCGGAATAGCGCGCATGAAACTCATCTGACATGATCGCGGCCGACCGGACGGCAACGTCTTCTGGAAGCCTGGCATTGAGCCCTCTCGTCCACTCATGAGGCGTCCAGTCCCGATCGATACAAAAACTCGCCACTTGTCCTAAGGCATGTACGCCGGAATCCGTGCGGCCTGCGCCGACTACTGTCACCGTTTGCTGTGTCAATTGAAACAGCGCTGTCTCAACGGTTTCCTGGATGGTGGGTTGGTCCGGTTGCCGCTGCCAACCGGCATAGCGAGAGCCATCGTACTCGAGGACTATCTTAACGGTCGGCATGGCCTGGGGGTAGGAGATTACCGCGCCGGCTGTTTCGAGGCGGCCAGAAAGGCGGTCACTCCCTCATGCAACGATTCAGCAACCCGGGAGGTAAAGGCACTGGTTCGAAGCAGATCTTCTTCGGTCGAGTTTGAGATGTAGGCGATCTCCGCCAAGATGCTCGGCATGCTCGTGAAGCGGAGCACATAAAACGGAGCCGTTTTGACACCATGATCCACAAGAGCATAGTGGCCGTTTAAGTGGCCGATCATCGCCTCTTTCGTATTCCAGGCCAGTTCAAGGGATGCCTCGATTTTTTTGGTTGTTAAGAGATCAGCGACCAGATACTCCCACCCGATACCAGTACTATTCAGAGGCGTGCCGTTTTCGCGAGCTGCGACTTCAAGCGCCCGTTGATCTTTGGCCTCACCGAAGTGATAAATCTCGATCCCCCGCACGGACCGTTGCGGATGAGAGTTCACATGGATAGAGAGGAAGAGGTCCGCTTCGTTACCGTTGGCATATTTCGCGCGATCCTCGAGTTCCACAAACACGTCCCGGTCGCGGGTCATGAGGACGCGCATGCCCGGCTCTTTCCTCAGCAGATCCCGTAGTTTCAATGCCACTTTGAGCGTGATGTCTTTTTCCTCTGTGCCTCGATGCCCATGAGCACCGGGGTCTCTGCCGCCATGTCCCGGATCGATCACGATCGTCGTGAAGGACTTGATTCTAGGCGGAAGCGGTTGCTGTGGAGGGGCCAGAAGTTGCGACGGCGAAGCCGGTTCAAGAGGGGGAGTGAGCTCTTGTGCTGTGGAAGGAGTCACGTCGATCACGAGACGAGGAGGATTGGCCAATGAGAACAACCTATAGCTTTGGAAGGTTCCAATGGGAAGCGATACAGCGACGGAGTCATCCGTCGTTTGTCGGATCACGAAGGACTGAGCCAATGTTCCCTTGGCAATCGTGGATTGCGCTGCCTTGCTCAAAATCGCATGCGGAATTTCGAGGACCATGCCGTCCGCACGACCAGGAATATGCTTTGTCACGCGCGTTTTGCGATCGAGATCCAGGACGAGCCTGGTTGCCTCTGGAGAAATGGCAGTCCTCAAATTTTGAATCCTTGCCGGAGCAAGACTGGTCGGTGCGATACTCACGTTGGAGTTGCGGAAGCGTTTCGATTGTCTCGGCTCATAGCGTTCGGGTGAGGCGGCCTCTGCAGTGTCGAGGGCAATGCAGAAGGGAAGGCTGCCCTGCAGGCTTAGAAGCCCGAGCAGCATACAACAGGTGGTGAGGCGCCAGAGGACTGATGGCATGGCTTTCCGCTAGAAATTACGAGAATGCTATCTATCTCTCAGATGTCCGGAAGCTTGTCAAGGGGAGACGCGTTCTCGAACCCCACCATCATTGACTGTTCGTCAGAATCAAGCGTAAGGTTTTCTCCGTGGCGCTGCATGTGATCATTGATGGCTATAATCTCTTGGCTGCTGGACGTGATGCAAGGGCGGGCAGTCCTTACTCCGACATGGCCCGCGAGTCATTGCTTCGAGATTTGGCCGCGTATCGTCAGCGAAAGGGCCATACGCTCACGGTCGTGTTCGACGGCTGGCAGCAGGGACAGCCATTTGAAAGCAGGGAACATCGCGCCGGTGTCCAAGTGATTTATTCCAAGCGAGGGGAACGGGCCGATCAAGTCATCCAACGGCTGGCGCGTGAATATGGATCTGATTGTGCTGTGGTCAGTTCCGACCGTGAAATCGTCAATGCAGCCAGGGCGCATGGTGCCCTTGTCATAGGGGCAGCAGAGTTCTCCGGAAAGTTGCAGTCACCGACGACGTCAGGAGCAATGATCGCGAATAAGGAATTGGACACGCAAGAAGATCTGCATCCGCG
>CAZUCK010000128.1:0-3938 GCA_964619505.1 uncultured Fimbriimonas sp. | reverse complement strand
GCGGCACTCGATTTCTATTCGGGTGACCTGAGCGAAGAGGAAACACCCGTTCCCATTCCGAACACGGCAGTTAAGCTCTTCAGCGGCGGAAGTACTTGGTCCGCAGGGTCCCGGGAGATAAGCGCGTTGCCCGGATAGATATTAATTGAAGAGCCCCATCGAAAGATGGGGCTTTTTCTGTTGTAGACCGTTGGGAGATCGCATAGCGGCAGAGACCGCTTCGCCTCGCCAACATTGAGCCAGCGGTGATATCGAATATCATGCCGACGACCATGAAGTTGTTTCGCCTTTCCGTCCTTCTTGCCGCGCTGCAAGCCTTGGCTTTGGTCGTGAAGGGCACATCCGGGAATTCATCGTCAGTCAACGCACGGGGTGCCGCTGCCTAATGGCCCCAACCGAAACGGAGCGCCGATCGGCTTCGCACTTGGCGAATCCAAGATTTCGGATCTCGTGGACCGGTTCATGAGAGCGGGACTGAGCACGAATCTTGGAAGTACGCTTTCTTGGCATAGTTCCCGCGGGATGATGATTGAGACGAAGGCGACTTCCCACTGGAACGAGCCCGTAACCTGGATTCGAATCTCGCAATGGCCAGGCAAACTGGGCGCATCCCGTATCCTTTTGGAGCCCATACCGAACTACGCAACTGACCTGCGCGTGGGTGAATCTCGCACAGCGGTAATGAAAGAGCTCAAGAGGCTGTCTCACCCGTCCGTTTCGCAAAACCAGGTGTCGTGGACGTTCGCCGCCACGCCGAAAGGCAAGCCCGTCATCTTCGATCTCACGTTTGACAAAACAAGCAAGCACAAGAGCCTCGAATGGATGGTCAAGGCGACTGCAACCGCCCTGTGAAGCCAGTCAAATCTGGGAACGATGCGCAAGCAAAGGAGGCTTCTAACTGCTCTGAACGGCATTTTCAAACCATTTCCAAACTGTTGCCGCACCATCCCGAAAAGCAGACGTAGACGTATCAAACAGTCATATGAAAATCGCCACCATCGGCTTCACCAAAAAATCCGCCGAAGAGTTCTTCGATGCCCTCCGCGCAGCCGGCGTCGTCCGCGTCGTTGACGTCCGACTCAACAACGTCAACCAACTGGCCGGATTCACCAAGAAAGACGACCTCGCCTTCTTTCTCAAAGCCATCGGCGGCATGGATTACGTCCACGAACCTCTCCTCGCACCCACCCAAGACCTCATGGACGCATTTAAGAAGAACGGGCTTGATTGGCAAAGCTTCCAATCGCAGTTCCTCGACCTGATGGAGCGGCGCCACATCGAAGACCGACTATCCAAAGACATGCTCTCAGATGGCTGTCTGCTCTGCAGCGAAGACAAACCCCACCACTGCCACCGCCGCCTCGTTGCCGAATACCTTTCCCATCATTGGGGCTCGGTCGACGTTAAGCACCTAGCCTAAATTTCTATTTCTTGTTGAGTCCTGAAACGGCGACAATGATCCGTGCGAGAAGCGCAACGGGAGCAAGGATCATTAGCCCCAATCGGGCAGGCAACCGGATCTCCGGAGATATGCCCGTCAGGTGCGTGCGTTCCCTCCGCGATCAAAAGCGGAACGGAGGCCAAGCACATCGGCGCAGGCAAAGCCACCGCGATGCAGCCGATGACGATGGGCTGCATGAGAGCTTCTTCAGCGGCTTCTGTCGTATGGGCGCCCGGGTTGGTCCGCTCATCTTCGGACATTGATCGCAAGTCAATACTATCAAAGGGTGAGAATGCTCCCAACCTTTGATCGTGAGTCGTCCAGCTCGCTCAGACGCGGACCTGCTCGTCGGCTGGCTGGCGCACCCTCTTGGGTACCCGGCTACCGACCCAACCTCGAGTGATCGAAGCGCGGGCAACCCGGTCAACCGCGACCAAATAGGCTGCCGTTCGTGTATGGACGTTTTTCTCCTCGCGCATCGCATACACGGCGCGGAAGGCGTTCGTCATGATTTCGTCGAGCCGCCTGTGAACATCGTCAATCTTCCAGCGATCGTTGGAGGCGTTCTGAACCTGTTCGAAGTAACTGACCGTCACACCTCCGGCGTTGCACAGGAAATCCGGGATCACGAAAATGCCCTTCTTGTGAAGGATCACGTCCGCTTCAGGCGTCGTCGGACCGTTAGCCAATTCGACGATGACCCGAGCCTTGATCCGATCGGCATTTTCACCGGTAATCACGTTCTCAAGAGCCGATGGCACCAAGACGTCAACCTTAAGCTCCAGCAAATCGGCGTTGGTGATGTTCTTGGCCCCGGGGAAGTCAACGACGCTGCCCGTTTTATCTTTGTGTGCCTTCACGGCCTCAACCTCAAGTCCGTTCTCGAGATAAATGCCGCCCTTGGAGTCGCTGACTGCGACCACGCGGGTTCCAAATATCGAGTGGATCAGTTCATGACCGTACATACCCGCGTTGCCATAACCTTGGATGGCAGCCGTCGATTTCGCAAGGTCCATCTCAAGCGCTTTTGCCGCCTCACGCAACGTGTACATGCCTCCGCGCGCGGTCGCATCACCACGCCCCGGTGAACCGCCGAGTTCCAAGGGTTTTCCCGTGATGATTCCCGGAAGGCGTCGCCCTGTAATCGCCTCGTACTCGTCCATCATCCAGGCCATGATCTGCGGCGTTGTGTAAACGTCGGGTGCGGGAACGTCCACTTCAGGTCCGATCAAGTACGCGATCTGCCGCATATAGGCCCTGCTGAGTCTCTCGAGTTCGTTCTCGCTGAGCTCCTTGGGGTTGCAGATGACGCCGCCTTTGCCGCCACCGAGGGGAATGTCCACGACGGCCGTCTTCCAGGTCATCCAAGCGGCCAGCGCTCGGACCGTGTCGACGGTCTCCTCCGGATGAAATCGGATGCCCCCTTTGCAAGGCCCGCGCGAACTGTTGTACTGCACGCGGTATCCGGTGAAGACTTTGACCTCACCGTTGTCCATGCGAACCGGAATTCTCAAATGATGCTCACTCATTGGCTGTCGTAGCAACTCGCGGACATCATTGTCGAGGTTGAGCAACTTGGCAGCTTCGTCAAATTGCGCTTGCGCGATCATAAAGGGATTCATCATGATTCCGCAGTCTACCGAGGGCTATAGCAACTGCATGCTTTTGTCCTCTAAAGGGAGTCATCGGAATCGCCCGCGTAGAATGCCATTGAACATGGAAACTCGCAAGATTGGATCTTTGACAGTGTCGGTTGTGGGGCTGGGCTGCAACAACTTCGGCAGGCGCGTCGATGAAGCCGCGACAAAGGCGGTCGTCGACGCCGCTCTGGACGCGGGAGTCACCTTTTTCGACACCGCTGACATCTATGGGGGCACAAAAAGCGAAGAATTTCTCGGTCGCGCAATGGCGGGCAGACGAAACAGTGTTGTGCTTGCCACCAAATTCGGCTTGGAAGTCGACTCCGACCACAAAGGCGCTCACCCTTCATACGTTAAACAAGCCGCCGAAGACAGCCTTCGGCGGTTGCAAACCGATCATATCGATCTCTACCAACTCCACACGCCCGACCCCACCGTTCCCATCGCAGACACGCTTGGAGCGTTGAGCGATCTCGTGCAAGCGGGCAAGGTGCGAGAAATTGGTTGTTCCAATTTCTCCGCCGATCAATTGCGCGAGGCAATTGCCGTCGGCCGACTTGGGGTTGCGCATTTTGTCAGTGTGCAAAATGAATACAGCCTGCTGCATAGAGAGCCAGAGCCCGATGTTTTGCCTGCCTGCGAAAGTCTTGGGATGACCTTTATCCCCTACTATCCATTGGGTAGCGGATTGTTGACGGGCAAATATCGGAAGGGTGAACCGGTACCCGAGGGTACGAGGATTCAGCCAGGCTCACAGCGCCTGACTGATCGGAACCTCGAAATGATCGAAACGCTCGTACGCTTCGCGGAAGACCGGCGTCCCAGGGCAGATCATGGTCGTGGCCAACCCGGCCTTC
>CAZUCK010000127.1:0-3940 GCA_964619505.1 uncultured Fimbriimonas sp. | reverse complement strand
CCTGATTCACCTCGCGTCCAAGATGGGAATGATTTCGGCTGCCGACATCGTGTATTTGCTGGACCTCCCACGGCCTACCGCACACCGCATGATTTCGACCCTGGAAGATCTGAAGTACCTGCAGAAGATGCCGGTCAAGGGAAAGTATGCGATTGCGCCCAAGCTGGTGGGGTTGGCGAGTTCGATTCTGGGCTCGACCATTATTTACGCACCGATGCAGGCGCTCCTGAGCTCACTCGCGCAGAAGACGGGGGAGACGTGTGGCCTGGCCCTCATGTCCTCTGGAGAGGTGGAGTACATCGCCAGCGTCATGGGCCAGTCGCCCCTGACGCTCCAGTTCCAGGCCGGGCAGAAGGCGCCGCTGTACTGCACATCAAGTGGACAGGTGTTCCTCGCGGGGCTCCCGGCTGGTGAGATGTCGGCCTACCTGGCGTCCGGCCCGTGGGAGCAGTTGACACCGAAGACCGTCACTGAACCCAAGGCGCTGGGTGAACGTATACGCAAGGTCCGCAGCCAAGGCTATGCAGCGAACGAGTCGGAGTACATCGTCGGGGTCGTTGGCGCCGCCGTGCCCATTGAAGATGCCGAAGGCAAAGTCATTGCGGCGCTGACTCTCTCGGCGCCGATGAGCCGGCGCACCTTGCCAGAAGTCGTGGCGATGGTTCCCACGCTTCGCAACTATGCCGACCGAATTCGCCGGACCCTTCAACCACGTTAAAGAAAGCTGAAAACATCCTATGCAAGAGAAGATGATTGAAATTAACAACGTGTCCAAGTGGTACGGCCAGACACAGGTCTTGAACAACTGCAATGTGACCGTTAACAAAGGCGATGTGGTGGTGGTCTGCGGCCCCTCGGGCTCGGGGAAGTCCACACTCATCAAGACAGTAAATGCGCTTGAGCCCATCCAGTCCGGGCAAATCGTAGTCAACGGTGCCAGAGTGACCGACCCCACAACCGACTTGCCCAATCTGCGAGCAAAAGTGGGGATGGTGTTTCAGAACTTCGAGTTATTTCCTCACCTCTCGGTCACTGAAAACCTGACTCTTGCTCAAGTGAAGGTTCTCGGACGAAAGACCGACGATGCCAAGGTACGTGGCCTAAAAATGCTCGACCGCGTTGGCCTCTCTATTCACAAGGACAAGTTTCCGGGGCAGCTCTCTGGCGGACAGCAGCAGCGCGTAGCTATCGCACGCGCACTATCGATGGACCCGATGGTAATGTTGTTTGACGAACCGACTTCCGCGCTGGACCCTGAGATGGTCGGGGAAGTGCTCGACGTGATGGTGAACCTCGCCCGGGAAGGCATGACCATGATGTGCGTGACGCACGAGATGGGCTTCGCGCGCAAGGTCGCCAACCGAGTCATCTTCATCGATGTCGGCGGTCGAATTCTGGAAGACTGCTCAAAGGACGAGTTCTTTGGAAAGCCGGAGGCGCGTCAGCCCCGTACCAAGGACTTTCTCGCAAAGATTCTTCAGCACTAAGTCAGCGGCTTTCTAGGGCCACGCATCGCTCTCAAAAACCGGACGGGCAACGTTTTTAGCATCTCTGAGCTTTAAACTTTTTGCATCCCTCGGGATGGAATTGGCGTCTCGCTGGTTCTGGGGGCAACGGCGGCGCCAGGTATTTGATGATTCAGGCGGTCGGGGTTAGTCGACCGTCAAGACCTTGCACATCCCTTTTCTCTTGGCCCAAGTAAAGGGCCATCAATCTTTCGCAGCCCTTATTAGGAGAACTCCATGAAATCCCGCGCCGCAGTAGCCTTCAAAGCAGGAGAACCGCTTCAGATTGTCGAACTTGATGTTGCCCCACCGCAAAAGGGCGAGGTCTTGGTTCGAATCACGCATACCGGCGTCTGCCACACCGACGCATTTACCCTGAGTGGAGACGACCCGGAAGGCATTTTCCCTGCCGTGCTGGGGCACGAAGGCGCCGGCATTGTTGTGGAAGTTGGCGAGGGCGTGACCAGTGTGAAGCCTGGCGACCATGTCATCCCGCTCTACACCGCGGAATGCGGAGAGTGCCTGTTCTGCAAAAGCGGAAAGACCAACCTCTGCGTTGCCGTCCGCGCGACTCAAGGTAAGGGCGTGATGCCTGACGGCACCACCCGCTTCAGCTACAACGGAGAGCCGGTGTACCACTACATGGGGTGCTCGACGTTCAGCGAGTACACCGTGGTAGCTGAAGTCTCCCTCGCCAAGGTCAACCCAGATGCCAACCCCGAGCAGGTGTGCCTGCTGGGCTGTGGCGTGACCACGGGACTGGGTGCGGTGAAGAACACCGCCAAGGTTCAGGAGCGTGACACCGTGGCCGTGTTCGGCCTGGGCGGCATCGGTCTCGCGGTTCTTCAAGGCGCGAAGATGGCTAAGGCCGGCCGCATCATTGCGGTCGATACCAATCCCTCGAAGTTCGAGTTGGCGAAGGTCTTCGGCGCAACCGATTGCATCAACCCCAAGGACTATGACAAGCCCATCCAGCAGGTCATCGTCGAGATGACGGGCTGGGGGGTCGACCATTCTTTCGAATGCATCGGCAACACCCAAGTCATGCGCGCCGCGCTGGAGTGTGCGCATCGTGGCTGGGGCCAAGCCGTCGTCATCGGCGTAGCCGGTGCGGGCCAGGAAATCTCCACCCGCCCGTTCCAACTCGTCACCGGCCGCAAATGGCTGGGCACAGCCTTCGGGGGGGTGAAGGGTCGGACTCAGCTGCCAGGCATGGTGGAGGACGCAATGGCCGGCCGTATCGAGCTAGCGCCCTTCGTCACCCACACCATGCCCCTCACCGAAATCAATGAGGCATTCGACCTCATGCACGAAGGCAAGTCGATCCGTTCCGTCGTCCATTTCTAATTCAACACAAGGAGATTTTCATGAGCGCATCTATCCATCCCTCCATCGACTCGGGCATCAAAAGGGGCGTCAAGGGCTTCGCCGGCGGCTCGCTGAAATGTAAATGCGAGATCAATCCCGTTCAAGTCAACGTCAAGGCGCAGGTAGCTTTCAATCATGCTTGCGGATGCACCAAATGCTGGAAACCAGCAGGCGCATTGTTTTCGGTCGTAGGCGTGGTTTCGCGCGACAGCGTTGAAGTTGTGGCCAACGAAAACAAGCTGGCCGTGGTCGATGAAAGCGCGCTGATTCAACGCCACTCGTGCACGACCTGCGGCACGCACTTGTTCGGCCGCATTGAGAACAAGGACCATGCGTTCTACGGTCTTGACTTTATCCACACTGAACTGTCCGATGAGCCAGGCTGGGAAGGACCCCAGTTTGCCGCTTTTGTTTCTTCCGTCATCGAAAGTGGCACGCCTCCATCAAAGATGGGCGACATCCGCCAAACGCTTCGCGAAAAGGGCCTCGAGCCGTACGACTGCCTGAGCCCAACGCTGATGGATCTGCTTGCCACTCATTCGGCCAAGGCGAAAGGCACCTACCGCGAGACCGAAGCCACCTCCTGACCCGTTCGAGCGACAGATTCTTCTCCGGAGCTTCCCGCCGGAGTCGGGCCTGGCGCTTCACCATTTGGTCGTCTCATACGTCGGGGGGCGCAAATGCAACCCCGATGGACTAATTGCTCACTCTCGCCCCAGGTGCGTCGACAAGCAGCTCCCCTCGTGAAGAGCTCAGTGGTCGTTCGCGATTGGGGCCACCTCCGATGCCACAAGCTACCCTTCAACTACTTTCCGAGCACCGCTGCTTCGGCGGCGTGCAACGGTTTTATCAGCATGATTCGCAGTCCGTTGGACTGCCGATGAAGTTTTCTATTTTTCTGCCTGGCCAAGCTGCAATCGGACCGGTCCCAGCGGTCCTCTACCTTGCTGGGCTCACATGCACGGAAGAGACTTTTCCCACGAAGGCAGGCGCGCAGGGGGTGGCGGCCGAGCTAGTGTAGTGTTCTGTTCTTGAGGGAACTTATGTGAATCGGGCCTCTCTCATGC
>CAZUCK010000126.1:0-4084 GCA_964619505.1 uncultured Fimbriimonas sp. | reverse complement strand
GGCTTCTTGATTTCGCCGTGTGTCCACCCGAGGATGTCCTCGCCGCTTGCGATTCCAATTCTGATTTTATCGAACAGGTTTACGTCTGCCATAAATTTCTTCTCTGCGTTCTGTTGCTGCCTCCGCTTCTTCGCAAAGGCTCAGGAAACATGGATCGTTCTTGTCGCTTCAACGACTCAGCGTTGAAGCGACAAAGTCATTGTCAGTTAAAGAATCCCACCGAGCGGGCAAGCCGCATGTCATCGCCGCCCGAAAGCTCATCGAGATCCTTGAGCGGAAGCTCCTTGTTGCCTGCGTCCTCGACGGCGACCTTCAGGCACAATGAACGTAGTTCGTTGACCAAAATCTTGAAGCTTTCGGGAATGCCAGGCTCGGCCAAAGTTTCGCCCTTGACGATCGCCTCGTAAGCCTTCACACGCCCCATCACATCGTCGGACTTGATGGTCAGCAGCTCTTGCAGCGTATAGGCGGCGCCGTAGGCTTCCAAGGCCCAGACTTCCATCTCGCCGAATCTCTGACCGCCGAACTGAGCCTTACCGCCGAGCGGCTGTTGCGTAACGAGTGAGTATGGCCCGATGGAGCGGGCGTGGATCTTCTCGTCCGCAAGATGCTCCAATTTCAGCATATAGATCATGCCGACCGTAATCGGGTTCGGCACGTCGTCGCCGGTGAATCCGTCTCGCACCATCGATTTGCAGCTCTTAGAATCGATGCCTGCTCGTCTGAAGACGGTCTTTTCGATCTTTTCCAGCATCGTTTTGTAGAGCGAATCAGCTGCTTTTGTGGGCGTTTCGCCTTCTTCATCCTCGATGTTTTCTGGCTCCCAAGTTTCGAAATCAACCTCGAGTAATTCTTGAGTGTTTTTCACAGGAGGGGCAGCCAGGATCCTTGAAATTCGGTCCAAGCCGTGCTGTCCAAGCTTCCGCAGCCTCTCTTCCGTCTTGGCGAACATTTGCTCAAGGTTTTCATCCTTCTCAAACGCCACATTGAGCAGCAGTTCAGCATTCACGTACGCCTTCAAGCAGTGCTGTCGCATATGCTCGGCCAACCGATCCATCTCGCTCAGAATTTCGCCTTCTGTCGCACCTTCAAACGCCGGGCAACGGTAGTTGATGCCAAGGTGCTTGCCAACGTAACCGAGGTGCGTTTCCAGAATTTGCCCGATGTTCATTCGGCTGGGAACGCCGAGGGGGTTCAGAACGATGTCGACCGGTGTGCCATCCGCAAGGAAGGGCATATCTTCCACCGGGACGATTCGCGAGATGACGCCTTTATTGCCATGACGACCAGCCATCTTGTCACCGACCATCAGCTTGCGCTTTTGGGCGATGTACACCTGGACGGTCATGTTGGTGCCAGCCTGCAATTCGTCGCCAGGAATTTGGAGCAACGGTTCGTCCGTGCGATCGCACACGAGTCGCTCGCGCTTCTTGCTCTCCTTATACACGTAATTGATCGAGGGGCTAAGGTACTTGTAACGGCTGAAAACCTTGACGTCGACGATCGTTCCCTTTTCGCCGTGAGGCAGTCTCAGGGAAACGTCGCGTGTCTCTTCCGCCTTCTTGCCGAAAATGGCAATGATGAGCCGCTCTTCGGCCGTCATCTCAACCTGGCCCTTGGGTGCAACCTTTCCAACAAGGATGTCCTCAGGTCGAACCTCTGCACCGACTCTGATGATGCCGTTCTCATCGAGGTCCTTTAGGGCCTCTTCGCCGACGTTCGGAATGTCACGTGTGATCTCTTCCGGCCCTAGCTTGGTGTCGACGGCTTCCGTTTCGTGTCGCTCAACGTGGATCGATGTGTATACGTCGTCCTTGACGAGGCGCTCAGAGATGATGATGGCGTCTTCGTAGTTGTATCCGCCCCACGGCATAAACGCGACAAGCACGTTCTTACCGAGCGCCAACTGGGCGTCATCGCAGCATGCGCCGTCTGCCAGGGCATCGCCTTTGAGAACTCGCTGACGAGGCATAACCACCGGACGGTGAGTGAAACAGGTCGACTTGTTGCTCTGCACCAGGTGCATGAGTGGGTACTTGTCCAGCTCTCCGCTGTCGCGGCGAATCAGAATCTCAACCGCGGTGACCGACTCTACAACTCCATCGTGGAATGCGATGACCGCCGCGCCAGAGTCGACGGCAGCAGTCCGCTCGTAACCTGTCCCAACGAGAGGTCGCTCGGACCTGAGCAGCGGCACGGCCTGTCGCTGCATGTTTGCACCCATCAAGGCGCGGTTCGCGTCGTCGTTCTCAAGGAACGGAATCAAAGCGGTCGCAACGGATACGATTTGGACAGGCGAAACGTCCATGTAGTCGACGTTGTCACGCGCGACCATTGGGTACGAGGCGCCTCCCACGTCGCCGCCTGCGCAGCGCACTTGGAGTCGCTCGTCGATGATCAATCCACTCTCGTTCGTCAAGACGTCTGCTGGAGCAACAAGCAACCCGGTTTCTTCTTGCGCTGTTAAGTAGACGATTTCGTCCGACACGACACCCTCAAGCACCTTTCGGTAAGGCGTCATGATGAAGCCGAACTCGTCGACTCGTGCATGGGTTGTCAGCTGCGAGATCAAACCAATGTTTGGACCCTCTGGGGTCTCGATCGGGCAGATACGTCCGTAGTGGGAACGGTGGACATCGCGCACCTCAAGCTTTGCACTCGTACGCTGAAGCCCACCCGGTCCAAGGCTAGAAAGTCTCCGCTTGTTTGTCAACTCGCTCAGGGGATTGGTTTGATCCATGAACGTGCTGAGCTGGTTGCTGCTGAAGAAACTCTTGATGGAAGCACTGACTGGTTTAACACTCAAGATAATGCCCGGGAGGAGGTTCTCCTGGTCCGTGCTCGTCATCCTTTCGCGGGCCACCTTCTCCATACGCACGAAACCCAATCGAAGCTGGCTCTGAAGGAGCTCTCCAACGGATCGCACACGCTTGTTCTTCAAATCGTCGATGTCGTCGCGCTCTCGCTCTCGCATGACGTACGGAACCATCGAGAACAAAATACTCGCGAGATCTTCCGAAGTCAGACTGCGCGAATCGAGGGGAATTTCAATGCCGAGCTTCTGATTCAGGAAGCGCCGGCCAACCTTGCCTAAATCATATCGCTTGACGTCGAAGAACAAACCGTAAAGCAACTGCCGTGCTGCCTCTTCGTTGGCCGCTTCACCCGGCCGAAGTCGCTTGTAGATGTCCAGTAGCGCTTCGCGAGAGTTGCTCGTCGGATCTTGTTCGAGCGTCGCTTCCACGAAGTTCAAAACTTCCATGACCTCGAGCTTTTCAATACCCATCGACTCGATCTTCTTGGCAGTCTCGCGCTCGATGCGCTCCATCTTCCGGATGAGTGGCTTACCTTCCTCATCGGACATATCGGCGAGCACTCGTTTTCCGGTCAGATCGTCGGCGGTTGGCTTCTCAAGAGTCATCTTAGTGCCGAACGTTTGAAGGATCTCGTCATTGTTGGCGAGCGGCGTCTCCATGAGAACCTTAAGGTTCTGGACGGCCTTGGGCAGTGAAGCTACCTTTTCCGCGGTGAGGAGTGTGCCAGCTTCCACTAACACTTCTCCGGTCTCGGGATCAGCAATCGGCTCAACGACCCGCTTGTGATCCGCCTTCCCAACAACGACGAAGGAGCGGCCACGACCTTTTTCAAAGCCGTAGAGGGCTTTGATAAGTTGTGTGAGCGGCAGCTTCTTGGTCTGGCTGATTTGAGTTCGAACGACCAAGTTTGCGTCCGATTCGATCTCGAGCCATGGACCTTCGTTCGGAATCACTCGCGCCGACACGATGACTTGCATCGAGCTGTCCACGCCCTCTTCGAAGTAAAGACCTGGTGAACGACTGAGCTGCGATACGATGACGCGCTCACGGCCGTTGATGATGAACGTGCCCTTGTCGGTCATCAGTGGCAAGTCGCCCAGATAAACCTCTGACTCAATCACCTCTCGATCACGTCCGCCAAAACGCACGATCGCTTTGATCGGCGCTTCAAACGTCATGTCGCGATCGCGACACTCTTGGATCGAGTACTTGGGCTCGCCTAAGGTAAAGCTGACGAGTTCAATGTAGTTTGTTTGTGTAAAATCCCA
>CAZUCK010000125.1:0-4223 GCA_964619505.1 uncultured Fimbriimonas sp. | reverse complement strand
CGAAGCCGAACGGGCTCAGGGATGGGCCGGAGGACGTCACCAGCATCCCGAAGGCGTCGTAAACCTTCGTCGACGTCACGGCCTGGCTGGAATCACTCTCGTGGGTGTTCGTGCCCTGCCGGTCGCCGTGATAGAACTTCGTCGATCCGGACCGTCTCTCGGAGACTCCCGGCGTGTCGCTGGCCGCGCCATCGTTCAAAACGCCGTCCGTGACACCGACGCTGTCGCGCTTGTAAGTGAACGTGCCGCCCGAATGCACTTTCCCAACTCTGGTATCCAGCCCGTTGTAGGTGAACGATTCCGTCATTCGGTTGAAGCTTTACGGCTGAGCTCCGCGGCACGCATCCGCTCAATTGTCACCTGCCCAATACCACCAAATTCCAGCGCTCGCACCTCGCCAAGTTTGATAGCGGTCAGCCCATCCGTTAAGCCGTCATCTCCTAGCGAATCTATCAATAGGGCATCAGAACCAAATTCGAGCGCCAAACCCGACTCGTAGTGGCCCCCTGAGTAATAAGCGACAGTAATGATGCGGTCATGCCTTTTACAATGCATAAACGCTTCTCGAAAGGACCTAGGACGAGAACTCTTTTCAAGAGCCTCCGCAATCAGAACCTGCTTGGACACAACCGCATCGGCCAGGTACCTCAGACCCGTTGCCACCTGGTAGACATCGCCGAGCCTCAGGACCAAAGTGGAATCGGGTTGTGCACTTCCCGCCAAGTTAAGGATCGAGACAAAAGTCTTATCTCTTGCGAGTACATACCCGAAAGCGAAGCTGTCCGGTTCCTCCGCATTTGTGTAGACGGCTATTGGCCTTCGCATTTCAAGAGCCTCGTCCAAAGTGCGCACGACGATCATTGATTCATTCGCCATCGCGTTCAGTATGGTCTCCTCTTGTCGCCCCCCGTAGATGACGTTCGCCCCTTGGGGGATGTCGTCGGAATCATAGGACATCGCAACGAGCACGTCAAGAGACTGCCGCCAGCCAAGCCCCGCCCAGGTGACCAAGGACGAGTGGCTGTTCTGGGTCAAAGTCAAATCCACCGTCGATCCGCCACGCATCGTCCAGCTGACCAGGGGAATGGGCGTGCGTTTGTTGCCCGTCTGCGTGCTCACGTCGCCCGCGTAATGCTCCCAAGGGTGCGCGCCTCCCTTCGCGTGGGGTTTTATGCTACGCGCTAAGGAATGCGTTCTTCGGCATCTCCGATCCAGGTGCTTCGCACGGATCGGCCACGCTTAGCGTGGGGTTGTATGCTACGCGCTAAGGAATGGTGGGCCCGGGGGGGTTCGAACCCCCGACCAAGCGGTTATGAGCCGCACGCTCTAACCCCTGAGCTACAGGCCCCACCAGGGCCAATGATACCGTCTGCCAGCGTCCAAGGGCAGGTCCGAACCGCGGCCAGGGCTCCTGGCAGCTTGAGAATCCACTCAAATGGCCCCCAAAAGGGTCGCTCTCGCAATGACAGTTCCCTTACCCCGCGAGACTAGAGCTGACGAACCGATATAATGACGGCGTTGCTTCGGATCAAACAAACCCATGCCCACTGATATTGCGGCGCAAGGCTGCTCATTCTATTCAACGACACCGGACCGCGCATTTGCCCCGGACGATTTTGCCGGCGACGAGCGGCTCATGATCGATGCGGCCGGACAGTTCAGCCGCAAAGAAGTCCTGGCCGTGCAAGAAAGGCTCGATCATCAAGAAGACGGCTTAATGCCCTCGCTTATCCGCAAGGCAGGCGAACTCGGCTTCTGTGGGGTCGATTCCCCGGGAGCATACGGGGGGTTGGGCCTCTCAAAGAATTTGGCCGCGCGCATCCTTGAGTATCTGAGCCTCAACGGTTCATTTTCTGTGACCATAGGCGTCACCAGCGGCATCAGCCAGGTTGGACTGTCACTTTTCGGGACAGAAGAACAGAAGTCAAAGTACCTCCCCCACCTAGCCAGCGGCGAGTGGATGGGAGCTTATGCGTTGAGTGAGCCGAACAGCGGCACCGACGCCCTCAGCGTTCAAAGCAAGGCCACTAAGAAAGGCAACAAGTGGATTCTGAACGGCACGAAAATGTGGATTTCCAACGCCAAGTGGGCGGAAATGTTCCTCGTGATGGCGAAGATCGACGGGGAGAAGTTCAGCGCCTTCCTCGTTCCGCGCAATTCACCGGGAGTCAGCATCGCACGCGAAGAACACAAGATGGGACTCAAAGGTTCTTCGACGGCAAGGCTCCTGTTGGAAGACGCTGAGATTCCTCTGGAAAATTTGCTTCATGAAGAAGGCAAGGGTCACCAGGTCGCCCTAAATGCCCTGAATCTGGGCCGATTCAAATTGGCGTCAATGTCCATCGGGCCCGCACGAGACGCTATCGGGATCTCCGCTGGTTACGCTTTAGAGCGTAAGCAGTTCGGACAGGCAATTTCCAACTTTGGCCTCATCCAGAAGAAGTTCGCAACCATGGCTTCCTTGTTTTATGCGGCGGAATCGATGATCTATCGCACGGGTTCGTTGATCGACGAAGCTTTCGACCACTACGGGGGAACGATCGAGGGCAACCGCAAGGCGGCGGAGGAATTCGCAGTTGAGTGCAGCGCGTGCAAGGTGTTCGCCACCGAAGCCGAAGCCAAGATCATCGACGAGGCGCTCCAAGTCTACGGTGGCTACGGCTTTACGGAAGAATTCCCGATCGCGAGACACTATCGGGACGCACGTGTCAGCAGAATCTACGAGGGAACGAATGAGATCAACCGACTCTTCATCGCGGACCGGCTCCAGCGCCGCGCCAAAGAAGGACGAGGGTCGCTGAGCGCGGCCGGAGACTCATTCATTTCCGAACTTGCCGGCAAGGCGGTGGCCACAGGGCCAAGGGAACAGATACCGATTGGGGCGACCTCCGATTTGATTCTGCTCGCTTACTCCGAGCAATCCGCACGGTTGCGAGCAAGCCGGTACGGCGGAATACACGAAGAGATGTACCGCTGCTTCCTAAATATGGCCAACGCCCAGGCGGCCGAGGCTTACCAGACGTTGACAGGCGAGCCGGTTACTCTGCCGAAGGCGGAGCGACTCGATTTCACAGCGATCGCTGAGGCTGTTTACGCGGCGAGGGGCCCGGCCGTTTGATCTCCGCTCAGAAGTGAACCTTTCAGACGTTGGCCAAGAGCAAATTGGCCGGAACGCCGATGGGCAGAGCCATCCACCACAGGACACTGAATCATGGAACCTGTAATAGCTAAGACAGCCGTTACCGATTAAGGCAAGTAAGTCCGACATGCAGGCCCAATAGGGGCCGCGGGCATAGTCGTTGCTTGAAACTCACGAAATGCGAGACGGGCGGACCTACCAGTCCATGATCGGCGGTTTCGCGTCCTTCCATCCTTGATGGCCGATGCCCTCGGTGGAGCATGCTCTCCACTTGCCGTTCTCCTTACGCCACCCGTCCCGGGTCACCCAAAAGCTATAGAAGTGCACTATCTTGCCGTCATCCATCTTCTTCTCCGCCTCCAACTTCTCGGTGATGACTGCCTCCCAATCGTCGCCCTTGGGCACAAGCGTTAGAATTTGACTGTCGAACCTCAAGAAGTTCACTCCCGGCTGCGCCTTTGACACCGTCTCGATAAATTTCTTTCGTTCGACCCTCTTCCCGTCGATGAGGGCATAAAAATCCGGGGTGAGCATGCGCTCGTAAACGTTGGTGTCATAGGCCAATCGTGCCCTTCCCCAGTCTAAGTAGGCGGCGTTGATCTGGCTGCGCACATCGGCGGCGTCCATCTTCGGTGGTTGTGCGTCCTGGGCGCATGCCCCCCACGCCAGGCAAGCAGCGACGACGAGAGCGGCCACCCTTGTCGCCGTCAAAAAGAAACTAAATGTCATTTTTGCCTCCAACACACTAGATCATACGAATCGGAGACCTGCGACCGTTCCCCGGAGCCCTGTCGATCAAATGGAACATTTTCAAGGGTTCTTTTGAGCCCCAAAACTCGTCCTGTTTTTATTCTCCTCATCCCCCTTTCCTTCCGGAATAAGGATGCAGGATAATCACTCCATCGCTTTGCAACGGAGCAAGCTGAAAGGTGTAACGAGACGCCGGAGGGCAGAGGGGCCCCTGGCGTTTTCCATTTCGTCGAGACACGAAGATTAGCTGGGAGGGAAGAATGAAACCAAAGGAAGCCGTCGCATTCGTCAAAGACAACGGCGCTCAAATCGTCGACATACGCTTCACGGACCT
>CAZUCK010000124.1:0-4347 GCA_964619505.1 uncultured Fimbriimonas sp. | reverse complement strand
ATCGCTCAGACCTGGCGCCACAAAGGTTACGGATAAGGGGAGCATGGGCCACTCGATCTTCGCTGACCGCCTGGTGTACAAGAACGGCGTTCTTGTGAAGCGAGAGCCGTTGGGACAAAGCTTTTATGCGGGAGCGGTCAAATTGATCTCCAGCAACGGGCCGTATCCATCTAAGGTGAAGGCGGCGAAGGGCCCTGATTCTCACATGCCGACCGCAACGGCCATCCGTCGCTGAGCGCGCTACCGCCTCGCGAACAGTTTCGCGATCAACAGGATGATGATCCCGAACACGACAAGCCCCACAAGCAAGCGGAAGAAGCTGAATCCGCCTGGGTGGTAGTAACCGCCGTAGTAGTAAGGCGAGCCGTAATAGAACGCTGGATGAAACGGCGTGTAGTAGTACCATGACGGTCGGCCCCAAGGGCTCCAGGCGTAGCTGTAATCGCTCCAGCCGCCGTAGTGATAGGCGTTGTAATTCGATCCACCGAAACTGTATGTCTGCCTGGTGGCACCGGACGGAATGATCGGGGGAGGGGTAACGCTTGCGCTGCCAGTCCTTGCGCCACCGCTTGAACTGGTTCCTGTGAACGATCTCGGAGCGCCGAAGGAACCGCTGCCCCCGAAGGAGCCTCCGCTGTGAGTTGAAATTCCTCCACTTGAAGAACGGCTCATCGATCCGCCGCCAAAGGAGCGCCCGGAACTGCTGCCAAAGGATCCTCCTCTTGGTGCCCATGAAAGTTGGGGAAGTGCGATGCAGAGCGCAGCAAGCGTCGCCAGCAGAACTTTGGATTGAAATTTGATCATGTTGGGTCCTTCAAAGGATTGTAAACGTTTCGAATTGCGTATCGGTTGCGATGGGGCCCTGCCAGAGTGTGATATATCCCTGCACGACATTTTGGACCGAGTCGACGTCCAATTGCAGTTCCGATACGCTGTCGGTGACGTCGATCTCCTGGTATTCGATTCTTGTGCTCTCGAAGGCGAAGTGGGGGTCAGTGTTTCTGATGATGATCTTGTGGTTGGGAACATCGATGCTCAAGGTGCCTGGGAAGATTCCCGTATCCTCGTTCGGCGCTTCTTGGGTGTTGACGTAGGCGCTAAACTGTCCTTCCCCTCGATTTCCCTTTTTGTCGATTTGTTGTTGAAAGCTTACAAACAAGCGGTTGGCGAGAACTTCTTGGCCGTTATTGGTCAAAGTTGTGGAATCCCAATCGCCCTGCGTCGCAAAGTCGACGTTGTTTAACATAAGCCTAGATTAGCCGTTGGGCAGACTGCGTTGCTCTCAGTGACTGTAAGACGGGTCTCGGTGCCGTTTCGATGTTGCGCACAGGCGCGCAATTAGTTGCAATGCGGGAGTTTTAGCGGTCTATTCCGCAAGATTCTATGCCGGTTCTGAGCCAGTGGCGCGTTAATACTTAGACAGTTGATACCGATATGGATAAAAGCATGACCCAAACTTTAAACCTGCCGCTGGTCGGTCTCGACAATGTCTTTCCCGACATCGTCTATGTGCTTCACCACCCATCAAGCGAGCGGTACGGGTGTTTTTGTCACGACGGAATTCATGGCCTGGCCTGTTTCAGTTCCGAGTTGGGTGCGTTCCGTTTCGCGGAGTGGATTGAACTCAGCGGGATGAGAACGGTGGAAATGAGTTTTGATGATGCGCGTGAGGTGGCAAAGGGTCGGCCCTTACCGGTCGTCTCACTGATGCTGCTTGATACTCTTACCGATCCCAAGATTCATTTTGTTCGGTGAAGTCCGCAAAACAAACGCGGCCGGGCTGGCAATGAGTGAGTGCCCTGGACAGTTCCGTTGATCAAACATGATTCCTTGAAACTCCTAGTGCATCTTCCGTCGTAGTGCCCTGCATGAGATTAGTTTCTGTGATCGCGCTTGGGATATTCGCTGGCAAGGCGTTTGGGGCCGACAATGATAAGGTGCTTAAGGCGCAGGTCGCTAAAACCTACGCCACTTATGCAAAGGCAGTATTGTCCAACGACATTGAGGGTGTCATGCGGATTCTTAGCCCAGACGTGGTCTGGGTTGAATGGAACGGCAAGTCTATGCACGTTGACGAAATCCGCAAATACATGGCCAAGTGGATGGGAACGATCAAACCGGGTTCAAAGATGAGCTTTGAAATTGAGAAGTTCAAAGTGGATACACCTGACAAGACCGAAGCGACCGTCGTCCTCCACTTTTCGACCCCTGGAGATAAAAAGAAGGGTGGTCCTAAGAACGAGTGGCACGACACTTGGGTTCGCAGCGACGGCGCTTGGCGAAACAGCATCGGCGAACAGATTCCTTGGAAGCCGAAGCAGAAGAACTGACCGAGGGAAATCGTTTTAGCTTTTGCCGGTATTCCTCAGGTACCCACGTCCGACGATGGTGTCCAACTGGATGTCGGCGGCCCGCAGTCTCATGCATAAGACCTGCCCGATGTTAAGCAAGATGGTTTTGCCCATGATCGGGTCGGAATCCAAGAGCTGCCGAAACGCGGCTGCAGGGAGAACGGCAACTTGAGTCTGCCCGATGCTCGTTACGGTGGCTGACCTGGGTTTGTCGTCCAATAGAGATATCTCACCGATGACGCATCCTTCCGCGCCTTCGGCGATGCGCTCGCCCGAAAATGTGTCGATTCGGACCTGGCCCGAAAGCACCACCATCAGATCGCTCTCCTTAGAGAACTGGCGGACGATGACGTCTCCGGCGAAGTAGGACTTTACGGTCGCAATGGACACAATCATCTCGATCTCAGCGTCGCTGAGGCCCTTCATCAAGTAGCAATCATGCAGTACGTCTCTAAGATTCACGGTGAACACCCCCGAACGAAGATTGTGCACCAAGATGGCCTGAATCCGGTAGCAAAATGGGCTCAAGTGCCCTACGGGTGGCAGGTTGACGCCGGAAACTGCAAGTCTCGACCAAACCGTGATTCGGGCATAGGTCGATCTGCAGCGCAAGACCCTTGGCACTCAAGAGACCCTTTTGCCAAAACACCTTGACACACAATGCCTACGAGCGAGTACAATTTAGCAATCAAGTCGTAAGACTGCTAATCCCAGTTTGAATTTTTGGAGGAAGTACCTATGGCAAATCTGAAGCCTCTCGGCGACAAGGTCGTCGTGCAGCTCATCGAGCAGGAAGATAAAACCGCGAGCGGGATTTACCTGCCGGACAGCGCGAAGAAGAAGCCCCAGGAGGGCAAAGTCATCGCCGCGGGCGATGGACGTGTGTTGGACAACGGCACTCGGAATACGCTTTCCGTGAAGAAGGGTGATCGAGTCCTCTTCAGCAAATATGGCGGCAACGAAGTGACCATTGACGGACAGGACTACACGATTCTGGACGAGGACCAGATTTACGCAATTCTGAATTAGGCCCCGAATTTGTAAGGGCATTGGCCGGGTCCATCCGACAAATACGGCAAGCACCCACCAAAACGATTTCGATTACCAGGAGATAAAACACATGGCAGCAAAGAACCTTTTATACGATGAGCAGGCTCGCAGAGCCCTTGAGCGCGGCGTGAACAAAGTCGCTGACGCCGTCAAAGTCACACTCGGCCCCAAGGGTCGAAACGTGGTGCTGGACAAGAAGTGGGGCAGCCCCACGATCACGAAGGACGGCGTGACTGTTGCGAAGGAGATTGAGCTCGAGGACCCTTACGAGAACATGGGAGCCCAGCTCTGCAAGGAAGTCGCGAGCAAGACCAACGACGTCGCCGGTGACGGAACGACCACCGCTACGGTGCTCGCCCAAGCGATCGTCAACGAGGGCTTGCGCTACGTAGCTGCCGGTGGTAACCCCATCGCCGTAAAGCGCGGCATTGACCAGGCCGTTGACGCCGTCATAGCCGGGATCAAAAAGGCTTCTCAGCCGATCAAGGACAAGGAACAGGTCGCCTTTGTCGCATCCATCGCGGGCAATGACGATGAAATCGGCAAACACGTGGCTGAGGCTATGGACAAAGTCGGCAAGGACGGTGTCATCACGGTCGAGGAAAGCAAGGGCCGAGAAACCACGCTGGAAGTGGTCGAAGGTATGCAGTTCGACCGCGGCTACGTCAGTCCTTACTTCGTCACGGATCCCGAGCGAATGGAGGCGATCCTAGAGAACCCGCTGATCCTCATTTTTGAGAAGAAGATCAGCTCCGCTCAAGACTTCCTGCCATTTCTGGAGAAAGCGGCAGCCGCTCGAAAGCCTCTCTTGATCATTGCTGAAGACATCGAAGGCGATGCCCTCGCCACCATCGTTCTCAACAAGATCCGAGGCGTTCTCCAAGTCGCCGCCGTTAAAGCACCTGGCTTTGGGGATCGACGAAAGGCCATGCTCGAGGACATCGCA
>CAZUCK010000123.1:0-4427 GCA_964619505.1 uncultured Fimbriimonas sp. | reverse complement strand
AACGGAAAAGTAAAATGAAACAACCACTCCATTTTGGTTGGTAAATTATGGGTCACCTTTGCGAAACTGATCTTGCGCCTATGGGCATCGACTGGCAAATCGGCAACCCACAAACTTTGTTCGAGGATCGGGCAATTCGCCCTTTGGGGCTTCGGGCAAGTCCATCAGTTTTTCAAGCGTCGGAGCTGAATTCAGCAATGCACGCGTGTATGGGTGTCGGGGATCTCCGAAAATCGATTCGGAAGGTCCCTCTTCCACGATTCGGCCCAGGTACATAACGGCAACCCGGTCAGCCAAAAATCGCACCGTCGTTAGGTCGTGGGAAATGTATAGAAAGGAACATCGGATCGTTTCTTGGATGGTTCGCAGTAAGTTCAAGATTTGCGCGCGAATGCTAAGGTCCAAAGCCGCGGTCGGTTCATCGCAGATGACGAGCGGAGGTTTAAGGGCAAGGGCTCTGCCGATGGCGACTCTCTGTCTCTGCCCGCCGCTCAATTGATGCGGAAACCGATCTACAAGGCTTGGGTCCAGCCCCACTTCTTCAAATATCTTTCGGGGATCCCCCTCTCGACCGAATATGCGCAGTGGCTCCAGCACCGACCGACCGACACGCCACTTGGGGTCGAGGCTTGCATAGGGATCCTGCCAAACCATGCCGACGTGTTCCGCATTCCGTTTGGTTGTGCCATGCACTTCCCCATCGAGCAGCTCGATTCTGCCCGAGGACAGCGGCTGCAATCCCAACACGGCCCTCGCCAAGGTGGTCTTCCCACAACCCGATTCCCCTACGACGGCCACCGTTTGCCCCTGCTCGACTTTCAGCGATACGCCGTCCAGAGCTCTGACCGAGCCGCCTGGAGAAGAGAATTCAACGGAGACGTCTTCGATTTGGAGGAGGCTCACTCGTAGTCACCCAGCACCAGCCCCTGACTCCACAGCAATCGCTCCCCAAGTTTGACAAGGAAGTCGTCCTTGTCAACGCACATAAGCTTGGTGATTCTGGGAGAGCGTGTGACCCGCACTTCGTCGCCGCTGAGGAGATGGAACCTGGACTGCCCGTCTGCAGAAAGGACGGCGTCGCCCATCGTTTGCAACCTAAATCTAAGGTCGGAGTCTGGGGCAAGAACGAGGGCTCTGGCGCTCAATGTGTGGGGAGCAATGGCGGTCAGCAGCATTGCGTGCAATCTCGGATCCATGATTGGGCCACCAGCAGAAAGGTTGTAGGCAGTGGATCCAGTGGGGGTCGCCACCATAACGCCGTCGGCCGGGTATGTCGTCAGCCTGTGACCATCGACCATGACTTCAAACGTCAGCATGCGAACGGTAGCCGAGCGTTGGAGCACCATTTCGTTGAGAGAGTGGAGACTTGCGACTACCTGTCCAGATCGCCAAAGCTCCGTCTGGAGCATCATTCGCTCTTCAAACTCTGCGTTACCGTCAAAAAACGTGCTGAGACAAGAGCCAAGTTCCCCTTGACGGCACTGCGTGACAAAGCCAAATCGGCCGTAATACACACCCAAGATGGGGGTTCCGAGTTCCGAGCAAAGGTGTGCAGCCCGAATGAGGGTGCCATCCCCGCCAAAGCAGACGACCAGGTCCGCGCAGGCAATTTGTTCCTCGGGTATAGGGTCAACTTCGATTCGCGCCGCAGATTCAAAGTCGCTGCCGACTGCAACCCCACGTTCTCTGAGCCAGCCGGCCGCCCCTAGGGCAGCTTCAACCGCATCCGTTCTGTGTACGTTGACCAAGAGATTGATTCGCAATTCAGCCGGCCGCCTTCATGCGCTCTAGATTCGATTTGACTTCGGCGTTGTTTGGATCCAATTTCGCCGCTTTCTGCAAGATCGCGATCGCCTCTTGACGGCGGTTCAGCCGGTCCAAGGTGACGGCAAGATTGTTGTACGCGGGTACAAACTTCGGATTCAGAGCCATGCTCATGCGGAAAGCCTCCTCTGCGGGCGGCAATTTCGACGTTGCGAGCAGCCCTAAGCCCTTGCCGTTGAAAGCCTCTGCGCTCGACGGGTCGATCAGAGCGGCTTGAGAATAGTGATATGTCGCATTCTCGAAGTCGCCCATGCCGTAGAGGGTGTCTGCAAGTTGGAGTCTAAGATCATTGCGCCCAGGCTGAGCCTTCAACAGGTCTTTCCAGACGCTAATCGCCTTTTCGTTATCCCCCGCTTTGATGGCCGCTGCGGCGAGGTCCACTTTCGCCGACTTGCTTGATGGATTGAGTCCGGAAAGCTGGTCGAAGATGAGTTCCGCCTCTTTGAAATTTCCTTTGCGGAAGAGCAGCAATCCGAGGTTGTTCAGAGAATCCAGGTCATTTGCGTTGATTTCAAGCGCTTTTCGGTAGGCCTCTTGGGCACCGTCGACGTCTCCAGACTGACTGCGCAAAACACCAAAGTTGAACCAAAACGAAGCATTTGCTCCAATTTTGTCCTTTAGACTGTCATAGGACCGTAGCGCATCTTTGGGTCTCCCGACCCGTGCATACGTTTCACCGAGGCTCAAAGCGAGAGCAAGGTCGCTGGGATCGAGCTTGTTCGCCCTCTCAAGATACTTGGTTGCATCGACAGGACGCTTCAATCTGAGATAGGCAAACGCCGCGTTCTTGGCGAACGTTTTGCTGTCGGGTCGGAGTTCAGAGGCTTTCGCGAAGCTCATCGCAGCGGCATGGTCATCCTTGAGCCCCTCACTGGCGACACCCAGGTTATTCACGACGAAGGCATCACTCGCTTTCAAGTCGACCGCTTTTTGATACTCAGTTTGGGCCTTGGCGAATTCCTTCTGCAGGAGGTAAATGTAACCGGCATTGTAGTGCGGTTCATACATCTTTGGGTTCAGGGCTGCTATCTTTGCGTACTTCGCCAACGCCTTGTCATATTGCTTTGTCGCGGTATATGCGTTGCCTAGGTTCGTCAGCGTTTCGAGGTCATTGGGTCGCTCGGCCACCGCTTCCTCCAGAAGAGGCACGGCATCGAAGGCACGATCGGTCTGCAAATACAAAAAGCCCAGCCACGACTTAACATCAACGTTCTTGCTGTCTTTGGCATGAAGGATTTCGAAGGTCTTCAGGGCTTCGTCCGTCTTACCGCTCTTGTAGACTGCGGCGGCGTCCAGCACCATTTGCTGGAACGATGTCTCCTGTTTCGCTTGGGCGCACAGGCTCAGTGTGATGCTCAGTGCGAGGGTCACCATCAACGATCTCAAACCTGCAGTACGACGTGTATTCAATTCGACCACACTTTGCCAGGGCCAATCAATGACGCATTAACTTCGGAATCGACCCATTATATGCGTCCGACAGCGAAATGCCTGTGGTTTGCACGCAAGTCTTCCCGGCGTGTTCTATCGCCAACCCAAATCCGGTTGCGTCGTATCGGCCTATGACTTCGTACCTCACCCCGAGACGCCCTGCGATTTCCGCGAGTCGTGCCCATTCAGATTCACCCGCAAGCCCAACCAAGACAACTCCTGGACGCTCTCCGAACAGCAAAGATTCGACGGCCTGGTCGCAGTCAAAGCGCACGTCGATTTTGGTGTTGCCCTGAATGGCGATCTCGGCCAGGGCCACAGCCAATCCCCCTTCACTGACGTCGTGCGCCCAAGTCAACAGACCCTTTCCTGCCGCGTCGGCCAGGCACTCACAAAGGCTGAATTCGCCTCTCAGGTTCGGAGCAATGGGATAGCCGTCTTCAATTCCGTGCACGACGGACAGGAATGCACTCGCTCCCAGGCCCTCATGCTCGTTTGCGACGGTTACGGAAAGCCTGACGATCAGACCGTTCTGCGCGCCACTTGGCGCGCCGCGCACGCATTGCTCTGCGTCCTGCAAGACGCCCAATGCTCCAATCAACGGCGTCGGCGGTATTTCGCCAAGATCGCTCTCGTTGTAAAAACTGACGTTGCCGGAGATCACGGGAGTTCCCATCGACTCCGCCGCGTCCGCAATGCCCCGAACCGCCTCGTCGAACTGCCAGAAGACGTTTGGGTTTGTTGGATTTCCGAAATTTAGGCCGTCAGTGAGCGCCACCGGGCGCGCACCAGTACACGCCACGTTCCGGCAAGCCTCGGCCACTGCAAGCTGTCCGCCTCTGTTCGGATGCAGCAAGGTTTGTCGCGCATTGCCGTCGATCTTAAGGGCGATTCCCTTTTTCGTACCGCGAAGTGCCAACACCGCGGCATCGCCTGCGCCGCAAACCAGCGCCGTCTGGGTTTGCACTTGTTGGTCGTATTGCTCGAACACCCATCGCTTGCCGGCGATTTCAGGACTTGCCAACAGCCTCAGCAAGGCTTCTTCAGGATCGATTCTTGGGAGTCTTGCAGGATCAAATTTGGCCGCTTTCTCGAAATAGCCCGGTGGATTTTTGGTTGACGCATAAGTTGGGCACTCATCGGCAAGCAACTTGGGCGGCAATTTGGCGATT
>CAZUCK010000122.1:0-4687 GCA_964619505.1 uncultured Fimbriimonas sp. | reverse complement strand
GACTCTCACTACGTCTACGGGGTTAGCTGTCGGGTTCGGGCCAAGAGTTACCCTAGTCGTCCTTGCGGACATCATTCACCCCTAAGTTACGGTTCCCCCGCCCCTGGATCACTCCAGGATTCAACGGTTGGCCTTGCAGCCACGTTCTCATACTACCATGGATTCTTCCCACCACCAAGGAAGAAATGCGGGAAAACTTGTGGAAAAGCTAAGAGTCTGGAAGTCAAAGGCACAATTCTGGACCGCGCGCCATCCATCATCAATCGGCCCTCCCAGGCGGTAATCTGTACCCTTCCATGAAGCTTCACGAATACCAGTCCAAAGAGTTGTTGTCCCGATTCGGCGTTCCCGTTCCGCAGGGTGAGGTCACGAGTGACCCACAAGAGGCTGCAGCCATCGCCGAAAGACTTGGCGGCAAGGTGGTTGTCAAGGCGCAGGTCTTGATGGGAGGTCGGGGAAAGGCGGGCGGCGTAAAGCTGTTTGATCGAGCGGACGAGGCAGGTGTTTTCACCAAAGAGCTGATCGGAAAGAAGCTCGTCAGCGTACAGAACCCTGCCGGCATGGTCGTGGAGAAGGTGCTCATCGCAGAGCAGATTGACATTGATCGCGAATTCTATGTCGCTGTGTTGCTTGATCGCAATGCCCAGAAGAACATCGTGATGATTTCAGCGAAGGGCGGGATGGATATTGAAGAAGTTGCGGAGACCGACCCGGAGGCCATCGTGAAAGTCACGATCGATCCGGCTTGGGGCTTGTCCGACTACGAACTAAGGTCAGCGGTCAAGAAGGCCGGCATACCGAAGGAAGCTCAGGGGCAGATGATTTCGATGATCAAGAAACTTGCCAAGGCATATGTTGAGGCAGACGCAGATATGGTCGAAATCAATCCATGCGCTCTCACCCCAGAAGGAAAGCTCATCGCGGCGGACGCGAAGGTAGCCATCGACGAAAACGCCTTGTTTCGACACAAGGATTACGCGGCCACTTCGACCGATGGGGCAGAGGACCCCATTGAAGCTGAAGCCTCGCGACGAGGGATTGCGTACGTGAGACTTGGTGGGGACATCGGCATCATCGGAAACGGCGCCGGCCTCGTGATGTGCTCCTTGGACGAAGTGAGCAGTGCGGGCGGACGTCCGGCTGACTTTTTGGACGTTGGAGGCGGCGCTCAGGCAGATCGCGTGAAAAGCTGTGTGGAGCTGGTGATGATGGATCCCAACATCAAGGGAATCCTCATCAACATCTTCGGCGGCATCACCCGTGGTGACGAAGTTGCCAAGGGTATTTTGTCGGCCGTGGAACAGTTGAACTTGAAGGTTCCTGTGGTTGCGAGAATCGAAGGAACAGCCTCAGAAGAGGGCCGTAAGATTCTGGAGGGATCCCCTCTCGTCCCGGCAGAGACCATGCAGGAGGCAGCTCAGAAGATTGTGAAGCTCGCGTATGCGTAAGGGACGGCTCCCGTCCCACGTAAAGCGCAGATCCCAGGGACCTGATCCGTTACTGATGCGAAGCCTTCTCTTTCCTCGTCTTTCGCTTGATTTCCATGCCGTGCCCTAAGGTCTTCGCGCGGATTTCGCGCTTCGGGTCGAGCAGCGT
Source organism: uncultured Fimbriimonas sp. (assembly GCA_964619505.1). Classification (GTDB taxonomy): domain Bacteria; phylum Armatimonadota; class Fimbriimonadia; order Fimbriimonadales; family Fimbriimonadaceae; genus JBBQMJ01. The sequence goes on along the minus strand of CAZUCK010000122.1, from coordinate 3,091 downwards.
CGTACTGTCTTCGTAGACCCAGGGGGTCTTCCAAAGCATCGCCAATGCCGTCGTAATGGGCATGGTGTGGAAACGATCCGGCCAACGCTCAGCGATGGCCGCTTCAATTTGCCTGACGTACTTGGAAGGCGCTTGTGGGAAAAGATGGTGGGCAACGTGAGCGCCAAAGCATGAATGCCACGGATCGAGAATCTTGAAGGGTCCAGGAAGCGTCACTGAAAGGGATGTTGCCAGGACGTCACGATCATCGGCCAGCGGGTTAAGGAAGTGATTCGTTGCGATGTAGCTGATGGCGATGGTGTTTCCCACCAAGAGCGGCGCCACATAGCCCCACCAGAAGACCTGCGTTCCCAGCATCAGGGTCCCCGCCACCCACAGGCCGATCGGAATGACCAGCTCGGCAACGATGACAATGCGATTCCAGTTGGTGCTCTTTTTGCTCAGCAAATAAGTGATTGCCATGCGCAAGTTCTGCTGCGACATCCGATACGCGAAAGAGCCAAAGATGATGACGTTGCGAGCCAAAGGGCTGAGCGTATAAAGAAATCTAAGGACCGGGTTGTGTTTATAGTCTTCGATGGTGAAGAGGTGATCCGGATCCACGCCTTCGACCTGGGTGTTGTTGTGGTGGTCCGCATTGTGCCATCGACGCCAGAGGTACGGCCCGATCCCAAACATCGAAAAGCCCACGGCGGCGATCAGGTCTCGGAGAAAAGCGCTCTTGATGCTGCCTCCATGGCAGACATCGTGGGCGAGAAATCCCATACAGGCGGCGGAATGGCCGATGACGAGACCAACGACGGGCGCAAGCCACCATGAAAAATGTGCGGTGAGTGCCCAAAGGCCGGTCCCGATGATGGCGAAATGCACCGGGAACCACAAAAGGTTGCCGTAATCTGGCTTCAGATACTCCGCCGGCAGAGCTTTCTTCAATTGTTGCCGGTAGTTGGGAATGCCCGAAGTTTTATCCTGTGTCAAAGCAGTCATGAAAATTCTCGATTTCAGGTCCTGATCGGCAAAGCGATCACATGCCCATTCTGACAGAAGGCCGTCCAAGGGGTCTATGTTGCAAAGGATAGGACGGGACTATCGACCGACTCGATTCTCCGTCATAAGGCCCATCAATCTCCGAGGGACAGTGCGGCATAACTCGATGCCCCTCGGAGGATCACTACCTCATGACGACCAACATTGCCGAGACCGAGACCCCATTGTACGTCGCGGTGACGACCGTTCCAAGTGGCCTGGAGACGCGCAGGGTCCTGGCACTGATCGTCGTCGTCAGCCCTTGGTCGGTGTAGATGGTTTGACTCGGCAGCAGGTTGATGATGCTCGAATTGCTGTTCGTCAGCTGGATCGGCACCAGCGCGGGCATCGCCGCATTGAACGTCAGGATAAACGTTGCAATTCTGCTGCCCCTAACCTTGGTACTGACGAACCTGATCGAAACCAGCTTCGGAGCGACCACCGTCAGATTAGCCGTCTTCGTCACTACCGGTGACGTTCCAAGCGTCGCGGTAAACACCACCGGAGTCGTCGCAGAGACAGCACTAGTCGTTATTTGGAATGTGGCCGAGCTGTGGTTCGCAAGAATCGTCACCGTTGCTGGAGCACTGGCGACCGCCGGGGTGTTGCTCGATACGTTCACGATGAGGTCCACCGGCGTAGGCGAACTCAAGGTCAGCGTACCGGTCGCATTGACTCCACCACCCACGGATGCCGGGGCAATCGTGAAGCCGGTGAAAGTGCTGGAGAGGCCCGTTAGGTGAAGGGTGGCCGTCTTCGTTTGCGTGGCCGTCGCACTGATGTCTGCGTTGTAGGCATCCGCTGAGCCCGTTGTGTGGACGGCAACGTTCAACGTTGTCGTTGACCTGGCAGTGACGACGACGCTCTGGCCAAATGTGCCACCGTCGCCCTGCAACGTCACGCGCGGATCCGTGCTCGTCATGGTGATTGGCGTACCGCCGGCTGGGGCAGCAGGGCTCAACGTCACAGTGGCGGTGGAATTGCCCCCACTTGCCAGGGTGGATGGGTTCAGCACGATGCTGGACACTTGCTGCTGGGAGATGACCAAAGTCGCCGGGATTGAGGTGCCTCCCGAAACGGACGCTCCCAAATTGGCGGTCACGCTGCCAACGACGGCAGTCGTGTTGATGGTGAAGTTCTGAGACAACGTGTTCGCTGGGATCACGACGGGTGTCGTGAAGGTCGTCACTGTCGGTTGGTCCGTCGTTATGTCAACGGATACGGCGAAAGGAACTGCGAAGGCGAGGCTCACCGTTCCCGTCGCCGGATTTCCCCCGCCTACGTTGAGCGGCGAAATGGTGAATCCTCCGGAAGCCGCAAGTCCAGCGGGATTCACATGAAGTGGAGCCGTCTTGGTGACTCCACCCACGAGATGGGCGCTGATCGTAACGTCGAGACCAGCGAGCGGAAGGATCGAAGCTGTGGTCTTGATGGCGATGGGCGAACTCGAGGAGGAGCCTGCGGGCATGGTCACCGTCACCGATTGAGCGAAACCGCTTGGACCTTGAATCGTGACGCTGGGATCGCTGCTTGAGAGCACGACTGCAAGGCCCCCCGTGTCGACGGGTTTGGCGAGAGTCACGACTGCTGCGGCATTCTGCCCGCCATTGACAGGGGACGGCGACACCTGAAGCAGGCTGACATCGTTGGCGTCGACATTGACCGAACCCGTGATGGTCTGCAGCGTATAGGTGCCTTGAGCAGGCCTAGTGGCGCTTACAGTGCGCACCACGTTGGCAGCCTCATAAGTCGTATTCAGCACGAATGTCTTCGATGTATCCGAAGAAGTGAAGGTCAAAGACGTGGGGTTCACGCTGTACCCAGCAGGTGAGCCGACCACGGCCAAGTTTACGGTGAAGGAGGCGCCTGGATTGCCATCGAGAGTCACGGTTCCAGTGGTTGATGTGCCGCCATTCACGTGTTGCGGGTTGAAGTTAACCGTAAGCAGACTTGCCGGAGTCACCGTCAACTGCTGCGAGATGCCGACACCGAGCAAACTCGCGGTCAGAGTGGCAACTGAACTCTGCGATACACCGGTGGTTGTAACGTTGAATGTCACAGAAGA
>CAZUCK010000121.1:2782-4730 GCA_964619505.1 uncultured Fimbriimonas sp. | reverse complement strand
CCGTGGTCCAAGGGAGAATTTGGGAATAAATGTTGGGCTCCCTCACGGGGCGAAAGATGAGCTGGGTGGTTTGGCCCCCGAAGTCAATGACGAGAACCGTCTGGTGGGTCATACGACAGTTTGACAGATAGACCCGATGAAGGTGAAGGCCATCCGCTGCAATTTCCCACCAGTTAGAGCAGTAAGTTAAGGCGAGGAGGCCAAACGCTGGAAGAAAGCGACTTGCCGCAAGATAAACTCTCGCGCCGAAGCCAAAATGGGCCCGGACTTAATCTTGGCCATCTCCCAATAGAAAGCCGCCTGTGCCCTCATCTGCGCGACCTTGTCCTTAGGCTTATCATTGATCGCCTGGATCGTCCCCCCTGATGCAAGGTGGGTGGTCAAATGGGTTTTCAAAACGCGGACGGCGACCTTCCCCGACTTGATGTCCGTTGAAGTGCTTTTTGCCTCGGCATCGATCGATGACATCTTAATGAGACCGACCATACGGTCGAAGACGGCTTTGCCCGTACCAATCATCTCCGTGTGAACCTTAGCCGCCGCATCTTTTGCGTCCGCTGGAATTGCTAACGCCGAGTCCTCCAGCGTGTCGTAGCTCTGGCTGAGCTCGACATTCATCTCGATCTTTTCGGCTGTGACCGACGTTGCCGTCAGATGGAACGTCACGTCGCTGTCGCCAAACGATTTCTTGTAACTCCACCCTTTGCCGGGATCGACCCCATCCTCTGGAAACTCAACGGGCATAAAAGCGATGTCGGGCATCCGCTTCACATCCAATCCCGGCAACCGCACCGGCAACGTGATGTTCGGGGCGTCGGTCTTCAGAATTCGGCCCTGAGGCGTCATTGAAATCGTCGTCTTGGGGAAATAGGTCTTTGCGTTCTCGACGTTCAGCGGAAGCGCGGCACCATTGAACAACACCTTGATCGCCTTCAGTTCCGTCGCCGTCTGCGAATGGCCGTCGGCGTCCGGTTTCAGACCAAGGGCCGAAACCCCCAGGTTCACGTTAACAATGCCGTTCTGACCCCCAAAAACGGGGATGAATCCGTCGAAAGTCACCTCGACATCATAAAGTGCAGGCTTTTCAGTCGGAAACGAATAGGCGACCGGCGTCATCACGGCGGCTGCGAGAAAAGTCAGCATATGAAGAGTTTGACGAATCAAATGGGCTGCCGTGTCTCAATCACCGGCAAATCCGAGTTCTCAGATCCGGCATCCTATGATCCGCAATCTACAATTCTAACGTTGACCACTCCGCAACCGCTTGAGACTGGCGCCATGCTTTCCAACCGTTTTGAAATACAAGACGTGTTGGGCCGCGGCGGGTTCGCCATTGCATATTTGGCCCACGATCACGTGAGGCAGGACGACTGTACGGTCAAAGAACTTGCCCCCGCGGGGTCTGTTCGGGAACCAGGTGGCTTGTTGAACCTACATGACGCCGATCCCCATCGAATACGAGACCGGTTCCTCGATGAAGCAAGGACCCTCGCAAGGCTAGACCTCCCGGGTGTACTCCCTGTAAGGGCCAGTTTTGTTGAAAACGGCACCGCGTACTTTGCGACCGACCACGTATGGAACAGCAGGACTCTGCAAGAGCTTCTGGATGTTGAGGGACGGATGGACTCTGACGGGGCGCTCGACATTTTCTTCCAGCTCCTTGAGACCCTCGAAGCGCTTCATGCAAAACACGTTTTGCACCGAGACATCAAGCCGTCCAACATCCTCCTTGCCCCAGATGGGCACGCGATTCTCATTGACTTTGGCGCCGCACGCGAATGGTTGGCAGACATCTCTCAGCGTCAGACAATTCTGTTCACCCCCGGCTACGCGCCATTGGAGCAACTTGCCGAGCGCGCGGCTCGCGGACCCGCCACAGACCTCTAACCCTCATGTGCGACGCTCTAACCCACGCCAGTGTGGAATCCGCCGTTTTCTGGACTCGCCA
>CAZUCK010000121.1:0-2772 GCA_964619505.1 uncultured Fimbriimonas sp. | reverse complement strand
AGCGCTCGAGCAGGACGCGGACGTCGTCGTGTTCATCTACCGCGAGGACATGTACGCCGACAAGAGCGCGCCGCCCACCGACGCGCAGGGCGTCGCGGAGCTGATCATCGCCAAGCAGCGCAACGGCCCGACAGGCGTCGTGAAGCTGGCGTTCATCCGCGAATTCACCCGGTTCGAGAACCTGGCCGTCGGGGGATAGAGGTCGGGCCGTTCGAGCGCGCTTGGCCGACCCGCCACAGACCTCTACTCCCTCTGTGCGACGCTCTACCACACGCTGGTGGGGCAGCCGCCTGTTGCGGCAGCGGACAGAGCCGCCGGTGTGGCCCTGACGCCTCTACATGAGTTGCGCCCTGGTCTTGAACCTACCGTAGTGAGAGCGATTGAAGCCGGTATGGCTTTGCGCTTCGGCGAGCGACCCCAAACTGCCGCCGCGCTGAGACATATCTTCTCTGAACCCGCGTCACCGATCACTGATCTCGATCTGACCGCATACGACCTTGAATTGGTGCGACTAAGGCAGTTTAGATTCGAACGTAGGCAATGTCCATCGTGCGGCGAGCCCATCGAAGACCCCAAACCCTTGCCCCGAGGCGCGTGCCCCGTCTGTCATCAGGGCTACATCAAACCAAGATCACTCAGCGAATTGCAATGCCCCGTCTGCAAAATGGGAGCCCTTCACCGCCAATCCAATGTCAGCCCGCTGACCGCATGCCCAAACTGCAAGACGGGCAGGCTTGGCAGCCGCAGAAAGAGCCTGTTGAAAGCAACTCTAGTATTGACCTGCCAATCTTGCCACGCCGTATATGAATCCACGAACAGAGGCATGACCCCCATTGCAGATCCAATGGCTGAACAAACGTGGGACGAATGGAGAACCGTCTCTGGCAGAAGCGAAGAAATCTGGCGCTGTGATTCTTGTGGTGCTCAGTTGGACTCTGCGCCCGACGGTCGACGAAAAATCGTGACCAAGGCGAAGGACGTCGAATTCGAGTGCCTCTATCCGGAAGAATGGGCAAGAGTGGCGGCCGGTCTTCAACCAGGTTCCGGCAACGCCGTATGCAATGCGTGCGAGGCGGATTATTACCTGGGTGAGAGCGGGGATTCAAGGGCCAAAAACCTCACGCTGCTTGACGCCCATGACGATCCCTTTGAATTTGCCGAACACCACCTGGGCCGATTGCTTAACCAAGAGGACGCTCGCTGGCTTGCCGTCGGCAAGGAGAGCGCCAATCCCGGACTGTATTGCAGGCATTGTGAGACGGAATTTGATCGGGAAGGGGATTCCTATCGTCTCGTGCGAAGTCATAACCCGGCCCTGGCCAGATTCGACCACGAACCTTTCTCGTTCGAAGACTGGCATCGCCTCGCCGCTGGATTGCCCACCTTGAGCAATGAGGCCGCATTCGTCGACGGCATCGAACAGGCGATAGCTCGAGCATACGTGGCGGGGGAACTCGGTCTTGACTCGGAGAACAGGCTCCTCTGGAAGGGCCCAGCCATCTGTGTCGCCGACGATCAGGAAGCTGCGCTCACGATCACCCGCGATGAGATCGTTTTTGGAGGACTGTTGCGCAAAACACGCCAGCCCATGGACGCCCTGACTTCCGTCGAGGGCCACGACGATCGCCTGACCTTGATCTTTCGGGGCACCATCGAACCAGTGGAGTACGACCTATCGGGGATTGAGCTTTCCGTGGAACTAACGTCTGGCATTAGGACGGCAAGAATATGCGCCGAACATCTCGCGGCGCGGTTGAGTAACTCTGCTTAGAGACTAAGTGGTGGCCGAACCGCGATGCCGCAACGGTACGGTAGGCAAAGAGAGCGATTCTTGTGTTTTCATGGCAACGCCCAGAAGCCGGTCAAGAACCACTTTAACCGAACCTGCCAGCGGAAAAGCGATGATCATGCCGATGATGCCGAACAACGCTCCGCCGCTGAAGATGACGAACATGCTCACGATCGGATGGAGCCCCACAGACTTGCCCACCAGTCTCGGGAAAAGCAACGAATCGTAAATGAGGTGTACGCCAAGGAAAATCGCTGAAACAACGGCGGCAAACACCCACGACGAAGAAAAATGGAACAGCCAGTCGCCCGTTCTGTCGCTGAGCCCGGTCAGCGTGAATATTAAGGTGATGCTGATGATGCCGTTCAAATATGGGATGAGATAAACGACGCCAACGATGATTCCAACGAGCAAGGAGTAGGGGGCGCCAAGAAGCGTCAGCAAAATGGCCATGACGGCCATGTAGCCAATCACCGCCGTGGTCACGCCTCGCAGGTACTTCGTAAACACTTCCCCGATGTCGTTTAATATCGCCACTGTGCTCGTGCGGATTGAAGGTGGGATCCACGTCACGCTTCGACGCTTGAGTTGCTCCATATCCATCATCATCATCAGGGCAAGAAGGGGAGCAAACAACAGGAGAAACAGTTGTGACGCGAGACCGCTCGCAATGCCAATGAAGCTGCTGAAGAACCCTTCCACTCCCTTTGCAATGTCATTGCGACGCGGCTCGATGTACTTTTGAATGTAAGTCTGGCTGCGGGTGGGCAAACCCAGCCTTTCCAAAAGAGCCTTATTGGAATCTAAAAACTGGTCGATCTGATGAGTTTCGCCGCTCTCCATTTCCTGAGCGACCGGGTTCCAACGCACGAAAATGAGATCGTTGGTGTTGGGGGTTGTCGCGTTGGTCGCCAGTTGAGTGATCTTTTCCCGCACCGTCCCCAATTTACCACCTACAACGGGCCACAAGCAGCGGCCGCTTT
>CAZUCK010000120.1:2683-4766 GCA_964619505.1 uncultured Fimbriimonas sp. | reverse complement strand
GATCAGTGATGAGTGACCAGGCACAGGCCCGGCTGAAGAACCGCCTCGTGCGTTGGGCGAAGTTTTCGTTGTTGCCGCCAGTCGGCGCCGCGCTGGTTTGGGGCCTCGCGGCGACCATGCGTCCGGAGACGCGCGGCCACGAAGTGGTCGACGCCTTCTATCGGAGCGGAGGCCACATTATCCTGGCCTTCTGGCATGCCCAGCAACTCATGATTCCGGCGGGGTATCGCGGAACAGGGGCGCATGTGCTGATCAGTCAGCACGGCGATGGCGAGATCATTGCCCGCCTCATTGCCCGCTTCGGTCATCAGGCGGTTCGAGGCTCGAGCACCCGAGGGGGAGCTGGTGCGCTCCGGGCGCTCATCAAACTGGGCCGCGCCGGCAAGGATCTAGTGGTGACTCCCGATGGGCCGAGAGGGCCACGACAGGTGGCGAAGCTGGGTGTCATCCAACTGGCGAAGGCCACCGGACTTCCGATCGTCCCCTTAGCCTTTGCCTGCTCAACAAAACAACGCTTTTCGAGCTGGGATCACTTCCTGGTCCCCTATCCCTTCTCACGGGGGTTGTTTCTCTATGGCAAGCCGATGTTCGTATCACGCGAAGGCAACGAGCTCGCGCTCGAAGCAGACCGCCTTGGGCTCCAGACGGAACTCAATCGGCTCACGGATGAGGCTGAACGAGCGGTGGCACGTACAATCGATAACACCGCCACATTGAAAACGGAGGATAGAGCAGCGGTTTCGTAAACCTTTCTGACCTTTTGATGCATAGCAGTGTTTATCCACTACAAGCCGCTCCGATGCACGAATGAACCTCTTGCGTGTCTTCTACCCTGCGATGCGAATGGCAGACACAATCGATGAATTCGACTGGTTTGGAATCACAAGCAGAATCGGCTGTAAGTGGTTGAAAGCGAGAAGGAAGACTTTGGTTACGGGGGCCTGCAATCACCGATAGCGGACAGCCTCTCCTTCGAAGTCGATCTGATCTAGTAATCCGGCCCGCGGATTAAGAGTAGGCTGGTGTCATAGCCAAAACTGACTGGCCTGCCACGCGCCCCGAAATTCAGAATGTTCCCGTTTTCTTCTCGTAAGAAACGAACCTTGCGAAAAACGCCTCTGCTAATGTGTTGCATCGCGAGCAGGTATAAGTCGCATCATCCTGCCTACATATTCTGAAACCTCCGGTTAGTAGCCAGCCCGCACGCTGCGGCCTGGCCAGATTGTATGATGAAAGGCTTGCCGTGCCGTCTTGGCCTCTTCCCAAGCATGACTACTGGTCGACGCCCTTCGCCGAATCGTTGCTGAAGCAACTCCATCTCTTCCCAGGAGCGACGATTCTGGATGTAGCTTCAGGGCATGGAATTCCTGCCTTCTATCTTGCCGAGGAGGTAGGTCCCACCGGACAGGTACTGGGAATCGATCTCAATGCGCATCAGGTGGGGAGTGCGAAGATGATTCAAGGGCAGGAGCTCCCTTGGTTACGGTTCGAGTGTCTTGATATGCGCGCGCTGCCGTCGAACCTGCCGAGTTTTGATCGAATCACTGGTAATCTGTCGGTCATGTTCTTTCGACCCGATCGGTTTGCGACGCTACAGGGGTTGTCGGCACACCTGAAGCCGGGCGGACAAATCGTACTGACGTTTCCATCGCTGGGCACGTTCGATTCTCTGTGGCGGAGAGTGGATCAAGAAATGGCAGTTCGGCGTTTGCGTAAGGAACGACGCCGGCTTGAAGCATATGTCGCTGAACGACCGTCTGGTGAGGAAGGCCGTGGGTGGCTGCACAAGCTCGGCTTCGAACGCATCCTCGTTAACGAATATCCCTTGGAAGTAGCCGCTGGTCACGGACGCGCGTTTTTGCATGATCCGTTGTTGCGTGGCGGGTTTCTCGACGACGTGTATGAGTGTTTTGAGGACTCCCAACTTGCCGATGAGATCATGACGGCCGTGTCGGAGGACGTACCGAGCTTCGCACCTTTAATAGCTCACCGGTGCGTGCTATCCGGATGGAAGCCCGTAGAAAGTGAGGATGATCGCCCTGCCTGCTCAGAGGGAAGTCAGAAACAGGTGCCGACCTCTAGG
>CAZUCK010000120.1:0-2583 GCA_964619505.1 uncultured Fimbriimonas sp. | reverse complement strand
AGGTCCAGTCTGGAGCGGCACCTTCCTGGTTGTTTCTCCCCTCGGTTCTCTGATCCCGTCATCATGCGATCACACTGAAAGGATTGTGTAGTGGATACGTCTGTTCAATCAAATTTTGGCGACATTGGTGTGTCCGAGGCATTGGTGAAGGATCTCGCCATGGCAGGGCTCTCTTCCCCAACTCCGATACAAGCACAGGCGATTCCTCCCGCGCTGGCCGGGCGGGACGTGATCGGCTGTGCCCAAACGGGAACGGGGAAAACCGCCGCATTTGTCATTCCGATCATCGAACGGTTGGCTCGGTGGCCGAAAGGCGAGCCGCAAGCCTTGATACTGGCTCCGACTCGGGAGCTTGCGCTCCAAATCCTCGCCACGATCGAGACACTCGGTCGCCGTCTTGGAATTTTTGCCACTGTCATTGTGGGCGGGGCTGACATGCAAGCACAGGTACGGGGGCTCCGTCAGCGTCCGGACATTCTTGTCGCGACGCCCGGGCGGTTACTCGATCACATGTGGAACGGAACGGTCAATTTGCTTCCCATCAAGATCCTGGTTCTTGATGAAGCCGACCGGATGCTCGACATGGGATTTGCGCCGCAGATCAATCAAATCTTCACCGCACTGCCGGAGGAAAGGCAGACGCTGCTGTTCTCCGCCACGCTGCCGTCCGATCTGACGCAATTCGTACAAGCCAGCGTCAGCGACCCGGTTCGGGTCATGGTAACGCCCCCGGCCACCACAGCGGACGGAGTCACGCAAGCGCTGCACTATACGACGCATACCGGGAAGCCGGATTTACTGCTTTCCCTATTGAAACAGGAGAAGGAGACCGTCTTAATCTTTACTCGGACCAAGCATCGGGCGGATCATGTGGGGCGTGTGCTCAGTCGTGCAGGACATCGAGTTGGCATCCTGCATGGCGATCGAAGTTTTTCACAACGCCGAAGTGCGCTTGATGGGTTTAAGCGCGGGGTCTTTCGCGTGCTCGTCGCTACGGATATTGCAGCACGGGGCATCGATGTGGCCAATATCGGCCACGTGATCAATTTCGATCTACCGCATTGCCCTGAGGATTACGTCCATCGAATCGGCCGGACGGCTCGGATGAAGACTACAGGCCGAGCCACGAGTTTTATCACAGCCGAAGATCCGCAGCAGCTCCGTGACATCGAACGCCTCCTTGGCCATGCGGTGCCATGGGCCTCCGGCAGTCCACAGCCTTCATCCGATCAGCCTAGCCAGATAAGGTCTCAACGCCGAAATGGAGGGCGTTTCTCTGGCCGGATCGCACGAAGCGGCTCGCACGGTCACGAAATTAATCCCACGCGATAGTCGACTCAGGGCAACGTTCTTCGGTAGCGAATCAGCGGACATCAAGGTGAAAGGATGTACATGACTTTCTTCCCTTTGCTGGGGACCTATTCTGGTGCAGTATCATTTCCCGGGACTTATGGTAGAGCTGCGACTTGTTTGATGGTAAAAATCCCCCTTGAAGATTTCCTACGAAGCCGCCAAGAAACGGGCCGAGCCTTACAACAAAATTGTGGGTGAGTTATCAGACATACGACGGAATACGCTCATCCTTATCAACGATGTCGCGCAGACAGGTTGATCCGGACCCGCTGATTAAGAGTAAGGCCATCGGGGTTGCAATGAGCACTAACGGAAGCGGATCAGCGGTTCATGATGTACATAGGGATGGGATTACTGGCGATTCATGTTGTAAAACCACACGACCGTAGTGAGAGCGAATATTCCGTTCGGCATCCAGGCCCCGGCAAAGGGCGACAGGTGTGCCGTCGTGACGAGGGTTTCGCAGGCGACGTTCAGGATGTAATAAACGATGATAACTACTACGCCGACCGCAAATCCGCCCATTCGTCCGGACCGTTTTGAGACGATGCCAACCGGCACGCCTAAAAGGCAAAATACCAGCGAGGCGATGGGAAAGGCCAAGTCTTTATAATACTCCATCAATCGTCGGAGAGCGCCCGGATCGCGCCATTGGGATTGTGTGAGCCGAGTAACAATGGCGTCGTACGAAGGACGTTCCTCCGTGACTGAGTAGGCGCTTTGGTTGAGCGAAAGCTTCAGATCGTAACTGTCAAAGGACACCTGGTCATATTGATCGGGTTGATCCGGTCGGCTGTGAATGACCCCGTCCGTCAAGCGTAACGCCACTTGAGTGGTGGAGGCATCCATTAAGACCTCGTATTGCTGCGCCACGATGATGCGGGGATCATCTGGATTCCGCTCATCGGAGACAAAGATGGCGGGCGCGGCCTGGCTGCGTTCCCCATCCGGGACAAAGATCATCATTTTCGGGATGGGTTCATTGAACGTTCCCGGTTCCAACGCCAGAACCAGCTGATCCCGAAGGAGATTCAGCGCCACCTTCCTGAGATTCAAGGAACTCCAGGGTTGGCCCCACTGGGACAACCATAAGGTAAACCCGAACACGAGTAGGGCAAAGAGCAGCACGGGGCGAGTCAATCGCATGAGGCTCAGGCCCGTAGCGTGCATCGCCACCAATTCCTTGTCGAAGGACCGCCGTCCGAAAGCGGTTACCGAGGCGCTGACCCC
>CAZUCK010000119.1:0-4827 GCA_964619505.1 uncultured Fimbriimonas sp. | reverse complement strand
CCGTCGTAGGTGCGGACGAGCAGACCCTGCTTCCCTTCTGGCCTCAACCTGAGGTCAATTTCGACAGGGGCTCCATGACGCCGAAGATACGAAATGAGGGCGAGAAGGTCTTGTGCTTGGAGTTCAGCGGTTTCGTGCATCTTCGCATCCGCCACGAGAAGCAACAAGTCCGCATCGGAATCGATGCCCAACTCATGTCTGCCGTAGCTGCCGAGGGCGATGATGTCGAAATCGGCATAAAGCCGTCTTGCACAATGCACCAGGAGGGCGTCCATCAGATCGCTGAGTTGCTGGCCCAAATCAAAATTGCCTGCGAGCACCCATCGGATGACTAGGGTGGTCCAAGCCCCGCCGTAGACCTTGGCGAGATGAGTAAGGCTGCACTCGATGGGCAGGTCGCGAATGCGACGGTCGACGGATGATTCTTCTTCAATCTCGCCACTGAAAACGGCTTCGGTGAGTGCCAAAGAGTTCTGGAGAAGGGGCAATAGAAGTGGCGCTTCACGAAGGATTTTGGCGATCCTAATGAAGCTCCCTTCGTTCTGCTGAAGGCTTTGATAGAAGGCGCCGCTGTCCGGCAGCGAATCGAACCACAGTACGGCGGAATGCCCCATCGCGCCAAGGCGGTGCAAAGCTTCCGCCCGAGCGTCAAGAGAGGGGGCGCCACTGGCAAGCGTCGTCGTATACAAGGTTTCGATTTTACGTCTATGGGCATCGATAAGTGAACCCAGGGCTGGCCAATCTTGCAACCTCATTGACTTCGCCAGCCTTAACCGAGCCGTTTCATCTTTCGGAAGCACGTGGGTTTGGTTGTCGCCCACAAGCTGACATCGGTGCTCGACTTGACGAAGCAAAGTGTATCCATCGATTAGATCCGCTGCCTCGCCCTCGCTCAGGGCGCCGGAGAGGGCAAGAGCCCGCAAGGCGTCACAGGTGGGCTTGACTCTAACCTCAGGACTTTCATGACCATGAAGCATCTGGAGTATTTGCGTCAAGAATTCGACATCCCGAATGCCGCCTCTGCCCCGTTTCAGGTCGTCCGCCTCAGCGATCTCTTCCGTCCTCGCCCGACTTTCCAGCATCTGCGACAAAGCGAATTCTCCGAGACTCGGCTTGAAGCAATGGACTTCGATCAGGGCCGTCCACCTGCTTGCGATGGCTTCTGATCCCAAAATGACCCGCGATCGGAGCAAGGCTTGGATCTCCCAGGGCTCAGCATAAAGTCGGTAATACGCTTCCATCGCCCGCATGCTGTTCGCGATGGAGCCGGACTTTCCATAGGGTCGCAAACGAAGGTCGACGCGAAACAGCATTCCCCGCCCCATTCGATCCATGAGCGCCCGGCCAAGTTCTTCGCAGAAACGCGCGGAGTGTTTTTCCAGAAAATCTGCTTCGTCGTCTGAAACCACGTACACAAGATCGATGTCGGAGCTGTAATTGAGTTCGCTGCCACCGAGCTTGCCAAACGCAATGACGGCCAAGGGACAAGGCTCGGCTATTCCATGCCGCGCCGAGTACTTCACCCAAACCACCTCTACGGCCAGGCTGATGACGGCTTCCGCTAGATCGGACAGAGCCCGCCAGACCTTCTCCTGTTCCCAAGTTCCAGAAAGGTCATTGACGGTTATGGAAAGCATCCAACGCTGCTTAAGGAAACGCAATCGGTCCAAGGCGTGTGACGGCGAGGTTGCAGCGGCGACGAGCTTCCTCCCGTTGGATTCGATTTCCTCTCGGCTGACCTCCCGGGATAGCTCCGTATCGTCGAGGATGACGCTCGCCAACTCGGGGTTCTGGATCAGGCTGTCGGCCAGGGGCTGGCTTGCACCGAGTAGGGTCATCAACAAACGTGCGAACTCCGGTTGCTCCAGCAAGTGCTCCAGGTGAATCCTTGGGCTGGTCGTTGAATTCAGCCAGCGTTCCAAGTTTGTCAGGGACAATGTTGGGTCCGGGCTGCCATCGAACGCTTGCTCCAGCAGAGCACTCAGATCCAGCCCAGACTGGCGTTCCAGCCTCGTAATGGCCTGAACGGTGGACTCGCGCTTTTCGAACTCTACTTGCTCCGTGTCAACCTCTCCCTCATTGTGAAAGCTGAACGGCAAAAAGTGTCATTGGCCATGCCTTGGAATTGTCGTTCCCTTCACGCTCCTACGGTCTTTTTTGTGGGTCGTGAAACTTTGGTCTTCTTGATCTTCTTGAGTCGTGCCTCTTGTTTTGCAGGTCCGCCCTTCCGGAGCCAGTCGCATTGTCCCTTCACCACGCATTCCCCGCAACCGGGCTGAGGCGCCCTACAGACCTTACGTCCATGTTGGATCAATGCGACGTGGAATCGAAAAGCCAGATCCGGGGGCACTAACGACAGAAGTTGGTCATGAGCCCTCGTTTCTCCAAGCGTTTCAGGAATGAGACCCAGTCGCCACGAGACCCGATACACGTGCGTGTCCACGGGAATCGCGGGCTTCCCGAAAGAAAAACACAGAACGATGGAGGCCGTTTTTGGCCCGACTCCGGGCAACGACATCAGCCATTTGCGTGCTTCCAGCATCGGCATCGCCCTCAGGGGTTCAAGCGTGTAGCCGCCGTTGCGACGTCCGATCTCGACGAGACAATCGATGATGTTTCTTGCCTTTTGGTTGGCCAGCCCAGCATTCCGGATGACGCTCGCAACACGTTCGGGTCCTGCGTCTACGACATTTTGCCACCTGGGAAAAGTCTCCCGCAGAAGCGTGAACGCCGGAAAACTGCTGGCGTCACTCGTGTGCTGGCTGAGAATGCAACTGACCAGCTCCTCCATCGCGTCGAACCGAGAAATCAGGCGAGGGCGTCCGTAGACCTTCTCCAACTTGACGACGATTTCTTCGACGGGGAAGCGGCCCCGCCTGGACGGCGAGGTCTGCGGCATGGACCAAGGATACTCGTTCTTTGAACGCTGGGCCACTCAAGAACGGGCTAGACTCGATGCTATGAACAAACCGTTGCTCGCCCTCCTGCTCTTGGCCCTGTCACTCAGCGGCTGCTCGAGGCCCGATCCGCTGGTAGGCACTTGGACCACGATGATTGGAACTTCGACGACGACCCAGACGTTCAACGCAGACAAGACCTTTACTGCTCAGGCCAAAGCTCAGGGAATGACGTTTGTGGAGCACGGTACGTGGACCTCAACGGACAAGGAGATCGTCTTGACCCGGACAGGGATTGACATTACGGGCGGGGATCCGACAGTTGTGGCGGCGATCAAGCAATTGGCAGAGAAGAAGCGAAACGAAGTGGTTAGGGTCACCTACAGGTTTCCCATTCCAGAGGAGTTGGAATTCGCGGTCCCTAACGGAGCCAAACAAGTCTTCACTCGCAAGAAGTGAGAAGGGCCTGTTCATGTCCAGTTTCGACCGTGCACCGCTAGCCTGCCCCCGACATCGCCTAAAATAAGCTATGCGCAAATTGTCTCTTGCACCGCTCCTGTGCGGTCTAGCCCTTGCGGGTTGCGAATCGCCGCCCAAACATTCGCTTGTTGGCGTGTGGTCGGGTGGAATGGGCGGCATGGCGACCAAGCAGACGTTCAACAAAGATTTCACCTATGTCGCGATCACGGTGGCGCCGAAGACGAGGATCACGCAACACGGTACGTGGGCGGCAAACGATACGCAACTCAGCATCGTCAACGGGGATGCCACCGTGGAGGGCACCGATCCCGAAGCGAACCTTAAACAGCAAGGCGAACTTTATGCCAACAAGGGTAAGAAGAGTTTCGCTAAGCTCAAATGGAACGGCGACAACCAGGTCTTGATCTTTAACTCCATGGGCGATCCACCCTTAGTGCTGGCGCGCCAAGTGGCAACGCCTGGCACCCCTGCGGGGTCGTCCCCGCAGCTTCCCGCTCCGAAATAAGCTCCTGGAGGCACAAAGAAGGCTCACACGGCGAGCCGGAGGGACTTGGCCGAGTGAGCCTGAAAATCGATAGGTTCCTTCAGAAGCTCAGTCTTCGCCTTTCGCCGAAGATGCGGCCTTCTCTTTCTTTGGCCTCTGCATGATCGAGCCATGCTGAGCCATGGCTTCGCCAGGTGCAAGCTTAACTTCGGGTGCTTTCTCGTCTTGCGAGCCACAGCCGGCCACAAACAAGGAGACAACAAGCGAAGCAATGATGACGCAAACCGTTAACTTTCCGTTGAGCTGTTTCATATCAGTGTCCGTTCCTAGAGCCGTATTCAAGGACGAGTTGTCCACAAATCTCCGACGTGCCGCTCCCCCATTCCCGGAGCATTGCCGAATCAAAGAGACTTTACCTCCGTGACTGATCGAATTGGTTAGCCGATGTGAATTCTAAATTTCTTGTCTAGGTTCAGGGATAGCCAAAGGCAAAATTGGCAACTGGCATACGCAAGAAGGGCAACGCTCCGGGTTATGGAGCACTGCCCATCTCAGGAAGCAACTATGTCGTTGCGGACCTAGTCGTCTCCCTTCTCGCCTCTGACACCGGCAACGCCGGCGCTTGACTTGCCAGCCTTAGGAGCGTGCGTCGCAGCCTTAGACTCGCCCGCCTTCAGCGGAGGAGCCTCATCTTCCTTTGAACTACCGCAGCCCGCTGCAACCATCGGGCCCACTACCGAAGCAACGACGACCCAAATCGTCAATTTCCTGTTGAGCAGTTTCATGTCTGTTTTCACCTTATCGAATGATTTATGCCTCTGGCGAGAGGATTATACTCCCTCCAAAATGAGAAACATGCGGCGCCCCAATTGCTTGAAGCGCCGCATGCATACTCTACCTTAACAAGTGAACTTACTTGTCGTAAGTGAGGAACTTGTCGTAGAAGTTCGATCCGTCGGCCACGAG
>CAZUCK010000118.1:0-4858 GCA_964619505.1 uncultured Fimbriimonas sp. | reverse complement strand
GCAAAGGGCGGGGTTGGGTTTGGGGGGGGAGTATTAGTCTAAACCCTCCATCCTCATTTCCTTAAGGGGCCACCAGGCAAAGTCTTCGGAGTATCCGCGTTCGGCGATGCCTCGCGCGATCGACATGTCGTCGAAATCTGGGTTTGCCTCCCACTCTCGAACCTCGCGCATCAAGCTCCGAAGTTCCATCTCGCCCATGTGCTCCAACTCCGGCCGTACTTCGACAGGAGGATCGAGTTCCCACGCCATGCATTATTAGACTCCAAGTCCTGCGAAGCTGTTCAAGCTAGGCGATTCCAAGTTGAACTGCAGTTTGTCGGAGGTTGGCGATCCTCTTAGCGATGAACTGTTCTGGACCGGACTTGCGGAAACAGACAGCATGTCCAATCGCGTAATGCATCCTGGTTATGCTCGCAGTCGCACTGCTGTTCCAGATCACGGCACTTCCCAGTCCCACGGGCCACTATAAGGTCGGCACCGAGTCGAAGTGGCTGCTCGACGCTACTCGCCAGAACCCAGTGACTCACAAGAAGGACAGGGAGGTCGCCGTTCAGTACTGGTATCCAACGGACGCGCGAACAGGCACCCTAGCCCGCTACATTCCCGAGAGTGAGCTTCTGCCGGCTTTGATCAAGTCCGGTTACTACTTACAGACTGAATCGGATCTGAAGAAGTGGGGAAATATCCGAACGCACGCTTTATCGAAGGCGACGATCGCGCCGGGTCACTTTCCGATCTTGATTTTCGAGCCTGGACTTGGGACGTCGCGTGTGAACTACACCTCGTATTGTGAGGAACTCGCGAGCAACGGCTACTTCGTTGCCGCAATCGACCCTGCCTTCGGCACTGTGGCTGTCTCGAAAGACCGAGCCGTCCATGACTCGGGCGAGGACAAGGAAAACGGGGACCCGAACCTCCTCGACAAGAAAGCGCACGAATGGGCGTGCGACATGAGCTTTGCACTCACCGAACTCGCCCGCAGCATCTATTCGAGAAGCTTGGACTTAGATCGCGTCGGCGCGTTTGGACACAGCAGCGGGGGCGCCGCGGCAACGACCGTGCTTCTCGAAGATCCTCGATTCAGATGTGCGGTCAATCTGGACGGACTTACCGACAATCGAGCGATCCAAGGTGGAAGCCCGGCGCCGATCTTGCGGCTCGGCAGCAACCCGAACTATTCGGACGCGGACCTCGCCAGGCTCGGGCGAACTCGCACGGAGTGGGAGGAGCGGGCCAGCAAAGGGAGGATCGATCCCGCCAAATTGCCCGAGGCAAAATCCCAGCGTATCCTCTATCTTGCGATTAAGGACACAGGGCATCTGAGCTTCAGCGATGCGCCCTTCATGATGCCATCTACCATCACGCATTTCAGCAGCCATCCATTGGACCCGATGAGAACGTGGCGGCTTGCGACCGGCCTGATGAGAGCCTTCTTCGACCACGAACTGAAGGGTAAATCAGACCAATTGAGTTCGATCGTAAATTCGAATCGGGACGTCATCGAGACGACGGTAATCCGCTAGCAAGGCTTCTTGGGTTACGCAGCCTGTTTGAGGTCCGTGTCACGAGCGCCGCTCGAATCGAGAAGCTGTTCCAGCAACCGACGTAGGCTTGCGAGCTTGATAGGCTTTGTCAGCACACCCGCGTAGGGTGCGTTGGGTGAGGGCTTCATTCCGAGCGGGTACATCTCCACGAGCCTGCTTTGGCTGAAGAGCCGGGCGTCCAAGGAGTCGGAGCAGATGACCACGTCGAGCGGCGTCTTCGAACTACGGGCGAGGACATCTTCGACGCACGCCGCGCTTTCGCATGACGCTCCCCAACCTTCGATGGCCTCCACAATAACTTTACGAACCGCCTCACTCGGGTCGAGCACGAGCATGCGCCGGCCTTTGAAGGGGTGCGGGTCCCTTCTCAGGTGCTCTACGGAGATGGATGGCAGCTCGATCTCTACCCAGAATGTGGCGCCATGCCCCAGAGTGCTGTCGACTCCTATCTCTCCGCCCATGAGTTGGCAGAGGTTCTTACAAATAGCGAGGCCCAACCCCGTTCCTCCGTGCTTTCGCGTCGTGCTTGAATCACCCTGAGTGAAGCTGTCGAAGATCGCTTCTTGCCGTTCAGCATCGATGCCTGGTCCTTGATCGCGGACCCAAAGGCGGAGTCTCACATTCTCTTGAGTCGTGCCCAGATGGGTTATGCCGACCACGACGTCGCCCTCGGGGGTGAATTTGACCGCGTTGCCGACGAGGTTTGTTAGAATCTGACGCACTCGGAGCTCGTCCCCAACGACAACGGTGGGCGAATCTGAGGGGACGTCCAGGACAAGCTGTAAACCTTTGGCTTGAGATTGCGGAGTGAGAAGGTCGGTAACCGCCTCGAATGTCTGGCGCAGATCGAAAGGCTGAGCCTCAATCGACATTTTGCCTGCTTCGATCTTTGAGAAGTCGAGAATGTCGTTCAACACCTTCAGGAGGGCATTCGCACTGCTTTGAATCGTGGTCGCGTACTCACGCTGTTCCTCATTCAGATCCGTTCCTACAAGCAGTTCGGTCATCCCGATAACACCGTTCATCGGCGTGCGGATCTCGTGGCTCATGTTCGCAAGGAACTCGCTTTTCGCTTCGTTGGCGGTCCGCGCCTCAATCGAGAGCTTGTTCGCGGTCTGGAGAGCATCTTCGAGTTGGCGCAGGCTTGCCTGGAGTTCCTCGGCGATGTGGCGCTTTTCCGTGGTATCCATCGTGTACCCCACGATGCCAGACACCACTCCATCTGCATTCTTCAGCAAGGAAAGGGAGATCTGAGCGTAAAAGCGAGATCCGTTCTTCTTGCGCCGATATCCTTCAATCTCGCAGTATCCGATCTCATTGAGTTGCTCCCAGCTTTCCCGCTGGATGTTTTGAATCTCGCCTTCAGGCATCAGCATGCGTACGTGCCTTCCAATCGTTTCGGCGGGCGTGTAGCCATAGATTCGTTGCGCACCAGGATTCCACGTCTGGATGATCAGGTTGGGATCTACGACGATCAGTGCGTCTTTGATGAACTCCATCACCTGAGCTTGGCCGGCAAGTTGCTCTTCATTGATCCGAAGGCGCTCAAGGGTGTTCTTGTGGCCAGTGATGTCCGAGTGGAACACGGCAGCCAGCTGTTCACCTTCGAGTTCCAAGAGGGCGATTCGAATCCGGTACCAGCCCTTCCTGGATGGGACTCGGAAAGGCATCTCGATGCACAGATCTTCGCCGCCTGCGATGAAGAGGCTGTCGATTGCGAGAGATAGAAGAGGCAAATTATCTTCGTCGATACCAACGACCGTTTTGCAGCGGTTCAGGTAGCCGCCCTTCGGAGTTGCCCCCTGAGTGTTAGCCTCTTCGAACTTCTTCCAAGCCTTGTTTGCAAAGCGGATGTCGCCGATGTCGTTGATCGCAACGACCGGCGCTTTCATGGCATCTAGAACTGCCAAGGCGGCCGCTTTCGCGTCCGCCAACCCGTTATGTGCCGCCGATTTCATTCCAGATAAGGCTTAGTAGTAGGGCGGAAAAGTGAATCCGTCCTGATTGCGGTTAAACGACGAGACCACCTTATAGGAGTCCGGTTTCCAGGTTTCGCCTTCCCGCTTGAGCGTGATAGCGAGGACAGGCCGGTCGGACCCGCCCCAGTCTGCCTTTTCCGCGGCCACTGCTACGACTCTCGCGGTGGAACCGGAATACATGATCACTCGATAGTATTGGAGGTCGCCTTTTACGCCCGCATCATCGAGCGCAAGAAGAACCGAATGCTCCATCTTTTGGCCGACGATCCGGGTGACGATCTCGGCATAGCCGTATGGCCCAAGCAGTGTCAGCACCATCGCAAAGGCAAGGACCCTCCACGACTTGAGTTCGTCACGCGAGTTCACGGGCCGAAACATGACATAGAGGCAAGTCAAGACAGCCGAAACCGCCGCGCAGCCCAAGATGTAAACGATTGCGCCAATCATAGCTTCTATTGTTTTCGGCGCAAACTTGAGGGTTGTGCAGGATGAGAGGCGTAAATGCTATGCAGCCTTGGCATTATCGGCGGGCCGCCGCTCCTCTACGCTCTTGAGAAAAGCCACCGTCAGCTTTTCGATATCCTGTTTGCCGTTTCGCTGTTCGGACAGGAATGCGGGCACGTCGTCATGGGTGTAGTGCAGCCCGACATGTTCGACTGCCGCCGGCCCGATGGTGGAGCTCATTCGGTCACCATCGAGGCTAGCTGCAGCCGTTAGCGAGGCGGAAAGCACCGGCTCTGAATGCTAGGCCGGCGAGCCCTAAAAATCGTCGAAAAGCCGGATGCAGAAACCCATAACCACCACCAAGACGAGACCTTGCTTCGCTCTTTAACATGAATCCTCCACTGCTGAGATTGAAGACGTCTTCCCAAAAGCGGCGTGGATTCCTATTTTTTCACGACACAGAATCTAAAATCAGAAATGCCAAAGCAACTCTTCTACACCTTCGGAAACCACATGCACTGGGTGGACATGGAGTGGCTTTGGGGCTATGAAGTCTTGCCGGGCTGTATCGACGATATGCTGCACTATTGCCGCGAGTCCGGGTCGAAAGGGAACGTGAACTTCGATGGCGTCGGCTACGAGAAGCTGGCTGCCGAAAACCCCGATGCTCTGCAAAAGTTGCGGGAAGCGATTGCAGATGGCACGGTCGAGCCGGTCGGATGCAGCTATGGCCAACCCTATGGGCTCTTTCACGGAGGTGAATCCAATATCCGGCAGCGAGTTTATGGGGTTCGCACGGCAATGCGGCTGCTCGGGAAGCGTCCCACCACATTCTTGGCAGAGGAGTTGGATTTCTTCCCCCAGCTTCATCAATTGCTTCTTGGGGGTGGG
>CAZUCK010000117.1:0-4876 GCA_964619505.1 uncultured Fimbriimonas sp. | reverse complement strand
GGTGTCGGAACACCGAACGGAACCGGTGGTTTCTAGCGCCTCAATCCTAACGACTAATTCTTCTTTCCAACGGTCATCGTGATCGTCGTTTGGGATTGTCCCTTGGCCTTACTCGCCATCACGTTGAACTCCGCGCCGTCGGCGCGCTTGCCAGATAATGTGGAGGTCGCGGAGCCATCAATCGTCATGTTGCTGTCCTTGCCCTCCTTGACCTTGTCCTTGTAGAAGGCAACAACCTTAGCCGGCTCATCGGATGACGTGAAACTGCACATCATGAATGTCTCCTTCGCACTTCCGCTCTTCAGTGAACCCTCGGCCATCTTTGCCCCAGGATAGAACGGCACTCCAAGATCGCTCTCAGTCACTGCGTTGGCGTTGATGCTGAAGGAATTGCCCTGATTGTCCTTCACGGTCATGCCCTTGCCATTGGGATCCACCTCACTTGTCACCGTCTTGCCCTTATCGTCCGTGACAGAGAACTTCCCTTGCCCACCGGGACTAGTGTCGATGGAGAGCTTGTTGCCGTCCTTGTCCGTTAGCACCACGTCGTGGTGACAGCCTGCAGCCAAAACGGCCAGTCCTAAAATTCCAATCCATGCCTTCATAACTTCACCTCTCTCGCAGTTCCGTCGGGAACACCCAATCTGAAAGACGGAAATACCACCCCCGATTCGCCTGCCCTTTCAAAAATCACAGTCACCAGCAGTTCGCAGCCCTCGAAAATGCGTCCATCGGTGAAGACCGCCGCCTGGTTTGCGTAAACCAGTTGTGCACAGAAGTAAGACGATCAGCTCCCTTGGGCGGCACAAATAGCCCATGACAAAGAACGACCGAAAACTGGAGCCGTTGGCATTTGCCTCGTGCGCCCTAATTTGGGGCAGCACGTTCCTCTTCATCTCGATCGGCAATGACACCGTTCCACCCCTCTGGGGTTGCACGATGCGGCTGATCCTTGCGGGCATCATCCTCAATTCGATCCTCCTGATCACCGGCAAACCCTGGCCGAGGGGCGACGCCCTCCGAGCCGCCTTCTGGTATGGCTTCTGGGACTTCGGAGTCAATTTGCCCCTCCTCTATTGGGGAGAGAAGGTCGTGCCATCCGGTCTGGCTGCCGTCATTTACGCCACGAGCCCCGTGATGGCCATGGTTCAGGGCAGGCTTCTTGCCCTAGAGGATTTCAACGTGAAGAAACTGGCCGCCGCATTGCTGGCACTGTCCGGTGTGGGCGTCATCTTTTGGCGAGAAATCCTAAGAGGGGGATCGCCTTTGGGCCTGCTGGCCATCTTTGTCGCCGTTGCGTCCGCTACGTTTTCGAACTTCATGCTGAAGCGCGGTCCGACTCAATCGGCCATCGCTTCCAACGCGGTGGGTGTATTGGTAGGTGCGGTTCTCACTCTCACCACCAGCGTCGTCCTCGGAGAGCGCCTACTCGTTCCCACCACGCTGAGGGAAGCCGGACCCATTGTTTACCTTGCGGTGGCGGGGTCCGTTGGTGCCTTCGTCATCTTCGCGTGGCTGCTTAACACGTGGAAGACCAGCACCATGTCATTCCTAGGGATCATCGTGCCGGTCATTGCCGTCATCTTTGGCTCGGTGGTGAGAAACGAGAAACTCGCCGCGGGCAGCATCGTTGGAGCGGCCATCGTCATAGCCGCGGTCGCCATCGCCTTGAGGTCGGATTCTTCTCCGGGACCGGAACACCGGTCCGGCAAAAAGCCAAGTGAGCTCTCACCTTCCGGTTGAGAGCCCACTTTGTCCAACGACGCACTTACCGATAAGTGGCCAATTGCGTCGCGGCGCGCGCCGCCTGTCCAGCGGTGAACTGGTTCATACACGAATCATCGGTGTAGTCCATGAAGTTCGTGATCGGGTCGAGGCCGGGATCCTTAGTGCAGGTGTCTCGTCCCACTGGACACCCGAAGGCAGCCGACTTCTCCTCGGGTGTGTCGCTTACATAATCATTGGTCTTGGAGCAACCGCCTTGGAACGTGTGGTACAGACCTACCCAGTGGCCGACCTCATGGGTGGCCGTGTCTCCAAGGTTGTAAGGTGCAGCCGTCCCCCCAGGGAGTGACGAGAACAGAACCACGACACCGTCCATCGTAGGGGCCTTTTTGTATTCGGATGGGAACGTCGACCAACCGAGCAATCCACCGCCCATGTTGTTCGTGTAAAGGTTCAGGTCAGCCTTGCCGCCCCTATGGAGGGCCGTTTTCATTTGGGTCTCAGCCGTCGTTCCCGGTTGAGCCGTATACCAAGTCGCATTGGTCGTTCGATCGGTCCCCACGAGGGTGAATGAAATGTTCATGATCGCGTATGCATCGTTGAGAACGTTCATCTGACTTGAGATTTGCGAATCCGGAACGTCCCCGTTCGCGATGCCGGATCCATTGTTGACCACATGGACGTAGACGCTGACGGTCCTTGCGGCATTCGAGACGATTCCAGATTTTGCTGTGGCGGCCAACTTCGCTTCAACCGCCGCTTGTTCCGGCAAGCTGAGTTCACGCGTTCCGCACCGATTGGGACCACCGAGTGCGACTGTCTGAGCCTTCGCCGCAGACTGGACGACGCTCGGGGCGGCCGAGCCGGTGCCTGGCACGCTACCTCCGCAGCCCAAACTCGCATAACCCACCGCAGCGCATGCGCCGACAAAAAACGAAGCTTTCAAGTAAACGTTCATCGATAAAACTCCCCTCTCAGGTCCGGGCAATTCGCCAAAACTCGGCGGCCCTGATGGAGCGTATTATACGATGGTTTTGCGCCGTTCGCCGCAATTGTTGCGTACGCGACTCGGAATCTCGATTGACCGCTGCAAGGTCCAATCCAGCGGGCTAGCGGTATCGTGAGCAGGGACGATGAGACACCTTCGAACGTTTTTCTGCTCATTCTCCTGTCTCGCGTCTTCCTTGGCTCTGGCTCATCATCTCGGTTTCAACTTGTGGGGCTGTGCAAGTTGCAGCCTGGTCGACGAATTGCCCATGAGTGCCGCTCTTGCCTGGGGTGGCCCGGGAATTTTGCTGCTGGTGGCCTACGCCAATTTAGTGGACCTTCGAGCCGGGAGGATCGCCTTGTTCCTGGGGGCGCTATGTTCGTTGACGCTTGCATTCTGGATGATCCGCAACAACACTTTTTGTGAGGTTTGTTTTCTCGTCCACGTTGGCGTCGTCTCCGCCGCGCTCACATTGATACCCAAGCCGAGGTTTGTTGGGCCCCTCTTTTTTAGCGCCGCGATCATATTCACGTCGACGGGAGGATGGGACCAATTTCTGACCCATCAAGGCGTCGCCTTCTTCAGAGTCCGCGATCACGAATTGATCCCGAATGGCCAAGTCTACGTGCTTTTCACCGATCCAGAATGCCCGCGTTGCCAGCTGGCCGAAGCGCAGATCCGTAAGCTCCCGCAGCCTCCGCAGATTCTCTATCGTTGGACCCTTTTGCCTCACACGATGTACCGCTCCGTACGTGCCGCGACGCTTGTGGAAATGGCACGGGCGAACGACAGCGCTTCATTTGATCGCGTTCTAAGGCAGCTTCAGGAGGCTCAGCCACCTCTAACCGACAAGGTGCTTCTGTCAGCTGCACGACGTGCCGGAATCGGCGCAAGTGCCCAAGGATGGCTCGACGATCCTTCGGAACGCGTCCTGATAGCAATCGCAAACGACCAGACGACCTCCCAGGAGCTCAACATTAGGGCACTACCGGCCCTGGCCGAGCTCTCGTCACCCGACGCCACAGGTACACGAACACTCCATTTGGTGCCGTTTTCAGCCATCGGAGTTCAGCCCTAGAAGTTGGCTCTGTGAAGGTTGGCCAATTTCGAAATCTGCTCAGATGTTCACCGTTTCATCCGGAATGATAGGTACGGACTCCGTCGCTCCTGCTCCTCATCGGCGCGGTTGAGACAGAAGCTCACGGAGACACTTCGATCGGTGAGATCATAGACAGCGTGCCAGAGAGTGGCCGCCACTCGAACTTGTCCTGGAACCGACACACAGTAATTGATGACCTTGACCTCCACCGGGGAGACCTTGTCACCACGCTTTGCGATTTCGCTTTGAAGTCTCCGATAGCGATCGACAAAATTGGCCAACGGTACGCCAGTCGGATCTTATGGTATCCCCATCGGACGTCCTGAAACTCGCCGGCATGGGACGCCAAGAAGAATCTCGCCCCCGTCAGAATTTGCCAGCGCGGTCACATTTAGCAGGAGGTCCTTTCTCCCAGCATCGTTCGCCTCGTAAAGTTGGCCCTTGTACTCGATCGTCTTGGACTCAACGATCTGTCGACAAGCGCCCGAATAGCTTGGGCAGCTCGCAACGGCTAAGCCCTCCATGTAGATAATACTTATCAATAACCCTCGTCCTAACGAGTGGGTTCCGCGCCGTGCTCGAAGTTCTTGACTTCGTAGCTCAAGTACACTACTCAGTAGACAAAACTATACTCTTATGCGAAGACCAGATGAACTCAAAACCGAAAAGGAAGCAAATCAGCAGACGGCATCATATCGTGCCGAGATTTTTGTTGGCCGGATTTACCGATACAGGCGACCGAACCGGCAAGCTCTGGCAGTTTGATACTGACCGCGTCTCCGCAGATCAAGGGACAATCGGCCAATTCGCAGCAATCAAGGACTTCTACAACGTGCGGTCTGCTTCGGGTCCTGACGATGCCTTCGAAGTTGCGTATGGGAAACGCGAGCACAAGGCAGAACCCATCATCGAGAGGATGCGCGAGACTGGCCAGATCCGAGCGGATTCGGGTTTGGACACCTTGATCGGCCTCATCGCCTTCGTGGACCGTCGGGGGTTAGGCTCGAAGGGGGTCTTGGGCTAGCTCGTAACTTACGTTTCCCGGTTGAGCAACGGCACCATTC
>CAZUCK010000116.1:0-4894 GCA_964619505.1 uncultured Fimbriimonas sp. | reverse complement strand
AGCCGCCATCGATTTCATTAAGAAAACGGCTGCAGAGTTGCTTGAATCGATTGGTGATGATATGGAGCGTCCTGTGACCGCCGGCGACGAAACGGCCCCGGTATACCAAAGGATCGCGTTCGCCAATTACCATACGGCCTACCATGACGCCCAGCTGAATTTCATCCAGGCAATGGTCGGCGACATGGCCGTTCACTGGTGAGGTCGAGCCTTGTAACGTGCTTGTGAGGACGAATCAGCGACGGCCCCGCCGCCGCTGAAACTTTCTTGACTGGAACGTACGTAGGGTTCAACGATGGCCGTAGACCTTACAAAATTTTCGGGAAAGAACCTTCAATTCGCACTGGACAACTTTGTCCGCGATATCGAGAGCCTAAGTCACGAAGAGTTGTCCC
Source organism: uncultured Fimbriimonas sp. (assembly GCA_964619505.1). Classification (GTDB taxonomy): domain Bacteria; phylum Armatimonadota; class Fimbriimonadia; order Fimbriimonadales; family Fimbriimonadaceae; genus JBBQMJ01. The sequence goes on along the minus strand of CAZUCK010000116.1, from coordinate 4,499 downwards.
AAGTTTGGGGTGGCGGTACGCGCTGTGCTTATGACTTCATCTACGAGGTAGGTGTCGTCAATCGGCGGTTGGCTGTCGTGTGCCGATGCGAAGATCCCGGACCGTGGCCGTGGAAGTTTGGAGAGGAATGGCTCAGCGCGCCCACTGAGTTACGCGACAAGGCGGCAGCAGTTGAGTTCATCCGAGCTACGGGAGTGGAATTCGTAGAAGCGGCGGGGGACGATATGGAGCGCATCGTTGTGGATGGCGAGGCTTCGGTGCCCGTGTTGTCACGGGTTTGGTTTGCCGTAATCCATTTGACCTATCATGATGCGCAGTTGAACTTCATTCAGACGATGGCTGGCGACATGGTCTACCATCGCGACATTTAGATCAGCATCATTTCATCCTGGGGTTTGCTGAGCCATTCACAGCCGGAAGGGGTCACCCGGACCATCTCCTCAAGGCCCAAATATCCACGTCCCTCTACGATCACGCCGAGCTCCATCGTGAAAACTTCGCCAGCTTCAACGGGGATGATGGGGCTGCTGCCATAACGCTTCCATTTGGGTCCCAGAAGGCTGCCCCCATCGTGGGCCATGCGGCCCACCTGATGGCCGAATGCATGCTGGTACTCTTCGTAACCGGCATCGACTAAGAACTTTCGCGCCGTCGCATCGATCTGCCAGCCCTGCACACCCGGTTTCAGCGCCTCAAAACCCGCTTGGATGGCGCCTCGCACCGCGGTGAACGCCTTCAGCACGTCTGCGGGCAAAGGGTCCGAAGCTGATGACCTCACATACCAGCACCTCTGGATGTCCGACGCGTAGTCGTCGACGAGAACGCCCAAGTCGATGTGGAAGATGTGACCGGCTTGTAACGTAAGGTCCGGGTTTGGGACACCGTGTCCAATCATCGAATTGGGGCCTGTGTTGACGATCGGATCCTGAGTCGGTTCCCACGAGAATCCAAGCCCTCGCTCCGTTGCCAGCCGGTGGACAAAGTCAAAGACGGCCGTCTCGGAGACCCCGATTTTGGCGAAGCGTCCGATCTCGTCGAAGAGGTCGTCGCCCGCACGGATCGCAGACCTCATCCGGGTGATTTCGGCGGGAGTCTTGCGCCCTCGCAACGCCATACAAAGCGTCTCCGCGCTTTCGAGACGTCCCTCGAAACGCGTTCCCTCAAGGTAGCCCTCCAGCAGGCGCAGCATGCCGTGACTCAGGCCATCGGCCTTATCGTCGTTTTCGGAGAAATTGACCGCGATTCGCGGATTTGCCCCTGGCGCCATGTTCTCGATCTCGGCGAGAAGCGCTGCCTTGATGTCCTGCACGTAGGGCACCACCGCATGCCAATGCCCGCCGCTGATCAGAGCGTCGGCGTCGTAGTTGCCGACAACGGCGACGCGTCTGCCGTTGCGTCCGATCAGAAGCGCGCTCTGCCACGTGAGGCTGCCTTCAAGCATGAACGCCAGAATTGGGTCACTGCCGTGCGCCGTCTCACGGACAAAGGTGATCCAGACATCGAACGGAGATTCAGAAACCAGCTTGGAGGCTTGCTCCAGCTTTTCGGCGACGAGGTTCTGCTGCATTGTTCGAGGCTACCCCTAGATCTGACCTTTGCTTATCTAGGGGGAGTCAGTGCGGGGACCGAACAAGTAGGGGGGCTTCCCATGCCTCGGCATTACGGAGGATGGGTCGCGCCGATATTGCTGTGGCTAAGTCAGCTTTGCGACCCGCCGCAGGCGTGACGGAGCACGCCCCTCCCGGGATGGCCGTCACTCCTCCTCGTCCTCGACCCCCCGAAAAGTGTCGATCCATTCGTTGTCGCCTTTGCCTTCGGAAAACAACCACGTTTTATTGAACGCGATCTTTTCACCCGCCTGGTTTTTCGTCTTTTCGATCCCCGCCAAATAGATGGTGTTCTTTCCGAACTTCTGGTTCATCCGGTCAACCGCCTGGTTCAATTCCGCGCGCTCATGTGCCTCGTCAAAGAGTGATGGGGTCACCTGCTGCTCGTCCCTCATGTCGAAGAAGGTCACTCCGACCGCCTTCGGCCGCAAGAAATCCCGCTTCGTCCAAGCCTCTAAAAAGGCGTCGTTGATGGTGACCGTGTCAGAAGTCGGCGCTAGTGGAACGCGCACCGTCCAGCTTCGCTCGAAACCTGTCACAAAAATCACCATCCCCTCGGCGCAGAGTTTATGGGAACGAAGCCGCGCTGAGGCCTTCTGAATCAGTCGCAGAAGCACGTCGCGACATCCCTGATCGGTTCGTAGGTTTGGGGCCATGACGTGCGAGTGGCCCAGCGTCTTCGTCGCTCGTTTCTCGGGCGGAATGTCGTGCCCTTGCAACAGGTACCACCATCGCTCACCCACGATGCTGCCGAAACCCCGATGCAGTTCACCCTTGCTGGCTGCGCAAAGCTGCTCAGCTGTGAAGATGCCCGCGGCGTTCAGCCGAACCTGCATCCGCTTGTTAATGCCGGTGAAATCGGTCAATTTCAGAGTGTGTAGTTTGTGGGGCAGGTCTCGGGCTTCGATGATCACGAGGCCGTTGGGTTTTTCGAGTTCTGTACCCAACTTGGCGAGAAATCCGTTGGTGGCGATGCCGATGGAACAGTTCATGCACCGCCCGACCCGCTCCCATATCGCCTCCTTCATTTTGAGGCCGAGTTTGCGCGCTTCTTCGGGGTCCCGTTCGTCGCCCAGCAGCCGGAAGCGCATCTCGTCAATGCTGCAGACTTCCTCCACCGGCAGTACGCCCTCAGCCACCTCGATGCATCGCTTGTGGTAGGCCGCGTAAAGCGGGGGCCTGGCATGGACGAGGGTGAGTTCTGGGCACATCGCTTTCGCATCTCCGATTCGAGTCCCCGTCTTAACTCCAAAGGCTTTGGCCTCGTAAGAGGCAGCAATGACGAAGGAGGTGTCTGCCATCACCGGCACCACAGCGGTGGGCTTGCCGCGCAACTCCGGCTGCTCCTGCTGCTCGACCGAGGCGAAGTAGGAATTCAGGTCCAAAAATAGGTATCGAAGCGGTCGATCTTTATAAGGTAGAGATTCGTCTACCATGTCTTCATTATACGTCCTGTCGTGGTTCATGCGTCCTCCAAAGTGGCCCATTCGCGCACTTGAGATGAACCCAACAGGACATCCAACCCTGACCGCTTGCCCATGAGCCTGATAGGTACACTCTCTTAGACCGATGGACCTTCGGAACACCCTCAATCTTCCAGACGCCGACTTCGCGATACCGATGAAGGCCGATCTCCCAAAACGGGAGCCCGAGATGCGCAAGTGCTGGGATGACGAGCAGATTTATCACCGCGTTCTGGAAGCCCGGAAAGGCGCGCCAAGCTTTGTGCTGCACGACGGCCCTCCCTATACAAACTCGCCCATCCACATCGGTACCGCCATGAACAAGGTGCTCAAGGATTTCGTGGTTAAGTCGCGCACGATGATGGGGTGCCGAGCGGCTTACGTGCCCGGATATGACAGCCATGGTCTGCCGATTGAGCAGGCGGTGATGAAGAAGTTTCAAGACAAGAAGATCACTCCAACCGTCGTCGAGCTTAGAAAAGCCTGTCGCGAGCACGCCAGCCACTTCATTGAAGTCCAAACGGCGCAGTTCAAGGAGTTGGGCGTGTTCGGCCTCTGGGAGCGACCCTATTCGACGATCGACTACGGTTTCGAAGCCGAGATCGTGCGCGTGTTCAAGCGCCTCATGGAGGCAGGCTACATTTATAAGGGCCTGCGCCCGACCTTATGGAGCCCGACGTCGAGGACGGCTCTCGCGGACACCGAAGTGGTTTATAAGGACCACACAAGCAAGGCGATTTACGTCCGATTTCCCCTCAAGAGCGACCCGGAGAAGATCTTTCAGAACTTCTCCAATCTTTACACGATCATCTGGACAACGACGCCATGGACGATCCCCGCGAACCTTGCGGTGGCGTTTCATCCCGAGATGGAATACGTGGTCGTCAAAGTCGGCGACGTCCACTACCTACTCCTTGAGGCTCTTCTCGAGAAGGTGGCGGGAGTCCTTGGCTGGGCCGATTACGAATCGGTGGGCCGATTCGACGGCATCACTCTGGACCACGCCGTTTTCAAGCACCCGATCTTGGAGCGCGACTCCATCGCGGTGATGGCGGAGTACGTCACCACCGAGGATGGCACCGGGGTCGTCCACACCGCGCCCGGCCACGGTCGAGACGACTTTTACACGGGCAAGAAATACAATTTGCCCGTCCTGTGTCCCGTCAATGAGCGCGGAGTCTTGACCGAGGAAGCGGGCGAGTTTGTGGGCACGTTTTACGCCAACTGCGACACCGTGGTCGTCGATCGCCTTCGCGAGACGGGCAACTTGTTGCATGTTTCCGATTACGTACATTCCTATCCGCATGCTGAGCGCGACGGGCAGCCGGTGATCTGCCGCGCAACAGAGCAGTGGCTCGTTGCCATCGACCGTAAGGACTTACGCAAGCGCATGCTGGAGCAGGTCGAACAGGTCGCCTGGTTTCCCCCC
>CAZUCK010000115.1:0-5137 GCA_964619505.1 uncultured Fimbriimonas sp. | reverse complement strand
GGGTTCGGTGCAGGCCCTCGGGTTCAGGAATTTGCTCATGACGGTCGTCATGGAAGTGACCTTTGGTATTCAGCAAGGTTTCCATATAACGGAGCTCGAAGAACTGGCAAAAGCACCAATGATGTTCTTTGTCCAGATGGGCCTCCTCGCGGCGGTCGCGATCTTCTTTTCTACCTTCGTCACACCGCTGGTGAATTTCTTCCTTGCCGGCGGCATCTACCTAGTCGGCTCTCTGTTTGCTCCGTTCTTCGACACGATGCAACAAAATCCGAACACGCCCGCGATCGCCAAGATGGTCGCCACCGTCGTGAACGTGATTCTGCCGAACTTCAACTATTACAACATCCAGAACCCGATCATCAATCCAGGTTCAGTGATCCAGAACCCGACGACGTACTATTTGCAGGCGACCGGCTACGGCCTGTTTTACATTGGGCTCCTCTTGGTCGGCGGAATCCTGATCTTTGACCGGCGTGAGGTCTAGGCAAATCCGATGAAGCGACGCAACCACTGGATCTTATTGGCGGTCTTCTTCGTAGCGCAGGGCTTTATGCAGCGTGCGGTTCTTTGGGATCGCTGGGTCAAAGACTACGCCCCCAAGGCCAGTCTTACCCAAGGCACGGGTCTCTCGCCGGATCAAATGCTCTTCGCTCTTGCGGGCTTCCGCGAAATGGTCGCAGGCATCCTCTGGGTTCGTGCGGACTCCTTTTTTGACGCCGGCAATTACGACGCCGTGCTGCCGATCATCCGCCTTGTCACGATCCTCGATCCGAAGCAGATCGACGTCTACACCACCGGCATGTGGCACATCGGCTACAACTTCACGGATGAAGATGAGCGGTCGGACCGGCGCTACGTTCCGTCTGCCCTGGCTCTTGGCAAGGAGGGCGCCCGGCAAAATCCCGACACCTATGAGCTCTTCTTTGAACTCGGATGGATGTGGTTCAACAAGGTTGACGACGACTATCCGAGGGCCGTCCACTATTTTGAAGATGTGGAGCATCACAAAGACGCCCCGGCTGCGCGACGCCATTTGCTGAGCGCGGCATACCAGCGCAACGGCCAAGTGCAAGAGGCACTGGATCACTTCTACAAGCTCAAAGACGACGCGGAAGCCACCTTCAAGGATGACCCAAGTTTCGGCAACGGCCAGATGGTCGACTCTTTGACCAACAACATCGACACCCTCCTCGTCCGCATGACCCAGCGTGGCTTTCTTGCTCAAAAGCGCGGCGATAAGGATCTCTCCGGTTACGACACCCAACCTCCGTTCGATGTAAACTTCAGCGCCAAGGCCACGGTGGTGGAGCCTCGTGTCATCAAGTTCGAAGGGACATGGAATGTGTTACCCGTCGGCACCCGAATCAGAGTGGTATTGCGCGACGCCGCCTATCCTGGTGCGGCCCTGTCGACCATGGATTGGGACGGTCAAACCACCGTGAATTTGGACCCGCCGAGGGACAGCACCTACATGCAGGACACGCTCTTCGTGAAGAACCGCAAATTCACGAAGACGATCGACATGAGCAAGGACCCGACAATGTATCCGTTCCGCTCGGACAAGTACATCCTCGAGTTCTATTACAACCCCCGAAGCGCCCCCAACCACATTCAAGACAAGTTCGGATGGAACGGTGAGGGGATGACGGACAAGAACTTCTTGAATACAACCTTGCGACCCGGCACACGCATCGTCTTCACGTCGTTTGATCTCTCCCGTGATGAGATTTTGCGTCTGGGCGATTACGACCTGAGCACGGGCAAGGTGCCGTCCGTCAAGACGACCAATTTCAAGGAGGCGACGGAAAGCGGGTCTAAGGACGACGTCATCTTCGTGCCTGCCCTGCGCACCGGAGGTAAGTAGTATTTTGGCCGTAAGGTTCAGGGTTCAGGCCATAAGCGCGCTTTGGATCTGGACCTAAGACCAGCAAGGACCGATGTCTGAGCGACCCGGCGGGATGCTACAATAAGGCAGCCCGCCGGGAACTGCGCGGCAGCAGGTTGATGAATCCCGCCAGGGCCGGAAGGCAGCAACGGTAAGTTGATTCTCTGTGCGATGCATCATTCCCGGCTAGCTCGGAGCATCGGTCCTTGGCCTATCTTTCCCTATACCGCAAGTATCGAAGCCAAACATTTTCAGCGCTGATCGGCCAACGACACGTCGTCCGTACGCTGCAAAACGCGCTGACGTCCGGAAAGATCGCCCACGCTTATCTCTTCACCGGCCCACGTGGAACGGGGAAGACGTCCACCGCCCGTTTGCTCGCGAAAGCCCTTTGTTGCGAGAAGGGTCCGATCGTCGAGCCCTGCGGCGTTTGTGAGGCATGCGTTTCCATCACTAACGGGTCGTGTATGGACGTGTTTGAAATGGACGCCGCAAGCGAATCCGGCGTCGAAGACGTTCGAGACGCGATCGTGGACGCCGTCGAGTACAAGCCGTCTTTCTGCCGCTACCGCGTCTTCATCATCGACGAAGTCCATGACCTGTCGCCCAAGGCTTTTGACGCTCTTCTGAAGACGGTCGAGGAGCCGCCCGAACATGTGATTCTTGTGCTCGCCACAACCGAGTACACCAAAGTTCCTCCCACAATCAGGTCGCGTTGTCAGAAGTTTGAGTTCCACCGCGCATCCGTTCAAGACCTTGTCACGTGTTTGGAAGGAGCCACCGCCGGCGAATCGGCTGAAGTCGAACCCGCCGCATTGGCCGCAATAGCCAGGCTCGCCGACGGGGGTTACCGAGACGCGTTGACCCTCCTTGAGCAGGTGATCATAACCTCAGACGGCCCAGTCACCCTCGCCCATGTGTACGACCAACTTGGACTGATCTCGGATGACGTCGCGGACGCCTTGCTCTTTGCCATCAAAGAGGCCAATGTTGGCCGAATGGTCGAGCTGCTCGCCGAAATCGCCGCCACGGGGCGGGACCCGAGGGCCATCTTGGAATCCCTCCTCTACCGCTTGGCCGACCTCACTTGGGCTGCTTACGGCGCCAATTCGGGGCAAGGAATGGAGCCGACGAGGGAAGCGTCCCTGCATGAAACGGCCTCGCGTCTTGGCCACGACCGGCTCCTCGACCTCAGATCGCAGATCGCCGAGTCCCACCGTGCCATTCGAGACGTCACGCTGCCCAGGATTTGGATGGAGTCCGACCTCATAAAGATCGCCACCCAGTCTTCAGCGGTCAAAGCTTCAAACCTCGTAGAGCCCTTGCCTGCGGAGGTTCACAGGCCCAAGCCCGTCGCCCCCAAGGTAGCGGAAGGGCCAAATGCTGTGGAAGCCCCCAAGCCTAAGCCTGTCGAGGTGAAAGCGGTTGAGCCGGAGCCGGAAGAGAAGCCCGCAGCCAAATCAAAGTCGGGCGAGAGGACAGCCGTGGCGACTGGCGATCCGGAGGTGGACTCTGCCCAGGAGCTTTGGACTGAGTTGCTCACCTCCTTACCTGAGAACATCGCCATCGTGCGGAAACTGCACGGCTCTCGGGTCGTGGGAGCCAAGGGCCTCGAGCTCACGGTGGAGATGGAACGTCAGTTCGAATTTGATTGGATGCAGGAGAAACCAGTGCGGCAAGCCTTCATCATCGAGGAGTTGAGGAAGCTGTATTCGAAGGATTATAAAATCGTCTATCGGCTCAGTGGCCGCAAGACGGACGCCAACGAGCCCGAAGCGGTAAAATTACCCGCGGAAGGCCAAAGACTTCACGATATGGCACGGGAAGTGCTTGGATCGCAATAGAGAATTTAGAATGAAACTACCAAAGAATTTCGGCGGACAAGGATTCGGCAGCATGCTTCAGCAGGCGCAAGCGGCAATGGCCAGAGCGCAGGACTTGGAGGCCGAACTGGCAGCCGAGCGCTTCGAGGTTGATAAGGGCGTCGTCAAGTGCGTCTTCAACGGCACAGGCGAATTGGTCACTCTGCGCATCGACCCAAGCATCGTTGATCCAGAGGATGTGGAGGCGCTTGAGGACCTGGTGGTCGGTGCTATCCGGGACGGTTTTGCGACCGCCACCTCGATTCGCAATGCCAAGGTCCAACAGATTATGCCCAACATTCCTGGGCTGTAAGGATGCTCTTTGCCCGGCCCTTGGCTGAGCTGATCGCAGAGCTTGAGCGGTTGCCGGGCGTCGGCCCCAAATCGGCCCAGCGTCTGGCTTATCATCTTCTTCGCGTCTCGGACGCGGACGCGACAAGACTCGCGGATTCGATTAAGAATGCCAAGCAAAAGTTACGCTTTTGTGAGCAGTGCCAAAACATCAGCGAGCAGGCCATCTGTGAAATCTGCAGTTCACCTAAACGCGACCGAGCGGTGATTTGCGTGGTATCTGAGCCCCGTGACATTGCCGCGGTTGAGCGGATCAACGAGTATCGGGGCATGTATCACGTGCTGCACGGACTGCTTTCGCCGATGGACGGCGTCGGCCCTGAGCAGCTCAGAGTCAAGGAACTCTTGGCGCGACTTCACGGAGATGTCAGCGAGATCATTCTTGCCACCAACCCGACCATCGAAGGCGACGCCACCGCGCTCTACCTGGCGAAGCTGCTGAAGCCGTTGGGGATCAAGGTCACGCGCCTGGCCCACGGCATGCCCGTGGGCGGGGAACTGGACTACGCCGACTCCGCGACGTTGCTGAGCGCGCTGGAATTCCGGCGCGAGATGTAGACCGCATCAACGCCGTGGTTCTTAAAGGGTCTTGACGCCCCAAGGTTGATCGTCGTGTTCGCCTCGGGCATACCAAATGCCCATCCCGACACGAGATGGATCTCCCCGCCCTCATCAGTTCTACAGGTTTCTTGAATGCCTTGAGCCTCGCTCTCCTCAATTATTCAATCTCAACAGCTCCAAGTCCGAGTCTGTCCACGACACCCTGACAGGGTATTCCCGTCCCCTTCCCGCCATCTTCCCTTCGAGTGAGAGCCTGGCGCTCGACCCAAATGTAGTCCTCCGGCCGATCCACATGGCCGGCCTCCACGGGATTCCGATGGATGTAGCCCACCTTCCGCCAGAACATACCCTCACCCCAATTTCGATGCTCCGGAAAGAGCGTTGCCAAAAGGCGTTCCCGTTGAGGCCGCGCTGTGTTTCGAATGCCTCTAGCCGCGCTCCTAATCTCTTCGAGGCTCGCGCGCTTCGTTGTCTACCC
>CAZUCK010000114.1:0-5218 GCA_964619505.1 uncultured Fimbriimonas sp. | reverse complement strand
TGATCGAGCAGGCGAAAGCGATCGTCGGCGGCGCCATCATTCGCGACGAAAGCCGCGGCGCTCACTTCAAGATGGATACTCCCGACCGCGACGATAAGAATTGGCTGAAGACCACCATGGCCACCTACACGCCTGACGGCCCCACCTTCGCGTTCGAGCCGATCGACGTGCGCTTCCTCGCCCCGAAAGCCCGCAAATATCGAATCAATCAGAATAAGATCGTCAAGGAAATCATGGGCGAACAAGCCTTAGCGGGTGTTGGCGAGCCAGCGAACGTGTAGCTCAATGGCCTGGCTCAAAACCCGGGCCGAAAGAAGTCCTTGTGGTGCCGCAGCCCCTTCGGGTCGATGGCGACCAAATCAAACCGGATGTCACGCTTCTCGCAGGTCTCCGTCATGTAAGCGTCCGCCGCGAAGGCCAGCCGGCGCGTTTTGCGATCGTCCACGGACTCTTCCGGGGACAGCCCTCGTCCATCGCGAGCCTTAACCTCGACAAAAACGATCGTTTCTCCGTCCAATGCTACAAGATCGATCTCGCCCCCTTTCACGGTGTATCGCCGAGTCACCAACGTGTAGCCAAGGGAGAGCAAAAAGGCGGCCGCCCTATCTTCCGCTTCCCGACCTAAGGCGCGAAGATCAGGCATGGTTGTTCAGCGTCGCGAACCGGCGCAAAAGAACGACGATGAATCGGACAGGGCCCGTGGGCTCTAAGCGCCTCAAAATGCTCCGGCGTTGAATACCCAAAGTGCGAGTCGAATCCGTATTCCGGATAGATGAGCGCCAACTCCCGCATCAACTGGTCCCGATGCGTCTTCGCCAAGATCGAAGCCGCCGCGATGCACGCATACTTGCCGTCGCCTTTGACGACGGCGATGCCCCTTTCTGCAAGACCATGCGGCACGCGATCTCCATCGATGTAGACCACGCCCTCAGTCGCCAGCGCCTGGACCGCTTGCTCCATTCCCAACATCGAAGCCCACAGGATGTTCAGCCGGTCGATCTGAACGTGATCGATCTCGATGACGGACCATTTGGCGGACTCCTTGATCCGAACAGCTTGCTCATCCCGCTGCTCAGGGGTGAGTTGCTTGGAATCTCCCAGCCCTCGGCATACAAATCCTTTGGGCAACATCACCGCCGCCACCACCACTGGCCCTGCCAGAGGTCCACGCCCCGCCTCGTCGACGCCGATCGCTCCAGGAAAATGCTTCAAACGACGTGGGCCTTTGGCCTTAGGCATTTGCCGGGTTTACCCCAGGAAGAGTCCTTGCTGAAAGGAAGGAATCGAGGGCATTCATGGAATCGTTCACGGTGACCGTTCGACCGGATGCGGCAGGCAGCTCCCTCGCCCGCCTAAAAAGTCGCCTCCAAGCCAAACCCGAGTACCATCCTTGACAACCGAAATGAAGTCCAAGGCCAATCAGGAGGAGCCTTCAATCAAGGCCGCGCAAGCGCTTGCACGGCTCCTGAATGAAGACCCCAAAGCCGCTTCACGCCCCGCCGCCGAACTGGCCCAACAATTCGACCTGGACCCCGACTTCGTCAACGAGATCCTTAAGGACATCTCCCGAAGTCCGGATGCCGAGGTGAAACCGATCGACCTGGGTTGGCTTAGGCGCATCGGCCGGACAATTGTCCACTTGTTGGACCTGATGACGTCAAGGCCCGTCTTCTTCGTCAGCGCCTTAAGTGTTGCCGTCTGTGCGATCTTCACGCTCGGACGCGTTCAGCAGCTGTGGCTCCCCTCCATCTTTGTGTCAGGCGTCGTGCTTCAAATGGCCTGCTACTATCGCCACGCGTTTGTGCGAACCGCACTCTACGGCACTTTGGCCGTGTGGCTGATTTTTGCCAGCACGTACGTCGTCAATCGCTGGCGGACTGAAACGGAGAGCTTGACGCCCTCCATGCTCGCGGAATTCGCCGCTATGGGCCTCGTCGTGATGATCTTCGGGGTCGTCTACGCCGCAATGGCGTCCTTCTTTGCCGTCCTTGGAGGCTACGTTCGCATTCGTCGCGAGGAGCTTGCAGAAGAGGCGTTAACGCGCCAGCAGCTCCTTGAACGCCTGTTTGACATCCAAGAGAAGCTGAAATCGTCCCACCGTTTTCAAGCCAAGCCCAAGAACTTCATTCCGCAGACGTTCGTGGATCGCTTCAATCGGCACCCGTTCGCCATTGCGATTGGCGGCATGATCTTCCTGACCCTTTTGAAAATGCTGCTGAACCTCTTGGCGGTCGTGAGGTTTGCCCCCAACCCGCCACCGCCCGCCGCCTCGGGACTGTTGGTGCAAATACCAACCCTTTTGCTTACAATCTTATACATAACGACGATCGCCTACCTTTCGGGCAACATCAAACGTGCCCTCTCGGTGACGATGTCGGCATTTGCCTTCTCAGCCGTCATCGGCGGCCTTCACCCCGGCGCATCGGGTTTCAGCTACGCCTTTCAGCCCAACGAGCTTTACAGTCAGTTCGTGTGGGTGATCGGACTGACCGGTTTCGGCTCCCTTTGGTCGCTCGTGGAGGACCGCACCCTTCGATCCAAGCGCCTCATGGAGTCCGATCCAGCGGCACTCGTAGCAGAAATGGTGAGGCTGGAACGCAAGCTTAAACTCAACGCCAGTGACGTTTGTGTGCTGGTTGTCGACGTTGCCAAGAGTGCGGACATGAAGGCGAAATCCGATCCATTGGTCGCCGAATACTCGTTCCGAGAGTATCAAAATTTCCTCGCCGATGTCTGCCATAGGCACGGCGGCAAAGTGAACTCCACCGCTGGAGACGGCGCCGTGATGGCCTTCCATCGGTGTGATGAGGCGATGGCCGCCGCTCGAGAAATCCAAACCGACATCGGTCAATTCAACAACGACATCAACAGAATGAGCACCGAATTCCGCCTACGCGTAGGGCTTCATAGGGGTCCTGTGACTGGTGACATCCGAGACGTTCAATTCACCGAGGTGATCGACATTGCCGCTCACATTCAAGCTGCCGCCCCAATCCGCGGCATTCTCATGTCCAAACCCGTTGCGGAAAGCCTTCTAGGTGAGCATCTCATTCCTTTAAAGGAGCCGGTTGACGGGTATGAAGTCTTTCTTGCCCACAATCCGACGGAAGAAGAGTGAGCTTCCGAATCGTCGACCTTGGCCGCATGCCCTATCGGTCGTGCGTTGAGACTCAACTCAAACTCCTTGAAGAAGTCGCCGCGGGCGCCCAGGACATTCTGATCTTTGTCGAACACGATCCTGTACTGACCCTGGGAGCCAATTTTCACGAGGAGAACCTTCTTCTCACGCCCAAGGAATACGAAGCCCGGGGCATTGAAATCGTCAGAACCGACCGTGGAGGTGACGTCACGTTCCACGGTCCGAACCAACTCGTCATTTATCCCATCTTCAACGTTGCCAATCACGGCAAGGACCTCCACAAATGGTTGCGAGATCTCGAGGAGACCATGATCCAAAGCGCCGCATCCTTTGGATTGAACGGCTACCGGTTCCCACCAAACACCGGAACTTGGGTGAATGGCAAGAAGCTCGCCGCCATTGGCATCAAGATCAAGCGCTGGGTTTCGATGCACGGCATCGCCCTCAACTGCGACAACGACTTGTCCGCTTTCGAGACGATCGTTCCATGCGGAATCCAGGACTACGGCGTGACTTCGTTGAGCGCAGAGACTGCCCGAAAAGTTACGACAAAGGATGCCAAACCCATCGTCGCCAAGTCCTTTGAAGCAATCTTTGACTCAAAATTGGATTAGCCGGAGGCTCACACGAACTTCTTGTAGTTCTCTTCGAACATGCCCCGAAGCTCCGTCGCCTTCCGATCGTAAGCGTCCTTGTCCGGCCACGTGTTGCGAGGGGACAAGATATCGGTAGGAACGTTCGGGCACGAAGTCGGAACATGCAACCCGAAGATCGGATCGACCGCAAACTCCTGGCTGTCCAAATCGCCAGCGAATGCCGCGTGGATCATCGCTCTGGTATAGGCAAGCTTCATGCGATTGCCCACGCCGAACGGTCCCCCCGTCCAACCCGTGTTGATCAGCCACACCTTCGCGCCATGCTTATCGATCTTCTTTCCAAGCAAGTCCGCATACGCTCGTGGCCGCAGCGGCAGGAACGGAGCACCGAAGCATGTCGAAAACGTAACCGTTGGGTCCTTGACCCCTGCCTCAGTGCCAGCCACCTTGGCCGTGTAACCGCTCAAGAAGTAGTACATCGCCTGATCGCGTGTCAGACGGGAGATGGGAGGCAACACGCCTAGGGCATCACACGTCAAGAACACGATGTTTTTGGGATGTCCGCCGACGCTTGGAATCACCGCGCCTTCGATGAACTCGATCGGATACGCCGCGCGAGTGTTCTCCGTCAATGAGTCATTGTTGTAATCGGGGAAGTTGTTCGCGTCGAGAACTACGTTCTCCAACACGGCGCCACGTCGGATGGCCTTCCAAATCTGCGGCTCACCGTCCTCGCTCAGCTTGATGCATTTGGCGTAGCAGCCACCTTCCACGTTGAACACGCCCCTGTCCGTCCAGCCATGCTCGTCGTCGCCGATCAGGGCCCGATCGGGATCGGCGGAAAGGGTTGTCTTTCCTGTTCCCGAGAGCCCGAAGAAGAGCGCGGTACCCTCAACGCCCGTGTTGGCCGAGCAGTGCATGCTCATCACCCCTTGAAGGGGCAGCAAGTAGTTCATTATCGTTAAAACTAATTTTTTCATTTCGCCCGCATACCCGGTACCCGCAATGAGCACCTGTTTTTCGGCGAAATTGAGGGCGATGGTGGCATCCCCACGGACTCGGTCGGCTGTGGGATCGGTCTGCAATTTTCCCATGTCCACGACGGTCCACTCTGGCTGGAAATTCGCGAGTTCTTGTTCGTTTGGTCGAATCAGGAGCTGCTTGATGAACAGGGCGTGATAGGGCCGCTCGACGATGAATCGGACTGCGATTCGGTAGTCCGGATCAGCGCCGCCATAGGTGTCAATGACGTAGAGGGTCTTTCCAACGGCGTAATCGCCCAGCTTCTCTCGAAGCTTCTCGAAGACGTCTGGCTCCATGGGATTGTTGTTCTCCCACCAAATGTTTGCCTCAGAGCCAGCCTCACGAACCACATGCTTGTCTTTGGGAGTGCGTCCCGTGTACTTGCCCGTCCTCGCGACAATGGCTCCGTTTTGAGCCAAGGTGGCACCGTCGAACTTAAGACAGTGGTCGATCAATTCTT
>CAZUCK010000113.1:0-5323 GCA_964619505.1 uncultured Fimbriimonas sp. | reverse complement strand
GTCTCGATCGTGTTCATATGGTGGGCGAGTTCCGTCCTACTCATCTCCCCGATCATAGTGAAGTGCGGGTCCGTCGCCACCAGGGGGTGCTTCGTCATAGTCCGTAGGGGCTTACCGTCCCATGCGAGGCGCAGTAGCGGGCTGAGGGTGTTGCCCTGGCGTTGCATTACCTTGAGCGGCCTGGCGAATTCTTCCTCAACTACCAGGAGACGCTTGTCAAGGACGCCCAAGTCCGCGGGGTGACGCCGTGCGTGGCCTTCGCGACTGGGTTCAAAGGCATCACGGACGCACTGAATTAATCCTTCCCCAGAAGACAGTCCCGAACTGACTTGATGCTCGCAGTAGTAAGGATCAATGTCGCAGAACAGCGGCATGATTGCGCCTGCCGCTGTCCCTTTGCGGCCTGATGAGGTGGCACCGACAAGGCCAAGAAATAGATTCGCGGCGTGCCGCACGGCGCTCA
This sequence comes from uncultured Fimbriimonas sp., assembly GCA_964619505.1. Classification (GTDB taxonomy): domain Bacteria; phylum Armatimonadota; class Fimbriimonadia; order Fimbriimonadales; family Fimbriimonadaceae; genus JBBQMJ01. The sequence continues at coordinate 4,860 of CAZUCK010000113.1, read as the reverse complement.
CCAAGAAATGCGGCGATCGGCCGATAATGTTTCCAAAGATCGTCAGGAAGATCAGGAGTAGTGCTATCGGATCGGCCTCCGTCTCGGGTTCAATCCGACGAACAATTTCGCCAGGGAGACCGTGATAGGCCGCTTCGTTTAGCATTTGTGGCGGGCGGTTACCATCGTTGCAGCCGAAGCGAAAGTCCGGGGCAGGCGGAATACAGGACGGTGATGATTCGTTTTGCATGTGGTTTCACAAAAGATGCCATGTCTCTAAAGCTGTTCTAAAGCGAGGGCCGCTCAGGTTGCCGTGGGGCGGCCCTCGGTCCTGTTCAGACTCCGGATGCCCCTTCGGAAAAGAGGCCGTACCAAACTGTGCCTTCTTTCCGAACCTCTTGCCTTACCTCTGACACCGCGATGCTCCGAGCGGGGCCTGCAAAGGTAAGGCTGTACGCGTTGTTGAGGTGCACTGCCATCTGGTTGAAAAGGGCTCGTACATCCGCCTTCGTGAACTGGATTGTGCGAGTCGGCGGTGAATAGATCAATTGTTTCGGATCTTCGAGGCCGACCATAGCGTAGCCCCTGTCCCACTGCATGAGGCCGAAGACTTTGTCGATCAAGACCACCAAGTTGTCGTGAACTGTCCCTGAAGCTTTATCTCGGACGCAAATTCGCGTGTGGAGTTCTGTCTTAGCAGGGTATTCTTCACAGTGGAAATGCGCCGTCCAGCGAATCAGTTCGTATCGGGGCTGCTTCAACTTGCCCGCAACTAGCTTGCGCTGAACCTTCCCCAAAGAACCTCTGGCTTTATTCTTCACGCGCCACCTCCCCACCAATGAATCTGTCTACCGCGGCCAGCACCTGTTGCTGAAACTCTCGATACGCGTCGGCCGTCGAGAAGGTTAAGAGGTCTTTGTATTCGATCTGCCCATTCTTACGCCGAAAGGACTGGGACGGCATCGCCACTTGTCGGCTCGCGCCTGTGCCGTAGACACGAATGTCGTGGATCGTCAGTCCTCCAGGGAACAGCACGCTGGCAAAGACGACAGTGCCGCTCGGAATTGGCTGGTAGCGGGTGACTGTGGGCCTTGCTGGGAACACTTGATTGTCGCCGTTGTAAATGAGGCTCACCGTCCTGCCTCCTTCCACTTCTTGAAATCAGTGCCGAGCAGGAAGTCCCGCAGACCATCGAACACGTCGCCCCAGTCCTTGTGCGGCAACCCCAGATAGCGACATACGGCCAAGTTGAACGCATACTGTTTGAAGCCGTACTCGATGCTGGCGCGAATGCGCTCCTTTTGAGGCCTGTGGCGAACGTCCCACGGCGTCACTTCGCCTGGCACTTCCAGCCAAGGCCTGACTGGATCAACCCGCAGTTCGCAACGCTTAGTTAGCAACCCGAGGCGCTGCCGAAAAACCACATATGCTTTGAGAATTGGCCTATTCGTTTTCCTGAAGTCAACGACTTCGTATTCGTCACGGACGTCCGTAACGGGCGGTAGTTTTCTCATGATGATCCTCTTCCTGCAATGAGGCGCAGTTCTACCCAGCGTCTTGTCGCCGTGGCGAACATGGACCCGAGAGATGAGGAATCTACGCGCCGACCTGTCGGACGCCCAGGGCGGAAATGTTCCAGGACGTGCAAGACGGCCACATTGGCAGCAACTCGCTGATTCTGAAAGCTGTCACCAAGTTAAGGCTCATTGCACAATCAGAATACGATGGGCCGTTTATTTAGATCTGTGGGAAGAGGGGTATCGGCGAAATCCAGGTTTATGAATTTCGCTCTCGGCGGGGGGCCTTTTCTTTAATACCACGAGGCCTGCCCACGGGGCGCGCCAGACCGATTAGCTTCAGAACCGCATTTACGCCTGTCGCAACCGTATCGGAGTCGCGTCCAAAGCTTACTGACACTTCAGCGAGGGTCTCACCGCCCGCAATGTGAAGTGCTGCCCAAGCAAAGTGATCAGAGTTTTTCTTGCGGCTGGGCTCGACGTATCCCTGCCACTCCTCGAATGTCGAAGTGGCAAAAGTCAGGAAGCGTTCAAGCTCAAGGTCAAACTCCTCCTTGATTCTCTTCCGAGCGATCACCTCAGTCTCTTTCGTGGGGTCGAAGTGGAATGGGCCAAAGCTCATACGGAGGAGCGAGTTGAACCTTGACAGATCTAGCTCAACAGGCCGATACCCTCGTTCGTCCATGGCCGATAAGGTGTGGTCAGCCAGAATCACCAGGAAGTCGTATGAGGTACTCTCGGGCAACTCGCCCAATTCCGCGATCAACGGATATGCGTCAGAATCGCGAGTCAACCACGTCTCAAAAGCAGGTAAGCCGTTGCACCGAGCCCAGCGGTACTCCTCCGCAGTCAGTGTCGGTCGGCCAGGGACACGCTTGGCCCACGGTCTGTGTTCGTTCAAAGCCCACTGGTACAGCGTGTGCTCTGCACAACTCCTAACCCAATCGATGGGCTGGCCGGAAGCATCGGAAAGGTGGTGCTTCTCAGCCCACTCGCCGAGAGGGGGAACCCGCTGGCCATCCCGCAGACAATACTCCGGATAAATCTCATCTCGGAGATCAGCGATAACCGAGCCGACTTGATCTTCAATGGCGGCGAGAAAGTATTGGCGGGCAATGATCGTGGCGATCAACGGTGGAGTGAGCTGTCCGTGTCCCAGGAGATGCTTGTCGTTTCGCGCTGAACTAGGCATGAATACTGTATAACGCCAAAACGGCGTCATCCGCCAGACGATATGCTACCGGACTCGCCGTCGCTGGTTGGTGTTGACCGACCTGTCCTGTTTCGCGACGGCAAAGCTCCGCGTCTCCCCGGCGGGGGGGCGTAACCCCCGGCAGCATCCAGCCGTCTGCTCAAACCCTTTGCATGGATACGGTTATTTAGCCGGGCCGTTTGGTATTTCCTGAAATAGGGGCCAGACCTATTTCCACAAATCAAAACCCTGCTACACGGCTACGATGAGGCTCGAAACCCGCCCGCCGAATCGGGCTTCGCTTACAGCCTCAAATGCTAACCAGAAACAATCGGGACTTCGGAATAGGCCGCGACGCGGTACTCGAAGACGCTTTAAAATCCTGGTTGGATCACGTCATCGTTCCGGCCCTCGTTCGCCAGTTCGTCAGAACGCAAAAAGTAGGCGTCAGCTCATCATTACCGAGCGATAATAAGCCATTAGTGACCAACGTTAACGAGCCCAAGGAGGTTCAGCCCTGAGCCTACGTTGTTCGATCTACGCGCGGTACAGCAGCGACCAGCAGAAACCGACGTCCATAGACGACCAGATCAGGGAGTGCCGGGAAGCTGCACAAGCGTTGGGGTGGCTTACTCTCCCCGACCACGTATACAGGGACGAAGCGATCTCGGGTGCATCGGCGGACCGACCCGGCCTGAAACGTCTTCTTCAGGCTGCAAGGTCCACGCCGCGACCTTTCGATGTCTTGTTGCTGGACGATACCAGCAGGCTGGCGCGCAACGTTGGAGACGCCGCACGGATCATCGAGGAGTTGAGGTTCCTCGGGATACGCGTGCGCGCGATTTCGCAGGGCATCGACTCTCAGGACGAGCAATCCGAAGTACTCTGGACGGTCCACGGTCTCGTGGATTCGTTGTACCTAAAGGAACTCGCCAAGAAGACGCATCGCGGGCTCGAAGGGGCGGTGCGCCGGAACCTCCACGCGGGCGGGCGTTGCTACGGCTACCAGAATGCGACGGTCAGCGGCGGCGTCGAGCTACGCGTCAACGAGGCTGAGGCCCAGGTCGTAGTCCGGATCTTTGAGATGGCGGCGGGTGGACGCTCATTGAAAGAGATCGCGAAGGCGCTGAACGCGGATGGTGTAGCTCCCCCACGCCCAAGGGCTGGACGGGTACCGGGCGGGTGGTGTCCGACCGCGATTCGGGCGATGTTGCGGAGGGAGTTGTACATCGGACAGCAGATTTGGAACCGCTCTACGTTCGTCAAGCGTCCTGGCACGAACAAGCGCATAGGCCGGGACCGTCCGCCCTCGGAATGGATCGTCACTCAGCGCCCCGACCTCCGCATCATCACTGACGACCTCTGGCAGCGCGTCCACAACCGCCTCACGGCCCTTTACGCCGGCTACGGGCTCCCGAACCGGAAAGGGCTCCTCCACCGCGCAGGCTCCAGCCATTACCTCCTGACGGGGATCGCGAAGTGCGGCATCTGTGGTGCAAACATCGTCATTGTGACCGGGCGAGGACCTACAGGCCATCCCAAATACGGTTGCCCCCACAATTTCAACCGGGGAACCTGTGCGAACGATCTGAAGGAACGGCATGACCGAATCGAATCACGCCTATTCACCGGACTCCAAGACGCCCTGCTTCGCCCTGACGTGATCGACTATGCGGTCCAGGAATTCGGTAGACAGCTTCAGGAAGCGCTCGCGAACGTGACGGACGAGTTGGCCCGGCTTCGCAGCCGGAAGGAAATCCTAGAAGCGGAGGTTCACCATCTCACCGACGCCATCGCGGTCGCTGGTCACAGCGAGTCCCTGCTCAAGGGCATCGCCGAACGAGAGAACGAGATTCGCGATATCGATCAGCGAATACTATCGTCCCGTCCTGATTCGCTGGAATCGAAGTTGAACGATCTTCGGCACTTCGTGACCGAAAGGCTGAAAGACATCCATGCCCTGCTGTACGAAGATCCTGTTCGGGCCAAGAATGAGCTTGTGAAGCACGTCGAAACGGTCACGCTACGACCTGAAGGATCTGGCCGGGCGCGGCACTACGTCGCGGAAGGCGAGGGGGATTTGCAGGGTGGAGGGGAGCAGCCCGTGTCGATGGGTGCGGGGGGTGGATTTTGCACACCAGACCTTTGGGTTATGGTCCCGACAGAGCCCCA
>CAZUCK010000112.1:0-5350 GCA_964619505.1 uncultured Fimbriimonas sp. | reverse complement strand
CCTCGACCGCCCCCTTTTTGATTGCATTCCCCAGAATCCACTGCGCGAGCTCAAACCCCAACTCCGCCTTCATCTCCTCGTAGATTGGCTTGATGATCCCCGCTTCGATCCGTCGCTGCTCCAGAATGCCCATCGGCTCATCGCTCATGGTGAGTTCTACGTTGTCCTCCAACCGCAGGCCGCCAGTCCGCCAAATTGTCATCCTGGAGCGAAGTCTATACGACCATGATCACGTGTCAACAGTGAAGTGCCACGAAGTCTTAAAAGGAAACCCAGGGGTTCCAGGATTGGAGTTCTGGCGGCTGGGAACGCGTTTGTCGCAGCCGACCGGTTAAGAGTCAGCGCCGTGGGTGCACCTCAAACTTGACTCCCACGGACGCCGCATACTTCACCATGAAGTTGGCGCTCATCGGCCTCGTGCCCTTCTCGACCCGCGGTTCAAGGCGATGCGGAAAAGGAAAGCAAAGTCAGACTCGCCGCCCAAGGAAGAAATCCAAAGCTCCCAAGCCGCAAAGCCGGGACGGCCCACGGTTCAACCGCGACGCGGAAAAAGAAAGCAAATGCCCAACGTGCCACCCAGAGCCAATACACTGCGAATTTCCCACTGCCCCGATTTTGCCGGAGCGCCGCCATCCACTCCGGCAATCGAAAATCGGCAACGGAAAATCCAAAATCGCAAGGAGAGGTATAAAACACTTGTAACCCTCCCTCGCCACCTGCCGGAGCGCCCTCCGCCGGGGGAGCATGACCCAAGGAGGCGACTATGAATTCATTCAACGCGCGGGCGACTTTCAAATCCGGCTCGTCCCAGTACGAGATTTACCGGCTTGACGCCCTTGAATCCCACGGACTTAAGATCCACAAACTCCCCTACTCGCTGCGCATTCTCCTCGAGAACCTGCTGCGAACCGAGGACGGCAAATCGACCCTCAAGGAAGACATCGTAGCCCTCGCAAACTGGAATCCCAAGGCGGAGCCGAGCGACGAAATTTCCTTCACTCCCGCCAGAGTCCTCCTTCAGGATTTCACGGGCGTGCCCTGCGTGGTTGACCTTGCCGCCATGCGCGACGCCGTCACCAAACTTGGCGGAAATGCCAAGAAGATCAACCCTCTGCAGCCGGTAGAACTCGTCATCGACCACTCCGTCCAAGTCGATTCCTACGGCAGCGAGGCATCCCTCCTCATCAACCGAGACCTCGAATTCGATCGCAACCAAGAGCGCTACGAGTTCCTGAAATGGGGCCAATCGGCCCTCCAGAATTTTAAGGTCGTCCCCCCGAACACCGGCATCGTGCACCAGGTCAACCTGGAACACCTGGCCCGCGTTGTGTTCGTCAAGGACGAGGGCGCCAAGAAGCAGGCCTACCCCGACACCCTCGTCGGCACCGATTCCCACACCACCATGATCAACGGCCTCGGCGTCCTCGGATGGGGCGTCGGCGGCATCGAGGCGGAGGCCGCCATGCTCGGCCAGCCGGTCAGCATGCTCATCCCTCAAGTCATCGGCTTCAAGCTCACGGGCAAACTTCCCGAAGGCACCACCGCCACTGACCTCGTCCTCACCGTCACCGAGATGCTGCGCAAGAAGGGCGTGGTCGGCAAGTTCGTCGAGTTTTTCGGTCCCGGCCTCGCCAAGCTGCCGCTGGCGGATCGCGCCACCATCGGCAACATGTCGCCGGAGTTCGGCGCCACCTGCGCCATCTTCCCCGTCGACGCGGAAACGATCAACTACCTCAGGCTCACGGGGCGTTCCGACGAGCAGGTGGCCCTCGTCGAGGCGTACATGAAGGAACAGAGCCTGTTCCACGATGAGAATTCTCCCGAAGCCGACTACACCGACACCCTCGAGCTCGATCTTGCGTGCGTACAGCCAAGCGTCGCTGGACCGCGACGCCCGCAAGACCGGCTCCTCCTTCCCGAGGTGGGCAAGAACTTCCGCGAAGGCTTCGCCGCCCAACTGGGCGATGGGCACAAGAGCATCGTCGGCAAGGTGCTCGACAAGGTCATGGGACCCGTGGGCAGCCCGTCTGTTCCCGAAAAGCACAGCGCGGGAGCCACCGCCGTCATGGAAGCCCCCGACAAGGCCACAGCCGAAGCCAACGCTTCCGCCGGGGACCTGCAGCACGGTTCCATTGTCATCGCCGCCATCACCAGCTGCACCAACACCAGCAACCCGAGCGTCATGACCGCCGCAGGCCTTGTCGCCAAGAAAGCGTTCGAGAAGGGCCTAGAGCCCAAGCCATGGGTCAAAACATCCCTCGCCCCTGGCTCCCGCGTCGCAAGCGACATCCTTGAGAAGGCGGGCCTTCTCAAGTATCTGAATGAGCTGAAGTTCAATGTCGTGGGCTATGGCTGCACGACCTGCATCGGCAACTCCGGCCCTTTGCCAGACGAGATCAGCAAGGCGATCACCGATAAGAACCTCGTCGTCGCCTCGGTCCTGTCCGGCAACCGGAACTTCGAGGGCCGCATCAACCAGGACGTTAAGGCCAATTACTTGATGTCACCTCCGCTCGTGGTCGCTTATGCCTTGGCCGGCACCATCGAGATCGACCTCGCCAAAGATCCGATTGGCGTGGGGAAAGACGGCATCCCCGTGTTCCTGAAAGACATTTGGCCCTCCCAGCAAGAAGTGGCTGAGACCAACGCCAAGGCGGTGAAGACCGAACTCTACAAGGGGAATTATAGGGATGTCTTCAAAGGCGACCAAAAATGGATCGACATCAAAGTCGCCGGATCCGACGTGTTCAATTGGGAACCCAACTCAACCTACGTCAAGAATCCTCCCTACTTCGATGGAATGTCGAAGGAAGCCCCCAAGGGAGTCGCCGATCTGAATGGGATGCGAGTCCTCGCAATGTTGGCCGACAGCGTCACCACCGATCACATCTCGCCCGCGGGAAGCATCAAGCTGAACTCCCCGGCTGGCCGCTACCTCACCGAGAACGGCGTCCCCACGCACATGTTCAACTCCTATGGTTCAAGGCGCGGCAACCATGAAGTGATGGTGCGAGGCACATTCGCCAATGTTCGACTCCGCAACCAGCTTGCCCCCGGCACGGAAGGGGGTTTCACCACGTACTTCCCAACGGGTGAGGTCACGACGATCTACGATGCTTCCATGCAATATCAGGGGACGGGCACGCCGCTGATGGTCCTTGCAGGCAAAGAATACGGTTCAGGATCCAGCCGCGACTGGGCGGCGAAGGGCCCGTACCTTCTCGGCATCAAGGCTGTCATCGCGCAAAGCTTCGAGCGGATCCACCGGTCCAACCTCATTGGTATGGGCATCCTGCCTATGGAGTACGTGAACGGTGACAGCGCCTCGTCACTTGGGCTAAACGGCACGGAGACGTTCGACGTTATGGGTCTTCCCCAAGCGATGGCGAGCGGGTTCAAGGATGGCAAGGAATTGACGGTTCGCGCCACCGAAAATGGGGAAACAAAGGAGTTCAGAGTCCGCGTCCGGATCGACACGCCGCAGGAGGCCCTGTATTATCAGAACGGCGGCATTCTGCAGTACGTGCTCAGGTCCTTGCTTTGAGCGGGCTCACCCTCCCCGCTACCGGGGAGGGTGGATCTGCTCAGCGTCTGGCGAAGCCCTGGCCTTCGATGAATTCCTTTTGCGTCTCGCGACCGGTGAGGTGGTACTCATCAACCCTCTTGCCAGAACGCTTAGACCAGTTGACGTTGCCTTTCATTTGCTGCGATACGTAAAAGTCTTCAATCCTTTTGTTGTACTCATCGATGTCTGGTGTTAGGTTATAGCGTTCACTATGCCATATTGCATCTTGGTTAAGGCGTGGTTTAATGTCGGCAGTCAGGGGCTCCTCGGGCCACCCAAGGCACAAACCGAACAATCCGAACACGCCTTCAGGCAGCTGAAGGAGATCCTTCACGCCTTGAGGTTCATTGCGAAGCGCGCCGACATAGCAAATTCCAATACCGAGGGATTCGGCGGCATTGACCATTCGTTCGGCGGCGAGGGCGGCGTCGACCACCGCCATCGTGTAGAATTCGAAGAAGTCCAGGCCCAGAGCCTCTTCGCCAACGGCTCGGGCGGCCGACCGCAGTCGGTGGTGATCGGCAAAGAATCCAAAGAACCAGGAAGCGGTGAGGATGAAGTCGTTGCCGGTGCACAGCTTGGCGATGGCTTCGCGTCGCGAAGGCTCCTGGATGGAGATCGCCGTCCACAGTTGGAGGTTGCTGCTTGTGGCGGCGCTTTGGGCGGCCGCCACGAGACCTTTGATCGTATCTTGTGGGATCGGCTCACTCTTGAACTTGCGCACGGAGCGGTGATTCAGGAACTTGCCCAGGGCCGGCAATCGGGATGGCGGTGGGGTCCCGAAGCGAAGCGACCACGCTTCGACTGAGGTCTCATCGAACATCTCTCGATTATCGCTTGTGGAACGCGCTAACATCGCGTTGTGGACAGAAGAGGCACTTGGGACGTTGAGCAATACGAGAAATTTAGGGCGCAACGTGCGCAGCCGTTCTATGACCTGTTGGGCATGGTCGAGCCGAACGACGGGATGCGGTGTGTCGACCTAGGATGCGGGACGGGCGACTTGACGAAAGAGCTGCACCTGCGGTTGCTGGCGAGCAGTACGTTGGGCGTTGATCGGTCAGAGGCGATGCTGGAGAAAGCAAGGACATTCATCGCACCGGGCCTCTCCTTTAGGCAGGGTGACATAGACACCTTTGAGGACATCATTCACTACGACCTCATCTTTTCAAATGCGGCCCTGCATTGGGTGCCGGGCCACGAGGCGCTGTTTGAACGGTTTGCACGCTTGCTCAACAAAGGCGGGCAGATCGCAATCCAAGTTCCTTTCAATCACGACCATCCATCGCAGGCGGTTGCGTTTGAATTGCAGAAGGAGGCGCCGTTCAAAGGGGTGGGGAGCAGGATCTTCGAAAACGTGCTACCGCTTGAGAGATACGCTTCGTTGCTTGACAGCCTTGGGTTCGAGCGTGTGAATGTGAGAATGCAGGTCTACCTGCATCATTTGCCGTCCCGAGAGGATGTGGTGGAGTGGGTGAAGGGTACGTTCCTTTTGGATTTCGAGAAGGCGATGACTGTAGAGTTGTACGACGCCTTCTTCGATGAATATCGGAACCGGCTGATGGAGCGGCTCGCGGATACGCATCCGCATTTGCTCACCTTCAAGCGGATTCTGATGCACGGAATTAAGGCTTAAAATTCAAAGATCGAGCGACGGTGTGCCGGCGGGGGGCTTGATGCCCAGGTGCTGGTAAGCGAGGGCGGTGGCGCAGCGGCCACGGGGGGTTCGGCCGATTAAGCCCTGTTGTAGCAGGTAGGGCTCGTAGACGTCTTCGATGGTGCCGG
>CAZUCK010000111.1:0-5371 GCA_964619505.1 uncultured Fimbriimonas sp. | reverse complement strand
GTAGCCAGCGCCATCGTTAAGCCTAAGCGGAAAAAATGAGCTCCTTTCATAAGGCACCACTATAACACCGTAGCCCGAAACGTGCAAGGGCTCGAACGACGTGAGTTCCACGAGTCCAAATCCAACGGTTCCTAGCAGTGGGCATTCAACTCAATTTTTCACAATGCCATCTTGAAGATGGTGTTACAATCGCTGTGGTTGGCGGCGAACCATCGACGGTTCTGTGATGCTGGCAAACTCATCAATGGATAAGACCCCGTTCTTCTTTGTAACTGGCGGCACCGTGGCCCCCCAGTCGCCTTCATACGTGCCACGTTTGGCGGATGCCGAGCTGGCCAACGCCATCGTCGCAGGCGAATATTGCTACGTCCTTAACTCGCGCCAAATGGGTAAGTCCTCGCTTAGTGTGCGTGCGATGGAGGCACTTACGGAACTGGGAATCCGCGTAGCTTTCATTGATTTGACCAAGTTCGGTGGACGCAATGTCGGCGTCGAGCAGTGGTACATCGGTTTGGTCAGCGAAATAGGACGCGTAACAGGACAGGCGGAGCAGATGCTCGACTACTGGGATCGGCACACGAAATTTGGCCCCATGCAGCGCTTCTTCGGCGCGCTTCGCGAGGTGTGCCTCAAGGAATCCCCCGTCCCTCTCTGCCTGATGGTTGACGAAGTCGACGCGACGCTGAGCTTGTCATTCTCAGCCGACGAGTTCTTCGCGGGTATCCGGGAGTGTTTCAACCGAAGGGCGCAGGACCCTGAATTCAAACGTCTGACCTTTTGCCTCATCGGCGTCGCGAGCCCCAGCGACCTCATCCAAAACGCACAGACCACACCCTTCAACGTCGGTCGAAGAATCGAATTACGCGACTTCACGTTTCAAGAGGCGCAGCGCCTGCAAGAGGGGCTCGGACCAAATGGACTGCTCCGACTAAGGCGCATCTTTCATTGGACGAACGGCCACCCGTACCTTACGCAAGCTGTCTGTGATGAGGCATCCAAACACCCAAAGGAAACCGTGGACCACATTGTCAGGCGGCTGTTCTTGACGGTCAAGGCAAGAGATACTGACATCAATCTCGGCGATGTCCTGATGAGACTCCTCAATGGGCCCAAGGCGGGTGTGAGCATTGAGGAGCCACGCGCCGAAGTCCTTGACCTTTGTTCGCGCATTCGCTACGGCCGGGGATCGGTCAAGGACGACGAGTTCGACCCAATGACGACCCACATCAAGCTCTGTGGTCTGGTGTCGGTCATCGAGGGCCGCCTCAGGGTTCGTAACCGCATCTACCGGCGGACTTATAACAAGCGTTGGATTCGAAACAACCTTCCGGACGCGGAGGCTCGACGTCAGAAGAGGGCGGGACGGAGATCGGCGATTCTTGCGACGGTGATTTCCTGCTCGGTCTTAGGAACAGGTTTCTGGTTGAACAACAAGTACCGCCTGGAGCAGAACTTGTTCGAACCGAGGCCATGGTTCCTTTCAGACATTGTGGGCGAACGGTTGTTCTTGGATGTATACGATGGCACCAAGGGAATCTATGCACGTCATGGCGGGAAGGCTTGGATTTTCGATATGGTCTCGGGCAAAGCCCTAGTTGAATTGAAAGGTCACACCGAGGATGTGTACACGGCGGGTTTCTCTAAGGATGGGCGAAGGGTGGTCACCGCAGCCCACGACGGAACGGCCAGAGTTTGGGATGTGCGTACGGGCACCCCTCTCGCCGTAATTCATGACTTCCCAGCGGGCAAGAGCATCAGCAATGTGCAATTTATTTGGTCGATGCTTCGGTCCCGGAACGAACCTTACGAACTAAAGCTGAGTGATGACGGTTTCTACGTAATCGATGAGGGGAGAAGCCTGACGCCGCGCATTTGGAGCACAGCGAGTGGGAAACTTGTGTTCAGAAGCAGCTTCCTTGATGGCTCACGGATCGCAGCGCAACAGGGTCGACGAGTGGCCGTTCAAGGTAGTGGAGACTTCGCTCCCGTGAAAGTTTATGACCTACTCGACGGGCATAAAGATCTTGACATTTCCTTTGACGAAGCGCGTAGCTCGTACGACGAAATCTTCGCTACTTTCTCTCCAAAGGGCGACCTGTTGGTGATCGCACGCGGACCGATTGTCATGCTCTGGGATTGTGAGGGGAAGGCGCTGAGAGCCAGTTGGAGAACGCCTCGTGTCCGTTTGGACGCGGTCGTAATATCGGACGACGATAGCAAAATTCTTGCAAAATACGGCCAACGCATTGAGGTTCGGTCTGCGGGCACAGGCCGTCTTCTTCGAACCATCGATTTCCCGGCACCGAGTCCCTTCGTTTTTGGGTTCGACCCTGACGGCACTCCCGTCGCATCTTGGAGGGGGGTGAAAATCAGACTCTTCGATAAGTGGGAACAACACGGGCTCCCTATAGCGACAGCACCCAGTTCCATTGCGGAACACACAACGGCGGACGCGAATCAGGACCCTGGAGCGAGACCAGCATGGTCGTTTGACAAGGCAGGCTCTCAGAGCCAGACAGTGAAACTTGATTGGGATTTGATGAATGACTTAGGTCCCAGTTCGAGCTTGAACTGGATGATTGCGCCAATAGCGGGCGGCCGACAAATCGACTTCCGGTGGACTCTTGACGATCTCGCCGATGCTCTTCCCAGATTCGAGAAGACGAAAGAGATCATCAAAACAACCGCTGAAGAAGATATGGGCTACCCAGTCGCACTTTCCCTTGCGTCCCGAGCCCGAAAAGGAGGCGTTGCGGCGACCACTCTGTACAGACAGCATTGCGCCGAGCTAGTGATCCACTTGGAAACTCTAAAGGATCCGAAGGATCGCTCGCCGCAGATGGTAGCTCTGGCTTGCGTAATTCTGCCGGATGGGCTCCAAGATTTCGAGCCTCTTCTGGAAGCGTATCGTGACGCTGTCGATGGTATTCCACAGGGGCACGCGAGGCGATGCATGGAGGGGATGCTGCTATATCGAATGGGGCGCTATGAGGAAGCCCTAGAGAAGCTAGCCCTACATTATCAGACGGGTCCCGCCCTCTGGGCCGTCAATCAAAATTTCCTTGCCATGTGCGAGCAACGGCTAGGGCACACTGTGACAGCGAAGAAGAGCTACGAGAAGCTCAAGTCTCTTGTAGCTTTGATGCACGTACGCCCGGATACAGTTGGCATGGATGAGAACCAGAGAGATGGAACCGATCAATACCTGATGCTGGAAGCGGAGATGCTGTCCGTGGAAGCAGATAAGCTGATCAACGGGGTGCATCGATGAAACCAGCCAGATCGGAAATAGCGCACATCCTCTTCATCGACCTCGTCGCTTGGTCCCAGTCCGCGATGGAGGCGCAAGCTGAGTCGCTTGACCAACTGACCAAGGCCTTCCGAGCGACGCCAGCATTTCTGGCGGAGGAGAGAGCTGGCACCATCGAGTGCCTTCCCACCGGGGACGGGTTTGCAGCCCTGTTCTTTGGCGATCTCACCGCCCCCATTCAATGCGCGCTTGAACTCTCAACCTCACTCAATCTTTCGGTTAGAATGGGCATCCACAGCGGGCCCGTTCAAAAGCAGACTGATGTCGGTGGCAAACTTAACTTTGTTGGCGACGGCATCAATATGGCCAAGCGGGTCCTCGACGCTGCTGAACCAGGACAAATTTTGGCCTCCGAGGCGTATGCAAGCTGGCTGAAAGGCTTTCAGAAGTGGAAGCCTCTTTTGACCGAACTCGGACCCAAGACAGCCAAACATGGGGTCGAGATCTGTCTCTATTCGGTGGCTCGACCGGCCAAGAGTTCGAAGCCGACCGCCGGCAAGAATGGGAAACGGCTTGTGGTTCTTTACCGCCGCAACGCCCAACCCGATCAACGGCTCATGGAGCTACTTGAATCGCGACTTGGCGACCTTGGCCACTCCGTTTTCATTGACCGCCACCTGCGAATCGGCGTGGATTGGGCTAAGAGCATAGAGAACGAGATTCGCGAATCAGATGCGGCGATCGTGCTTCTTTCCGACGCAGCACTTGGCAGCGAGATGATGGAGGCAGAGGTGGAGATAGCCCACCAGGAGCGGGACTCCAGGGGAGCACCCGTATTGCTGCCAGTGAGGATCGCCTCAGATCGAGCTCTGACCGGACCGATCGCCCCATTCCTGGGTGGCCTGCACTTCGGAGTGTGGAACTCTGAAGACGACACCGACGCCCTCTTGAAGGGCCTTGTCAAATCGTTGTCCGACCCGCCCGCATTGAACATCGCCCTCGAACCTGACTCGGGAAGTTTGTCGCCGGATTCGCTGATCTATGTTGAGCGCAGCGCGGATCCGCAATTCCATGAAGCCATTCGCCGCCAGGAGAGCATCATTTTGGTGAAGGCGGCACGTCAGATGGGCAAGACCTCGTTGCTTGCCCGCGGCTCCAAAACGGCGCACACGATGGATGCGCGACTCGTGTTCACAGACTTTCAAAAATTCAGCGGAGCGCTCATCGAAAACGAAGACTCGTTTTACAAGGCGCTGACGGCACTCACAGCCCAACAGATCGATTTCGAATACGACTTCGACCGGCTGTGGAAATCCGTGTTCGGCGCAAGTCTGAACATGGATGCATTCATACGAGCAGCCTTGAATGCCAGTCCAGATCCGATCATCTGGTTCATGGATGAAGCCGACAAGTTGTTCACAGCTCCTTTTGCTAGTGACTTCTACGGGCTTGTGCGCTCTTGGCACAACTCACGTGCAATTGACGCAGGCGGCCCTTGGAAGAAGCTAATTGTGGTGATCTCGTACGCCACAGAAGCTCACCTGTTCATTCGCGATCTCAATCAATCCCCGTTCAACGTCGGCAGGGTTTTCAATCTCGAAGAGTTTGATGCGACGCAAGTAAGGGCGCTAAGTGGACTGGTCCTTGGCAAAGCCTTGGAAAACGCAGACCTTGAATCGTTGATGGGGCTGGTCGGAGGACAACCCTTCTTGGTCAGACGTGCTCTCAGCGCCATGGCCGCAGGCTCCACTTTGGAGGACTTGAAGAAGAACGCAATCCGCGAAGATGGCCCTTTCGGGGATCACCTCAAGAGGTTGCTCGTATCGATTTCGCGCTTGGATATCGTGTTGGGCACTACGCGAGACCTTCTTGGGGGCCTACCGGCGACCGACCCGGAGGCGACTTCAAGATTGCTTGCGTCCGGTGTCGTCGTACAAGACGACGATGGCAGGCACCGCATGCGTAACGAACTCTATCGAAGCTACTTAGCCGGCCACCTGTGACCCAATTGACGGTTTTCGCGGACATTGGTGCTAGATGTGCTGCCTACGATTAAGCGAGAGCCGCGGCAGTGGCCATCAGTTCACAGAATTTCTTCAGATCGATGTTGCCTCCCGAGAC
>CAZUCK010000110.1:0-5620 GCA_964619505.1 uncultured Fimbriimonas sp. | reverse complement strand
TCACCTGGAGCTGATCGTCCCGCCTGCAATGACCGTCTTCCGTCGATAAGCCACCGCGATCTGGCCGGGCGTTACCGCCCGGACTGGCTCGTCAAATGCCAGCCGCGGGCTGGCACCCGCATGGAGTGTGGCTCGCTGCGGGACCATGTTATAGCGAATCTTCGCATGAACGCGGACCGGCTCAGTGATAGACCGGGACCAATACATGTCCTCGAGTGGGACTACCCGAGTCAACAAGTCATCGGCTTCACCTACGACGACGCGATTCTCGGCCGGATTTAGTTTCAAAACGTAAAGGGGACGCCTCTGGCTCAATCCAATGCCCCTCCGCTGGCCGACCGTAAATCCAGCCACACCCGCATGCTCACCGACGACGTTGCCAGAGGTGTCCACAAGATCACCCGCCTTAAAGATCTCCGGCCGGCGATTTCTTAAGAACTCGCTGTAACCGCCGGCCTCACTGACGAAGCAAATTTCCTGGGAATCCGGTTTATCCGCCACCGAAACCAAACTCAACTCCCGCGCCATCTCCCTCACTGCATCTTTGTTCGGCAATTCGCCCATTGGGAACAGGCTCTGCGAAAGCTGCCTCTGATCAAGCATGTAGAGCACATAACTCTGGTCCTTCTCGTTGCCGAGGGCGCGGAGGAGGTCATATCGATCCCCTCGCCTGCGGATGCGGGCGTAGTGACCGGTCACAAGCTTCGAGCAGCCAAGCTCACGCATCTTCTGCAGCAGAATCTCGAACTTGACGAACTTGTTGCATCGTACGCATGGATTCGGAGTGCGACCGGCAGCATATTCATCCACGAAGTTGTCGATCACGGCTTCGCGGAACTCCTCTTTGAAGTTCATCACATAGTGAGGAATGCCCAACGTCTTCGCAACGCGACGGGCATCTTCCACCGCCCCAAGCGAGCAACAACCGGCATGGCGAGGATCAGTCTGGCTCTCTTGCCAAATCTGCATGGTCAGGCCGATCACGTCGAATCCCCGTCGGACCATCAACGCAGCCGCAACACTGCTGTCTACGCCACCAGACATGGCGACAAGAACAGGCGCCTTATTGCTTAATGACATTGGGCTTTTTCGATACGTATGGCTCTTTCCCCAAAATCCCTGCCAGCTGCTCATAGGAAGCGGCCAGAGGCTGCACTCCATCGGCCAGCACGATGAAGGTCGGCGTGGCGTGAACGTTGATATCCAAGCCAGCCGTCAAATCGGCGTAAACACGGTTGTACGCCGGGTCACTGGGATTGCCGACTCGGTTCATCACCGTCGTCGCAGGCACGCCGACCGTCTCCGAAAGGGTCAACAAGGGAGTGAGGTCGTGAACGCTCTCGTCCTCCATCTGATACGCCCCAGCGACGTAATCCCAGAACTTCCCATCCGCCTTTTCTCCGGCACATTCCGACAAAACCGCGGCGTGGAAACTCTCCTCATGGTGAGGAAGGCTGTACATCGGAAAGTGTCGAAACACCAGCCGTACCCTGCCTTGCGACTCTTCGATCAGTCGCAACACCTGCGGAAAGTGTCGTTTACAGGACGGGCACAACAAATCGCCGAACTCAACGATCGTGACCGGCGCGTCCTTGTTGCCGATGATGTGGGCATTCTTCGGAACGTACCAAGCGTTCGTCTTCAACTTGTATCTGTTGCCGGAAAGTGTCTCGCCGCCGCGCATAAGCATGAATCCCTGCGTGGTGAGGGCAATGAGGACCACTCCCAACAGACCTCCAATCAGCTTCCGGTCGATCGGTGATCCCGGACCCTCCGCTGGCTCAACTTGGGCGAGAACTGCATGGGCGAAGAAACTGAGCGTCATCGTCGTCGCGCTCGCCAAGCACCAAAGGCACGTGGCTCCGATGACGGCCATCGAATAATACGTGAGGCCAAAACTGATGAGCATGCCGGCCGCTGACGCGCCATAACCGGCGTAGGTTAGGAAACGCGCATTTGAGAGTCCTTTGATCCCTCGAATCGCAGCCATCGCCGCCAAAGCCAGATATGCGCCCAGGCCAAGGTAGGCCACTGGAACCCCAAACCATGCTGAGCTCGGGTGCGTTGCAACACGCTCGCAACCCCCGCTCACAGCGCCGCATGGGGGCACAACGCCCAGGAAATGGGAAAGGCTTAATACGCCGGCGATGAAGATGCCGACGGTCGCCAGCGCAAGCGTTATGCGGTTAATGTTAGCTGCAGTCACCGTGAAAGTATACGTCCTTGAGCCTGGAACCTATCCACGCTCCCAGATGTGCGAAGAAACACCGTCCGACCCGGCAGGTATCTTGGAACCAGGCGTCAAGCTGGCAAAGCAGTCAAGACGCCAAGAAATCCAACAAGGAATTATCCATCGCCGTTCCAAGAATGTCCTCAACCGTTCTGCCCAGAAACGCTCTCCTAGAAGGCCGCCCATTGACGCGGCGCGGAACCTATTTCGTTCAGACGTGGGGATGCCAAATGAACGAAGAGGACAGTGAGCAGATGGGTCTTTACCTGCGGCAAATCGGATTCGAACCTTCCGAAAATCTGCAGGCGGCTGAAGTGGTCCTGCTCAACACTTGCAGCGTCCGCAAGAAGCCCGAGGACAAAGCCTTTTCGCTGCTCGGCGAAATCGCGATCCTGAAACGGAACAAGCCTGAAATGGTCGTCGGAGTATGCGGCTGCATGGCCCAGCTGAGAGCCAAGGAGATTCGCCAAAGGGCGCCCCACGTTGACTTCGTCGTCGGCACGGGCCAAATCAGCGAGATTCCGGTCCTCGTAGAGGAAGCGCTCCAGACAAGGCGCTTCACGACGCGCCTTGAACTCCCGGAGCGAAAAGGGATGGTGGTCGATAGGATCCCTCAACGAAGCGTCGGACGCGAGGCAAAGCTGAAAGCCTATGTTCCCATCCAGTACGGATGCGACAAGTTCTGCACCTTTTGCATTGTCCCCACCACTCGCGGCCGCGAAAGGTCCAGACCCACTGCAGACATTCTGAATGAGGTCGCGCGACTCGTTGACATGGGTACGAGAGAAATCACGCTGCTGGGCCAAACGGTGAACTCCTATGGGAAGAACATGCCCGAAGGGCGGGTTCCATTCAGCGAACTACTCTGGTCGCTCTCGAAGATTCCGAGGCTGGAACGCATTCGGTATACGTCGCCCTATCCCCGGGACTTCACGTCCGACCTCATCGAAGCGGTGCGAGACTGTCCGGCCGTCATGGAGCATTGCCATCTGCCCCTGCAGTCTGGAGACGACGAAGTCTTAAAGGCGATGAAGCGGCTCTATACAACGGGCAGTTTCACGGAAATCATCGGCAACTTGCGTCGGACCGTGCCTGACATCGGATTGACGACCGACGTCATCGTAGGCTTCCCGGGCGAGACTGAAGAGCAATTTCAAAACACGCTCAACCTGATGGAAAAGATCAGGTTTGACGCCGCTTACATGTTCATCTACTCGCCTAGGCCCGATACTCCCTCTGCTCAACTTGAACAAATCCCATTGCCCGTAAAAAAAGAGCGGCTGAGAAGGCTGATGGAACTCCAGAACCGAATCACTTGTGAAATCAACGCCGAATGGGTGGGCAGAACGGTCGAAGTGCTGGTCGAGGGTCCTTCACCCAAGAACCCGAAAATGCTGCAGGGGCACAGTCGGGAATGTAAGGTCGTCCATTTTCCCGGCTCCTCGGAGCGAGCGGGTCGCGTGGCGGACGTGAGAATTACGGAAGCGGAAGTCTGGGGCTTTAGAGGCGAACTGATCTAGCTTATAGGCGAGTGTTGGGCCGCCAAAGAAAATTCCTTTCCTTCGAGGTGGGCGCTACAACGCTCTCGTCCGAAGCGGCCGGGCGGCACACTAGATCCTTCGATTCAATCACGCAGGTAACCTTCGGAGACTCATGCCTCTCTTAGAAGTCCCCATTGGAGATAAGGCGCCTCGCATTTTCAACACGATCATCGAGATTCCGCGCGGCAGTACAAACAAGTATGAGGTCGATCAAGAAACAGGGGTCATCAAATTGGACCGCGTCCTCTATTCTCCGCTCTTTTATCCTTTCGATTACGGCTACATTCCCCAAACGAAATATCTGGACGGCGACCCATTGGACGTCCTCGTGCTCCTTTCGCACCCTACGTTTCCAGGCTGCGTCATCGAGGCAAAGCCGATAGGCGTGCTGGAAATGCGCGACGAAAAAGGGCCCGACGAGAAGATTCTTTGTGTCGCCACAAAAGACCCTCGGTATGGCTACAGGGACACAATCGACCGCGTCAACCCCCACACCTTGAAAGAGGTGTTTCACTTCTTTGAGGTGTACAAAGCCCTCGAAGAAAAGGACGTCGACGTCGTTGGGTGGAAAGGTCTTGACTTGGCACTGGAACTCGTGGAGCAGTACCGCACCGATAAGGCCTGATTCAAAGCCTTTAGGTTCAAATAAGGCGAAACATCGCGACCTTGCCGGCGAGTCCTTGAGCCCAATGCCTGCGCAATTCGCGTTCTTCGGCACGCTTCAGTGGCGTCCAGAAAACCCCTGAAAGCATGGGTGTGCCAAAGCGCGCATCTCTTCCCCCCTGTAAGTCGGAAACCCCGCATTTTGCGCGGCATCGTGAGACCGCTTTCACGGCATTTCCTCCGTGTAAGACCTTTCGGCGGTAACACAACATGCATCGACTAACCTATATCTCAACGCGCCTTATCGGCTTTGTCGTCTTCGCACTCTCGCTGGTATCAGCGGTCTGGGCCGAGCAGTCAGCCTACGCACAGGGCAGGATTCTCGTCAAGTTTACGGGAGGGGTCCATCCCATGGCTCAGCAGGCTCTGTTGGCGCACGGCGCGGTCGCAAAAGGACGATTCGCCCAGCTGGGTGTCAACGTCTTCGCGATTCCGGCAGATCAAGATGCGAAAGCGGTGGCAGATGAGTTGATGCGTGAAGAGGGCATTGAGTTCGCCGAGCCGGACAACGCCGCCGAACCGGCACAAGTGATTCCGAATGACCCGTGGTTTGGCCCGCAGCAATGGGGGCTAAGACAGATTGGTTGCATGGACGCTTGGACCATCACGACCGGAAACCCGAACGTTGTCATCGCCATCATCGATTCGGGCGTCTACGCCGGGCATCAAGATCTCATTGGGCAGCTCGTACCAGGCTACAACGTTGCTTCGGGCAACACCGACACGAGCGATACGATGGGACATGGCACCTTGGTCGCTGGAGTCGCTGGTGCTTCCTCCAACAATGGCATTGGAATCACGGGAACGGCCTGGAATTGTAAGATGATGCCCGTCAAGGTCATGCATCCGGACAATACGTCTTACGCTTCAGACGTCGCCAACGGCTTGACATACGCCGCAGATCACGGCGCCAAAGTCGCAAACTTGAGCTTGACTTGGGGCTACAGCGCGACGATCGAATCCGCCGCCGCCTACTTCAGATCAAAGGGAGGCGTCATCGTCAACGCCGCTGGCAACACCGGGGGCAATACGGGCCTCAGCAATGACCCCTATATGCTGACCGTGAGCGGCACCGACGGCAATAACACCCTCGACTACGTTTCGAGCTACGGCAACAACGTCGACATTTTCGCCCCCAACTTAGATGAATCCACAACCAACACAAACAGCCAACCCCCAACCCCGG
>CAZUCK010000109.1:0-5776 GCA_964619505.1 uncultured Fimbriimonas sp. | reverse complement strand
CACGGCGGCCGCGGAACGTCGATTCTCGCCGGGGGCTTCGGATGAGGGGGGTAGGCCCCTCCAAGAGCTTTCAGTGGACCTTGAGCTGGCTCTGGCTCGAGCAAGGACGAGTGAGGAGTATGAAAAAGCCATCGCGGAAGCGCACCACCAGACGGAGCGGGTTGCGGATCTCATTCAGGATCTCCTTCTCCTTCATCAGCTCGATACGGCTCCTCCGCGGGCAAAGGAGCCGGTTCAAATCGAAAGCGCTTGCCGTCAGGCCATTCAATCGCTGCAACCACTTCTTGACGCTCGCCACCTAAAGGTTAAGACGGCCTGGAGTGACCCGGGTGAAATCCTGTCTGTCCACTCCCATGCGGACATCCTCGCAAGGAATGTCCTCGAAAACGCCGCAAAGTACGCAGATGAAGGAACCACCATCGATGTGTCCATCGGTAAATCCGATCAGAAGGTCGCTTTGATTGTTGTCAATCGATGCAAGAACGCCGGTGAACTCAGCAATGAGAAGCTGTTTGAGCCCTTCTATCGACCCGATGCCTCGCGAAACTCACGAACGGGTGGAAATGGTTTGGGTCTTGCCATCAGTCGCGCGATCGCAACAAACAATGGTTGGACCATCGAACTTGAACCAAGCGATGAATCGGTGAGAGTCGAGGTTGGCTTTTCAGTCTTGCCGAACGGAGAAGTCCCGAAAATGCCGAAGATGCGCGCTGAAAAATCGAAAATTTCACCGTCCAAGGAACCTGCCAAGCCCTTGGTTTAATCTAATGGTTCTGTTGGTATGCTCAGATTCATGCACGGACGATTCAACTGGGGGGACGCATCGCCGATCCCTTTAAGGCGATAGAGATGCGTCTCAAAAGGGATATCGCGGGATCACTTGTTGGGTTGGCTGTTTTTTTCGGCGGCATCGCCCTCCTGCTTTTCACCTTCAGAACGGCTTATGAGATGTTTACCGTGCCTCCCAGCGCCGCGCTCGGGCTGCGTCCCGGCCAGCCCGTCGATCTTGGAAACGCCGGGTCAAACTTCGTTGGTTCCCTCTTCAAAGTCATTCTCCTCATCGTGATGGCCCTTGTAGGGTCACTGATCGCCAACAGGGGCATTCAACTTTACGCGGAAAGCCGGGGACACATTCATGACCCACGCAGGGAGCCTGAGATCTCCGACGAGGTTTCCAGATTCACATCCGAGGGCGGAAAAGAAGCCGCACGCTAGGCCTCAGGCTGGAGAGTTGCCCCGACGAGCGATTCCACCTGCTCGGGAACAAGCGGTCCCGTGACTTTATGAGGCGACACCACATAGGCGCCGGGGTGCCGCCTCTGCATCTCCCTATGGATCGGGCCGACGGCTGGAGCAACGAGTCTCAGGGGCACTCGATGAACGACCGCTGCGGCGAGTGGCACCGCTTGGGGGCCAACCGTCAACACGTAGGTGCGGTCTAGTGCCTCCGCAGCCGCGCAATAAAAACCGGAAACTTGGGAGCCCGTTGAATTCGTGATGCCAGCAAACCTGTGGATGCAGTCGATTGATGTGTCGAGCAACTTTGACTTGCCCAGGACGCTCCCTGAGTCCTTCGTCAGCAGGCGGCCATATTCTGCGCACAGTCGGATCATTTGCGCTGTGCATGATTCCCGCGCGTTGTCGTCGATTTCCGGCACTGTGGAGTCAGGCGGTGTCGGGCCGATCGAGTTACGTGGACTCAGGCAGTACACCCCAGGAACGTTGCCCGCATAAAGTTCTTGGGCTCTAAGCAAGGTTTTCTCTCCACGCTCAAAGAAGTCGAGTCGTCCTGTAGCAAGGAACCCTTGAAGCAGTGCGTCTGAGTAGGCCAAGTAGTCGCTTAGGAACGCACGGCTCCTACTTGAACCGGAAAGTCCATGCACGACGCCTCCATTGATTCTGAATCGCTCCAAACCTTCGAGAAGATTCAAACTTTTCTGTAGGCGGTCCGGATCGTTCCATCTGCGTGCCGTCTCAATGAGGCGTGCGGCCACAAAACCGTTGACATCAAGAAAGCCCTGCCCACCGAAATGAGGTGCCTCCTGGGCCACGGAAACCTTCAAATGGTGAAGGACCCTGTCGAAACGATCCCGATCTCCGAACGGAACGTCGAATGAAGCGAGGAAGGGCGTCAAACGCGGGTTCGATCTTGCTTCCAAGCCCAGGTTTACCGAAGCCCACTCTCCGTCAGCGGGTTCCAACGCCGAAGCCAGTTTTCTTGGCGGGAAGCTCGACCTTATGCTTCGGCTAAGTTCGGCTTCGTCCCCGATACGACATCCAGCAACCAAACCGCTGATCACAAATTCCGAAGTGAGAGAGTCGAAAGTGCGCTCCGCCGCATAGGTCTCGAGCCGGTCACCCGTCAGCAGCCCCGCGAGAGAAAAGGTGGCCATCATTTCCGCATTCGAGACCGACGCCTTGTCAAATTGAACTGTCCTCCAATCCGTCGTTTCCGATAGCCTGAAGAATCCGCCGTCCATCAAATCAACCATCGGCGTCCGCAAGATCGCATCTGCGCGTTTCGAGAAGGATTTGAGTTGGCCGGTTGCCAACATGAATCGCCAGGAATTGGGTCTTGGAACGTGAAATCCGCCGGCGTCGAAGCCGCCGTGCAGTGGATCCTCCTGAGCATCGAGCAGTTCCATGTGGTGTCGAAAGTCAGGACTGGCCCTAGGACTTCTCTCTATCGTCTCAAGATCGAGTCGCTGAATCGGGGGCACTTGCATCTCCTGCCGTCGCAATCGTTCGAAAGTTGAATGTGCGTTTTCCAACTGGCCCAGCAGCACGTTGTGATCCAAAGTGTCTTGAGCCCTTGTCTTCCCTATGAAGCCAAACAGGCGACCCCCGCTGTCCAAAATCCACATCTGAAGGCCGGGAAGAAAGTCGGTTGTCAACCGGCTTATCGGCAAGTACGCGTTCATCCAATCAGGGCGTTCAAGGGAGTCGACCCGAATGCAAACAAAATGGAAGTTGAGGCAGTTCTGCACCTCTCGGAAGGCAAATGCATCCCTGTCAACATCACGCGCAAGTTTGCTGTAGGGCGACCCAACGACGAGGAAAATTGGCTTGCCCTGTCGTGAAGCGTCCGCGAAAGCCGAGTTGTCAAGGATCCTCCATCTCAAGGGTTGGTAGGCACCTAGGGCAACATAATCGGAAGATTCACCGATCAACCGGTTTGGCTTTGGGGGCGGAATGGATGGCTGAAGCAACCGCGCAAGGAATGCAAACAGAACCAGAAGGGCGATCGCAAAGGTAACGACGACAAAACTGGGTTGCTTGGTCATGAGTGCCAACGATGTCGTCGCATTGGAAAGCCGACTCCACCCAAGCTCAAGCGCTGACTTTTCATGATCCGGGCAGAACACCCCTTCCCACGCCAGTGTCGATGCGCCGCAAACGCATCTCCATCTCCGCCGCCTTTTGAGTGGTCGCCCTCAATTGCCTGGCCAAGTGTTTTGCACAGTCGACGGCGATGTCGAAAGTCGCTTCCAGAAAAACCTCAACTTCCAGTTCGTAGGGCCCTCCCTCCGTCGGCGCTTGAAGCAACAACTGTTCTGGCATCAGTTCCTCTGGACCTGGCAACACTAGGAGTCGTCTCAAGGAGCCATCACCCTCCAGGTGCCCGCTGAAGCCAGGCCGCAAGGATGCTGTCGACGCCTTCCCGGGCGACTTCCACTCCGCACGCCGAATCCAAACCAAGCAGGGCAGATGATAAAACGCGGCCCCTACAAGACTCCCCGCGGACGCGGAAACGGTGGCTCTCAAGGTCTGCCAACCGCCGCTGGGGACATATTCCGTGTCGACGTGCTCAACCTTGCCGCCCTTTTGCCAAAAGAGCCTTAGGCGCCCAGGCGCTGGGTCAGCCCCTTTCAAGAGATCGTCCCAATCCTGCAACTCTTTCCAAAGGACTCCGATTTGCGAGTCGAAAGCACCATGGGCAAACGCCTCCGGGGCGGCGGCCGCCAGCTTGCATAGATCGAATGTCCGCTTGATGATCGATGGGTGGCGATCCAAGGCTTCTTCCGAAGGCTTGGTGTGGCTCAAGTCTTGACGGACGACATTCCGTGCGTCGGTCCATGCCTGATCATTCGGAGTCCAGTTCTCAACAAGCTTGACCACTGGTTGCAAAGCGCCAATCGGATCCTGGAGGAAGGATTCGTAGAGGACGAGCACCCTTGACTCCCCATTTGTTTCCTGAAGTGCCGACAGAGTGTAACGAAGCCAGAGACCTAGCGCCAAGTGCTCGCTGAGCTTCTCGCGCTTTGACAACGACGCTGACACGCTCAGTGGGTTGCGGACGCATAGGACGTAATGCGGTTTAGAACCTAGTCGTCTTAGAACTTCCTTGTAAAAAGGAAGGAGCACCGTTGTTCGCGGATCCTTCCAGCCCCAAAGAGGATGGGCTGCAAAGTTCATCCTTAAAAGGGCTTCCATCTCATTAAGCAAGCCCGCCGAAAAAGGCAGTTCGCGCCAAAGAGCCGGGATGAATCCGACCTTTTGGTAGGACATTCCGAGGGTGGCCAGGGCCCGATCATTCAACCGCACCACGTCTGGGCGTTCCCAAAAACCCTCCTCGTTATGCTCCGTTGCCTCAAGCAGGTCTTCGGCGCGTCCAAGGTAGAGGCCCAAGTTTGCAAGGGCGTTGGTGATGGCCGACGTTCCGCTTCGGTGCATTCCGAGCACAACGATCGGTGTTCCCGCAAGCTTCAAATGTGGGTCTCCTTTCGAATCGACGCTGCGAGAACTTCAATCGCGACGCTCAACCTTCCTCTTGAAAGCACTGGAGACTTCATAAGCTGGGTCTGCCCAAATCAAATGGTACCAGGGCACCTCAAAGGCGCATTCAAAGCTCACCCTTGACGGCTGCGCAGTCTGCTTTCCATTTCGGCCGCTCGCCGCTCCAACTCAGAGGCCCGTTGACGCTCACTTGCCAACTGAACCGTGGCCCGTCTCAAACAACTCAAGGCGATGGGCAGGTTCATGTTGAGCAAAATCTCCAGCTCAAGCTCATAAGGGCCCGTTTCATTCGGAGCCTGTAGAACCAGTTGCTCAGGTCCCAGCGACACCGTCAATCGATGCATGCCGGTGTCTGCCTCCAACACACCGTGGGCACCGGCCCTAAGCGCTGCGGAATGCGCCTTTCCGCCGCAATGCCACGTTGCCGCCCTAATCCATATCTCGCTGGGCAACTGATACAATACGGCGACCAAATAGCTTCCCTCCGGCACGGGCACAGGCACCTTCAAGGACTGCCATGCGCCCGTGGGAACGTATTCGAGGTCAGAGCGGCCGGGCTGAGAGTCTTGTCTCCAGTAAACGCTGAAAAGGCCCGCTGGCAAGTCAGGCTCGCGGAGGAGGCCCTTCCATTCAAGCAGCTCCCCCCACAAGTTCCCGATGCGCTCATCAAAGCTCCCACCTTGATAGCCATCCGGATCCGCCGCCGCTTCCAAACAAAGCTCAAAAGTTCGCTTCACAATGGATGGGACCGAGTTGAGGTCTTCAAAAGGACGCTGGCTGTGATTTAGGTCGCGACGCACCGTGGCGCACGCGGCATCCCAACTGGCTTCGTCGGGTGCCCAGTCACCGACAAGGCGAGAGGTGGCCCGTAATGCCGCTCGCGGATCTTCGAGAAAGTCGTGGTAGGGCACAATTGAGCGCGACGAACCCACGCCGTCCATCAGGGCGGCGAGCGTGTAGCGAAGCCACAAACCCAAAGCAAAGTCTTCCCGCATCTTGTCGCGTTTGGCCAGCGAGGCAGCGACGTCGAGCGGGTTTC
>CAZUCK010000108.1:0-6002 GCA_964619505.1 uncultured Fimbriimonas sp. | reverse complement strand
CATAATCGATTAAAAGCCAAGGAGCACAAATGCCCGCTTTGCGCGAAGGTCTCAGCTTCGACGACGTACTTCTAGTACCAAAACGCACCACCGTCCTTCCATCCGAGGTAGATACCTCGACCGTCTTCTTGCCCGGGATTGTCCTAAAAGCGCCGATTGTATCGGCACCAATGGACACGGTCACCGATGCACGTCTCGCAATCGCAATGGCCCGAGAGGGCGGGGTGGGCGTGTTGCACCGCAACATGACCATCGACCAACAGGCCGAGCAGGTCGATCGCGTCAAGAGGTCCGAACACGGGGTCATCACGAACCCGATCAAGTTGGACCCTGATAAGACGATCCAAGACGCCATGAACCTGATGGAGCGCTTCCACATTTCGGGAGTGCCGATCGTAGACGAAACGGGTCGACTCGTGGGCATCCTCACAAACCGCGACATCCGGTTTGAGACCGACTATGCCAAGCCGATCAGCTGCAGGATGACCAGCGAAAACCTCATTACGAGTCGTGTGGGGACGACACTTGAGCAGGCGGAGGCCATTCTTTCCGAGCACAGGATCGAGAAACTGCCCATCGTCGACGACAACTTCAAGCTTCAAGGCCTGATCACGATCAAGGACATCTTGAAGGTCAAGCGTCACCCGAACGCCACTAAGGACAGCAAGGGCCGTTTGGTCGTGGGTGCTGCCATCGGAGCTCTGCGGGAACCCTACGAAAGGTCCAAAGCGCTCTTTGAGGCTGGCGCCGACTTCATATGCATCGATGCCGCCCACGGCCACAGCGACGGCGTAATGGCCTGCCTAAAGATGTTGAAGAAGAAGCTGCCCGACCTCAAGGTGATTGCGGGCAACGTCGCCACAAAAGAAGGAGTCAAGGAGCTTCACTCCCTTGGGGCGGACGGTCTAAGGTTGGGCATCGGTGCCGGAAGCATTTGTACTACCAGGGTCGTTGCAGGTGTGGGCATTCCACAGTTCACCGCGGTTTTGGATTGTTGTGAGGAGGCGAACAAGCTGGGCATATCCACGATCGCTGACGGCGGCATCCGGTCTTCGGGGGACATCGTGAAGTGTTTGGCCGCAGGCGCAAGCACGGTGATGATGGGAAACATGTTTGCGGGATGCGAAGAGAGTCCTGGCGAGATTGAGATTTATCGCAACAGGGCGTACAAGGTTTATCGCGGGATGGGAAGCATCGGCGCCATGAAGCAGGGTTCTTCAGACCGATATTTCCAGGTCAAAGACACGGGTGTCATCGTCCCGGAGGGCGTTGAGGGCCGCGTTCCTTTCAAGGGATCGCTCAACGACACCATGAATCAGTTGGTCGGCGGCCTGCGTTCCGGCATGGGATACATTGGCGCTGGAACGCTACAGCAGCTCAGAGATTCGGCAGAGTTCGTGAAAATCACGGGTGCGGGCCTCAGGGAGAGTCACCCGCACGATGTGTGGATCACGAAAGAACCACCGAACTACAGTTCTCCATACGGGTCGCAGGACACGGATTGATTTTCCTTGGTTTGAGTGGATCAGATGAGAGAAGCTGAACTCCGCGCGGCGATGTGCGAGGTTGGGCGACGCCTTTGGCAGCGTGGGCTCGTGGGTGGCACAGAAGGCAACATCAGCGCCCGGCTCAGTTCAGAGTTGCTTCTATGCACACCGTCGGGCGTTTGCAAAGGGCATTTGGAGCCGGCGGATCTCGTCACGATAGACCTCACCGGCAAAGCCATTTATGACTCTCAACCCAGTTCGGAGATAAAGCTCCACACGCGGGTCATGGGTGCCAGACCGGATTGCCAAGCCGTCGTGCATGCGCATCCTACCACCGCCACCGCCTTCACGCTGGCAGGCGTGCCGTTCCAGGATGACATTGTGCCAGAAGCCGCGGCGGTTCTCGGACGGGTCGTTACAGTGCCATTTGCTAGGCCCGGCACAGATGAGGTTCCAGATTCGATCGAGCCATTTTTGGCGAGCCACAAGACCTTCCTGCTGAGCCACCATGGCGCGGTGACGCTTGGAAAAGATCTCTTGGACGCCTATCATCGGATGGAGACGTTGGATCGCATTGCGAAGCTCCTCTTGGCGGCGCGTGCCCTTGGTGTGCCGAACGCTCTCCCCGCTGAGGTGCGTGATGAGTTTGCCGCCTTGCTGGATGGCGATCTTTGATCTGCTGCATTGCGGTGCCCTCGCCCCGAGACACCTAATCAGGAAGGATATGGCCGCAAAAAAAGGGCCACCCGAAGTCGGGCAGCCCTGATCAATCTCCTTTCAGTCGCGGTGCTGGCTCGTGCCGAATTCTCGGATCACGTAGCCTCTCGATTCTCGTTGTAGCAGGATCGTGTTGTAGACGTTCGAGTGTCGATTCCAGGGATCAACCGTCTCGTGGCGGGCTTCGATCCTGACCGAGTCGTCATCGTAGGTTCGGACGTCCAAGATGTGATAGCCCGTTGTGCGGACGTTCTCGACCGCATCGCGCATCATGTCGAAGTAGTCATCGGCCCGCATGCTGTAGCGGTACTGGTGGTCCATGAAGATGGCTACGTCGCCGCTGTGGGGAACGAGCGAATCCATATCGCGGAAGTCGCGGTTCTCAAAGCCCCTGACGATGCTTGCGATCGAGCCGTCAATGCTGTCGTTGTCACGATCGTCATAACCATCGCGATAGCGATATTCACGGCCCCTGCCATAGTAATGTCGGTACGAATAGTCTTCGACGATGAAGACGGTGGGGCTGCAGAAATAGGGAGGAAGTTCATAGTAGTAGTACCACGGTGAACAGATCGCTCCGGCAAAGGTGGGTGCGTAGCAATAGTTGCCAAAGAAGAACCAATTGTCTCTGAAGCGTCCGTCGTACTGGCAATAGCCAAAACGGAAGCCGCCGATTTGCAGGGACAGAGATTCGATTGATCCACCGCTTCGAAATCCGTCATGGAAAAAGAACTGCGAGGGCTTCGAGAAGGCAGGAGGCGGTGCGCCGATGAAGCCCCGGTGGGAAGTGAAATTGCTGGACGTAAGGCCGAAGTGCTCTGAGAGGGGTGCCTTGGAGTTTCGGTCAAGACCGCTGTTCCACTTGCCTTGATTACCTCGGTCGTACGTGTTGGTTCTGGAGCCTGAGTCTTGATTCCAAGTCGGCCTGTCTTGAGTCGCGGGCCTTTTCGTGTACGTGTGTTCGGGTTCGGCCGTGTCTTGTCTGCGATAGGTGGTCTTCGCAGAGGTCCACGGCGACGAATTGTCCGAGTTGTTTCGTTCATAGGTGGGGGCCGAATAGGTCCTGCTGTAACTTCGCTCATAGGATCGGTTGCCGCCGTTGTTGCTATCAACGCTGGGGTTGCGGTCTTGGCTCCGATAGGACCGTGGGGTGTAAGCAGAAGAACTGCGGCCGCTTGAATTTGACCAAGAATAAGACCTCGTTGCCCCGCCGCTGTTGGAATGCGAAGCTCGACTCACAGAACTGTGCGAATCATGAGATCGACCCTCGTTTTTGTCCGTGTGGCCATCTTGAGCGTTTGCTCCAATGACAAGTCCAGCAAATATTGCGCTGGAAGACAGTAGTCTGGCAAATGTTTTCATGGTTTTCTGACCGCCAAAAGACCATACGTGTGATGGGTCGAGCCGTTACGCGATGCTGAAGCAATTCTAAGAATGGGAAGCACCGGGCCAGCCAATTGGCGACCCGGTGGATTCAAGGGTCAGTCGTAGATCCGTCGTTGGCTCGTGCCGAACTCTCGGATCACGTATGTGCTGCCCTGCGGCACCAGCCTGAAGCTCTGGTAAACGGTTTCGCCGCCGTTCCATCCGTCAGAAAAGGTGTGCCGCGATTCAATCAACACAGAACCGTCGTCGTACCTGCGAACGGCTATGACCCGATACCCTGTCGTTCGAACGTCGCTGATCGAGTCTTCCAACATCTCATGGAAGTCTGAACAGCGGACGCTATATCGATAGTCGCCGTCTATGTAGATTGCGATGTCGCCGTAACGCGGGATCAACCGGTTGATTGCGCGCGGGTCATGCTCGATATAAGCGACCCTCAAGTCGTCGATGCAGTAGTCCAACGAGCCATAGCGATGCCCAGATCCGGGCACGTACCCATTGTAGGGATGGTAAGAATCGCTCCAACTCGGCGGATATTCCGTATAGACGAAGCTGAGCGATATGTACGGTGGCAGCATCGGATAGAAATACCAAGGCGATGCCACGCAGGGCGAATAAGGCCAGTAAGCGTAGTTTCCAAAGTAGAACGAAGATTGGTGGAAGCCCGAATCGTATTGGACGAATCCGATGCGGAACCCATCTGAGTTCCTCGTCACCCTGTCGCTGAACCACGGTTGAGTGGGGGCAGACTGTGGGTGAAGAAACGAGGTGCCCTGCCGGATGTTATTCGAGAAGAACTGTGAGTTCCGCCCGGCGAAGTTAAAGGTCTGAGGCACCGTTGGGTACACCCTTCTGCCTTCCTGAGTCTGCTGAGGAAGGGTGATTCTTTGAATTCGACGCATCGTCGGCGCGGCGGTTGTGACTCTGGGTGATGGTTCATTGTTCGATCCAAGGTGGAGAACATACGGCTGTTGTCGCAGAGTCGGCGTCATTCTTGGAGGTGGTGATTGCCATCTCGCGACGGGGCGGTGTCGCTGAGGTGTGAAGACGGGCTGCGGCGGAGTCCTTCGATAGTGTCCAGGAGCGTATTGAGATGGGTTCGCCTGGGTGACCTGAACTCTTTGACTTTGTGTGTTCTTGGATTGCCTGTTGGACCTATCCTGTCCTTGATTGTCTTGAATCCCGGCTGCGTCGGCTTGGGTACCCAGAAGCGCGAGCATCGTGATTGCAGCTACTGCGGATGAGATCTTGTTCGCGGTTAGCATTTTCTTATCTCCTGCCTGTGAGAGGCACGATAATCCATGCCTTGTTCCCGTCGGGAATCTAAACGAACTCTTGTCTGGAAGCTTCGAGCTTGGCCCGTTCCGAATTCTCAGATGACATGGCACGTTGCTCCTGCGATGGTCTGGCTTGCGCCAAGGCACGCTTGTCGAGTTGTTTCTCATCGGTTAGAACCGCCAATATCTTATGAATGTTCAACCGTAAGATCGCCGTCATCCCAGGAGACGGCATTGGTCCCGAAATCACGGCGGCCACCATCAGAATTTTGGAGGCGGTCGGTTTCCGCGCCGAGTGGGTCTATTACGACGCCGGCATGGCAGCCATCGACAAGGGCCTTGACCCGGTGCCGTATCAGACGATAGAGGGAGTTCGAGAGATTGGGATTGCGTTGAAGGGCCCCACAACCACACCGAGCGGCGGCGGACATTCCAGCGCGAACGTCGCTTTGCGCAAGGCGCTTGACCTTTATGCAAACGTGAGGCCCGCGAAGATGTTGCCGGGGGTCAAAGGTGCCTTTGCGGACCGGAAGATCGACTTGGTCATTGTTCGTGAGAACACAGAAGACTTGTATGCAGGGATCGAATATCAGCTTCACCCCGATGCGGCTCAGGCCATCAAGGTCATCACTCGCCATTGCTGTCAGCGAGTGTGTGAGTACGCCTTCGATCTCGTCGTGAAACTGGGCCGGAAGCGCCTTACCGCCGTTCACAAGGCGAACATCATGAAACTTACCGACGGTATGTTTCTTGAGGAGTTTCACCGGGCGGCGAAGCGTTACCCCCAGGTCGTCGCCGACACGATCATCGTTGACAACTGCTGCATGCAGCTCGTGACGAATCCGGAGCAATTCGACGCATTTGTCACGGAGAACCTTTACGGCGACATCATCAGCGACCTTTGCGCGGGCTTGGTTGGCGGTCTAGGGCTTGCCCCTGGGGCCAACATCGGCGAGCAAGGGGCCGTATTTGAGGCGGTGCACGGCTCAGCGCCGGACATCGCAGGCAAAGGGATCGCCAATCCAACTGCGTTGCTTCTCAGCGCGACGATGATGCTGCGCCATTTGGGTGAGACCACCTTGGCGGACAAGATATCGGGCGCCGTGACTCGAGCCTGCGCGGAAGGGAAGCACCT
>CAZUCK010000107.1:0-6050 GCA_964619505.1 uncultured Fimbriimonas sp. | reverse complement strand
GGCCATTTGGGGAGCGCATGCCCGACCTTGCGACCAGTCTCGAACACCTTCGAACCGGTCTTTGTGTTTTACGCATCCCTTTTTTCGCCACGCAGAAAGGCATCGAAAAACGGAAACTCGATGTTGTCTTGGAAATAAGCGGACGTATCTTGCCCAAAGTCCATATCGCCGAGCGTACGGCCCTTGGGCCCCGCCCACATGCCGTGAGACCATGGACCCATAACGAGCCAGTCGACTGTCGCGGGGTTCTTCGCTTTCACCGATTGATAGTCGTGCAAGGCACCCCACATATCTTCTGCATCAAACCAGCCGCCTACGACTAGAACGGCGCACTTTATGTTGTCCAGGTGCCTTGTCAGGCTTCGATCCTTCCAATAGTCATCATAGGTCCCGTGGTCCATGACCTCGTTCCAATATGGGATGGTTCCCTTGAACCATTTCTTGTCAAAGTTCGGAAGAGCTCCGGTGTTGAGATAGAAGTCGTAATCGCTGTTGCCCCAATCAATGTGTGGACTCTTGCCGCGCTTCATGATTCCTAACCGAGGAACGTTGAACCACGGGCAGAAATCAAACAGGTCACGTTGGAAGAAGGCACCATTGTGGTGAAAATCGTCACCGATGAACCAATCGCTGACGGGGGCTTGGGGGGAAATCGCGGTGAGAGCTGGATGCGTGTCGATACCGCCAACGCCCGCGTAGAAACCTGGATATGAGATACCCCACATGCCAACGTGTCCGTTGTTGTCGGGCACGTTCTTGACCAAATAGTCGACGGTGTCCCAGGTGTCGGTGCTTTCATCGATGCCTTTCTCGCCTGGTTTCAGTTGAGGACGTATGTTCACATAGTCCCCTTCACTGTAACCCTTGCCCCGAACATCCTGCAACGCGAAGATGTATCCAGCATCCTTCATCTTTTGAGAGCCTTTCACGTTGCGAGGAATGGCGTCTGCAGCAAACGGGCCAGCGCCGTATGGCGTTCGTTCCAGCAGAATGGGATGTTTCCCGGAGACCTCGGTGGGAACGTAGACATTCGTGAAGAGTTTCACCCCATCGCGCATGGGAATCATGTACTGCAGCTTCTTGTAATGCTCTCGGAGGTTGTAGGAGTCGTTGCTGAAGTGCCTACGCGGGGCTGGCATCTGACCTTGTGTCGATGCGATGGCAGAGAGTGCTAGAAGCGATAGGGCCGATATAATACGCAGTTGACTTCTCATGTTGTTCCCAGGAAAGGTTATCAAGTCAATATACACAACCCGGGCGCTCGCCGACGAGGCCAACTTGTCGGGACAACAAGCAAATGAAAAACAGAAAGCCGCCAGGTGAACAACCTGGCGGCTCAAGTTCCCTTACAGGACGCTGTTACAGTCCTTCTTCGGGTTCCAACTCGCCCTCTTCTGCGGCCATCTCGGCAAGAGATGGGAACGACAAGGAGCTAAGCATGTCCTCTTCGTGTCCGTCAGCTTCCACGAGCGCCTGAAGGGACTGCTCTGCCCAGCTCGGGCCGCGCTGCACTTCAACAGACACGTCGCGATATTGCTTGACGCCGGTGCCGGCAGGGATGAGTCGTCCGATGATGACATTCTCCTTCAAACCGACGAGTTGGTCTTTCTTTCCGCGAACGGCCGCCTCGGTAAGGACGCGGGTGGTCTTTTGGAATGACGCTGCCGATAAGTAGGAGTCGGTCGCAAGCGATGCCTCTGTAATGCCAAGGAGAATCCATGTCGCGGTTGCTTCCTTCGGATCACGCTCAATGTTCTCGCCGCTGATCGGATCGACGTACTTGATCTTTTTGCCTGCTTGAAGCAAGGCTCGCACTCGATCATTCTCCCTGATGTAGGTGAATCGGTCGACGATCTGGCCGGGAAGAAACGGCGTGTCGCCCGGTTCCTTGATTTGCCGCTTTCGCAGCATCTGCCTGATGATGACCTCGATGTGCTTGTCGTTGATGTCTACGCCTTGCGCTTTGTAAACGCTCTGCAAGTTTTCCACGAAATAGTCGTAGACCGCAGCGGCACCAGCAAGCTCCAAAACCTCGTGCGGATCTCGGGGACCTTCCGTAAGAGGGTCTCCCTTGATGACCTTACTGCCTTTGGAAACCGGCAGCTTGCCGAGGGGCGGGACCAAGATCGGGTAGAGAATGTTGACCTTCTCGATGTTGTGCTTGCGCAATGCGGCGAGAGTGGCGGCAACGAGCTTCTGCCCGATCGTCTTCTCTAAGCCTCCTTCTGCATGGCCGTCCTCTTTGACCTCCCAATTCTGTGCGTCCGCAATGTATGCATCCTTCAGAGGCGCCGTTGTTGGAACAGTCGCTTCCACGATGATCCATCGACCGAAGCTCGATTCTTGCACCGACTTCACCACACCCGTGACTGGGCAGATGATCGCCTTACCACGAGGCTGGCGCCGAGCTTCGAAAATTTCTTCGACACGGACGATTCCACTGGATTCACCGGTCCAAGCATAGAAGAACGTCTTTCTCGACCGCTCCCACAGTTTCTTTGAGTCGCTGTCGGCCTTTTCAGACAGTTTTGCTGCTGCTTTGGTTTGCCGTTCAATCTTGCGCTTGATCTTGGGATCCTCGCTGAGAGGATCATGAGTGATCGTCAGGGGCGCCGTGTCCGTCTTCAAGAAAACGGCCTTAACCGCGCTCTCTTGCGACTCGAGCAACTTGGTCGGATCGAACTGCTTGAGGTCCGTATCCGTCGCCGTCGCAAAGTCCTCCATGAACTGTCGGATGAATTTACCGGTCTTGTATTGGTTCGTCCTCGCAATGGTGGCCGAACCGGCGACGCCTCCCGTGTGGAATGTACGCATCGTGAGCTGAGTGCCAGGTTCACCGATTGATTGCGCGGCGATGATTCCCACCGCAACGCCGACTTCGACAAGCTTGAAGCTTGACAAGTCTTGACCGTAGCACTTGGCGCAGATGCCTTGAACCATTTCGCATGTCAGCGGGCTTCGAATCGAAACGCACAGGTGGCCGTGATCATCCACTTCAAAGCCGAGCGCGCGATATTTGTCACCGAGCTTGTCCCTCGCCGCATCAGTTTCAGCTGCGGCATATTCAGCCGCGTACTTGTTCTCGATGCGGTTCACTTGCTTGGAAGCATCTCGCGAAATCAGGTTGTCAAAGCTTATGACCACTTCCTTCGTTTCCGGATCCGTGATCGTCGAGATCGCTATTCGACCGTAGATTCGGTCTGCCAGCGGCTCAATGACTTCACCTTCGTCCATGATCCGGTGTGCGAGCACGCCTTCCGAAGTTCCACAGTCGATCCCGTTGATGATTACATCTTGGGCAACGTCGCAGAGACGCCGCGTAAGGTAGCCCGCGTCAGCGGTTCGAAGTGCCGTGTCTGCGAGGCCCTTTCGGGCACCGTGGGTCGTCACGAAGTACTCAAGCATGCCGAGCCCCTTGTGGAACGAGCTCTTGACGGGCAACTCATAGATAACTTCATTGAACTGGTTGAACATCAACCCTCGCATACCGGCAAGTTGCGCAAGCTGCTTTACCGAACCACGAGCGCCGGAAACGGTGATGATCGACAGCGGGTTGAACTGCTTCAAACCGTTGACGATTTCCTTACCGATTTCGTCGTACGTCTCCGTCCACAGTTTGATGAGCTGTGAGGTCATCTCGTTATAGGTCATCATGCCACGGCGGAATTGCTGTGTGATCTTGGTCGAACGGTCGTCCGCGTCCTTGATCATTTCCTCACGTCGCTCCGGCGGGTCCATGTCAGTGATGGCAACGCTGAGGCCATACTTGGTGGCCCACTTGAAGCCCATGTCCTTCATGTCGTCTAGCAGCTTGATGGTCCCACCGACGCCGACCTTACGGTGGCAAACGAGAATCATTTCCGCGAGCTGTTTCTTGTTGAGCTCCATTGTTAGGAACTCATCACTGTGCTTCAGCGGGTAGGGCAGGATCGAGTTAAATTCAATCTGACCTGGCGTTGCGGTTGCGACAAAGGTCTCGAACTCCTGTTCGTAAGGAACCAGTTCCTCGACATCTTCGCCCTCATCACCCGTCGTCACCACCTTGTGGTACTCAAGCCCGGTAAGGGAATCCCGAAAATCCACTTCGCTTTCGGGTCGGAATTTCGGTCGGGTCAATCGGAACTTGACCGGCGTGTTGAGGGCAAGCCGCTCCTCCGCCATCGGAGTCTCGAGGTGGTAGATGACATCGTCTGGGCTGCTGAAGATGCGCGGGGGCGGATTCTTTTCCGGCTTTGCCTTGTGGAGTCTTTCCTGTTCGGCCAAAGCGGCTTTGCCTTCGGCGGACACGAACGTCAGCGCGTAGTTGCCAAGGATGATATCCTGAACGGGCGCGCAAGTTGGCCGACCGTCGGCGGGTGAGAACAGGTTTTGTGTCGAGAGCATCAAGACGCGAGCTTCAGCCTGCGCTTGGGTGCTCAGCGGCACGTGAACGGCCATTTGGTCGCCATCGAAGTCGGCATTGTACGCATGGCAAACGAGCGGGTGAACCTGGATGGCTTTTCCGTCAACCAGGATCGGCTCGAACGCTTGAATGCCCAATCTGTGCAGAGTGGGTGCACGGTTGAGGAGAACTGGATGCTCCTTGATGACCTCTTCGAGCCCGTCCCAAACGGCGGGGTGCATCCGGTCGATCATGCGCTTGGCCGTCTTGATGTTCTGCGTGATCTTCTTTTCGACAAGGGACTTCATGACGAAGGGCTTGAACAGCTCTAGAGCCATCTCCTTGGGTAGCCCGCACTGGTGCAGTTTGAGGTGCGGTCCAACGACGATGACGGAGCGTCCAGAGTAGTCCACTCGCTTTCCGAGCAGATTCTTGCGGAAACGGCCCTCCTTACCTTTCAACATGTCGCTGAGCGACTTGAGCGGCCGTGAGTTTGATCCCACCACCGGCCGTGCACGGCGGCCGTTGTCGATTAGAGCATCAACGGCTTCCTGCAGGAGCCTCTTCTCATGGTTGATAATCGATTCCGGCGCGTGGATCTCAATGATTCTCTTCAACCGGTTGTTCCGGTTAATGATGCGACGGTAGAGATCGTTCAGGTCGGAAGTGGCAAATCGACCGCCGTCGAGCTGGACCATCGGGCGAAGTTCCGGCGAGATGACGGGCACGACGTCCAGGATCATCCAGTCCGGTCGACTTCGACTCGAAATGAGGGCCTCCACCACTTCGAGCCGCTTGATGGCTCGTGCGCGTCTCTGGCTCTGGGTCATGATGATCTCTTGTCGCAGCTCTCTCGCGAGCTTTTCAAGATCAACTCGGTTCAACAATTCCTTGATGGCATCGGCGCCGATGTTGGCACGAACGAGCGCACGCAAATCCTTTTGCATGCGGGCGCCTACGCTGTCGAGCAATTTGCTGACGGCGCGGTACTTATCCTCATCAATGAGCTGGTTGCGCTCGAGTTTGCCGAGAATCTCAACTGCAACATCCAGGTCTTTGAGCCTGTCATCCGCGTCGCGGTATTCAGCCTTAATTCTGTCGTTGACGGCCTTTGCACGCTCTCGAACAAACGCCTCATCGAAGTAGTCGTCGGGATTTTCGATCAGCTCCGTTGCGAATCGGCCAAGGCTTTCCTCTTCCAGCTCGCGCATCTGCATCTGGAGGTTCGCCTTTTCGGTCTCAACGCCCAATCGGATCTGCGGAAGGAGCTCTGCGATTTCATCCCCATCGATGTCGATGATGATAAAGCTTGCGAAATAAATGACCTTCTCAAGAAGTCGCGGCGAAATGTCGAGAATCAAAGAGAGTGGCGACGGAACGCCCTTCAGGTACCAGATGTGGCATACGGGGGCGGCAAGCTCCACGTGGCCCATTCGCTCGCGTCGGACTTTGCTACGCGTGACTTCAACGCCGCAACGCTCACACGTGATGCCTTTGTACTTAATCTTCTTATATCGTCCGCATGAGCATTCCCAGTCCTTAACGGGACCGAAGATCCGCTCACAGAACAGGCCATCGCGTTCCGGTTTGAACGTGCGGTAATTGATGGTCTCTGGCTTCTTGATTTCGCCGTGTGTCCACCCGAGGATGTCCTCGCCGCTTGCGATTC
>CAZUCK010000106.1:0-6556 GCA_964619505.1 uncultured Fimbriimonas sp. | reverse complement strand
ATGTGCTTGGCATTGGCATTAACCCACCCCTCACTTTTATTTCAACCGCCTACTGAGTTCTTTCCACAAGCGGCCCAGAGATTTGAGATGGCAAACGAACTTCGGACGAAATTCTGTGCTGGCGTGCCCACTTGCACCCCACGACCTACACGTCCAGCCACAGATGCGCGCACAGAACACGCGCATTTGAACCTGGACTCCAAGCGATATGATTGCTATTGAAATGATGCTGACAAGACGGTAGGGTATTTCAACCTAGAACAATTACCAGGGTCATATTATCAGAAGTTTTGCCCCGTTGACGACGATTCAAGACTGAATACCAGGGTCAAACGATGGTTTGGCCCGACAGCAAGCCATGGAGTTCTTTGTTTGCGCCGCCTCAATGACGGCGATGCACATTGGAGCTGCCTGAAACACAAGTCCTTCTTGAGTATCCGTCTGTTCGCAGATCAAGGTCACTCGACCTGGAGCCGGGGTCACGACCTCCGAAGCTCCTCCAAAGACGTCAGCGAACAGCTTGAGAGCGGAGTACGTGCATTTTTTATGAAGGCGCGCTGTCCACGAAACAGTCCATAACCAGCGCGTTTACCAGGATGCAACTTGTGCCTGGATGGAACACGACAGACAGCGCCACGGGGGTTCGACCAGCCGCCTGAACCTCCGCTGGCCCTTATCGCCGTAGCCCAAGGGCTCCGGCAGGCGCTCACCTTTGAGTTCAAAACATCCCGCCCCTGGCGGGATGTTTATTCACGTTCTTGAGGTTGTCCTTTTGAACCCGGTGAAGGATCTGAGCGGCCCCGGCAGGTGGCCGTTTGCGGGGCACAACCGAGCCTCAACCGACGCTTCGTCGCAAACGCGCCGAATATTCTTTGGCAACGAGCAAGACTATGAGCGCGTCAAAGAACGCCAGCGCCAGGATCAGTGCGCTGTGCTTCTCCACGGAGCGCCAAAGCTCCAGCACAGAAAAGACACTGAGAATAATTATCAACCCGTGGTAGCCCCACATCTTCTCCTTGAACGCAGCGCCGATCAGCACGACCTTGGTCACCCCATGAACCATCAAATAGAGCGCACCAAGGACGGTCACCGACAAAACGCTGAATCCAAGCCGCTCCAAGCCAACGCCGATGGCCGCATTCGGGTTCTTCTCGAACTCCTTCATGGAAAGATGCAACACGACTCGGGCAACCTCCAACGGCATTAAGAGCATCGCTCCACCGATGATCTCAGCGAAGCCGTTGAGCGCCTTGATCGTCAACCCAACCTTAAACAGCGCACTCGTGTTCATTCGATGGGCGAAGCGTATCAGATGCCACGGACAATCCGATCTTGGGCCTGGGACCACCTCTACGTCCCAACTGGTAACCTCCCTTCCATGTCTGACCCAACCGTCGCGCGCATCCAGGACTGGTTACGCGCCCATGAAGATGAGCTGCTGCGCGACACCCGTCGCATGCTCCAAATTCCTTCCCTTGAATCCGCTGCCCTCCCCAAGGCCCCCTTTGGCGCCGAGAATCGGAAGGCGCTCGACCTCGCCCTCGATCTCGCCAAGGGCTTCGGCATGAAAACGACTGACCTCGACGGCTACATTGGGTATGCCGAAATCGGTCAAGGCAAGGAACTCATCGTCTCACTCGGACACCTCGACGTCGTGCCCGTTGGTCGCGGCTGGAAGCACGAGCCGTTCGGCGCCGAGATCGACGAGGGCTACCTCTATTCGCGGGGAGCAACGGATGACAAGGGACCGACCATGGCCTCGTTCTATGCCATACGCGCCATCAAGGAATGCGTCCCCGACCTCAAGGTCCGCATCCGACAGGTTTTTGGCTGCAACGAAGAATCAGGCTTCGGCTGCGTGCAACACTATATGGAAGTCGACGAAGCCCCCACCCTGGGCGTTGCCCCGGACTCTGATTGGCCCCTAGTCCACGGCGAAAAGGGCATCGTCTCCATCACGACCTCCGTGCCGTTGGTTAAAGGCGAGGTTGAACTTCTCGAAGTCAAAGGTGGCCAGCGGATCAACATCGTTGTCGACGCCTGCATCGCGAAACTACGCGTCCCTCCCGATGCCCGCAAGCACGTCGACGGAAAGCTCGCCGATCAATGGGACGCCAACGTCACCTGCGACTGGGCCGGCGACACCTTGATCGTTAAGGCGATCGGCAAGGCCGCCCACGGCTCCACCCCCTTCTATGGCGACTCCGCCGCGACGCGGATCTTCCGATTCCTCCTGGAAATCTCGCCCCTCAGCACCGAGGCTTACTTCCGTGAACTCTTGGACGCCATGGAAATCGGCGGACAGGGCCTTGGCATCCACGGCCGCGATGAGGAGAGCAAGAATCTGACCGCCAACCCAGGCGTCATCACAACCGAAGATGGTCGGCTTCACCTCGCCTACAGCGTCAGGTATCCGGTCACCTGGAAAGGCGACGACGTCAAAACACGCACCCTCAATCATCTTTCGGCCCTCAAGAGCGGATGGAAGCTGGAGCTCTTTAAGGACAGTCCCGGCCTTTACTTCCCTCTCGACCACCCGCTCGTCAAAACCATCTGTGATGTGTATGAGGAGGAGACCGGCGAGAAGAAGGCTCCGGATGTGATGGGCGGTGGCACCTACGCTCGAGCCATCCCCAATACGGTCAGCATCGGCACCAGCTGGGAAGGTGACGGCAAGGCGCACGAGACCGATGAGCGTCTGAAGGTCGAGCACCTTTTCAAGGCAAGCCGCATTTACGCACACATTCTGTATCGTCTGGCGACCCTTGGTGCCTGATCTTTCGTAGATGAAACTGATAGGAACGGGAGCAATGAAAATGATTCTAGGACTAATCGCAGCGGCGGCCATCGGTTGCCAAGGACAAGTGGCCAGCATGCCCGAGACCAAAACGACCGCAGAACCAAAAGCTGCCGTCTCCGACAAGACTTTCTACGACTTCACCATGAAGAGCATCGATGGGAAGGAAATCCCCCTCAGCACCTACAAAGGCAAAGTGCTCCTCGTCGTGAACGTGGCAAGCAAGTGTGGCAATACGCCTCAATACGAGGGCCTCGAAAAGCTCTATAAAGCCGACAGTTCCAAAGGATTCGAAATCCTCGGCTTTCCCGCCAACGAATTCGGCGGACAAGAGCCGGGCACCGATCAACAGATCAAACAGTTCTGCTCCGCCACGTACGACGTGACCTTCCCAATGTTCTCCAAGATCGTCGTCAAAGGCGACGGCATCAACCCACTCTATCAGTGGCTTATCGCCAACTCGGATAGGCATGATGACATTGAGTGGAACTTCGCCAAGTTCCTCATCGGACGCGATGGCAAAGTGCTGAAGCGCTTCAGCCCGAAGACGACCGTCGAATCGGAAGAGGTGAAGTCCGCCCTCGCTGACGCCCTCGTCATCACGAATTAGCGACGCGTTCGTTGGTTGCTTGGCTTTGCCGTTGCAGGTCGGTTCCAAATGCCGGCAACCCAATCCCTTTGCGTTGCGCAGGAGAGATCTTGAGCCCCTGGGCGTGAGCCAAAACGTGACCATTGGCCCATCGATGGAACTCTCTCGCAACTTCGCGAACCCCGCATCGGTAGAACCATTAAAGATTCGTCGGATTTGTGATTTCATTTGTGTATAATTCGTACGATTTGTATGATTTACACGAGTGAGACGCAAAATGGATTGTGAGAAGAGCTTCTATGGGAGCGCTACCGTCGGTGAAAGGGGTCAGTTGGTGATCCCAGCGGAAGCGCGAGTCGAATTGGGCATCCACCCAGGCGACAAGATTCTGATCATGAAACACCCGGCATACAAGGGCTTGGTCATGTTCAAGATCGACGCCGCAAGGAACTTTCTGGACGAATTTGGATCTATGTTGACGAAATTGGACACGGCAAACAGGGAGGAAGCTTAATCTTGAACATCTTATTTTCGCTGGCCATCGTCGCCTCGCAGGGAGCGCAAGCGCCGACACTCACGCTGGACGACGCCATCGCCGTCGCCATGAACAATGCGTTCAGCGTTCGAGCCGCCAAATCTCAGTTTGAGCAAAGCCGACAGAAGGTAAACGAGGCGAAATCCAGCCTCGGGCCCAAAGTCACTTTGGGAGGAACGTACACGCGGTTCGACAAAGAGACCACCGTCCAACTCTCACCGAGTTCACCCCCCATTGTCGAAGTGCCGATCGACGAAAAGCAAGTCACCGCCGGAATCACGATGCCTGTCGACATCAGCGGCAACATCTCGCGCGGAGTCCGCGCCGCCCACGCATTGCTCGCCACCGCCAACGCCAACATCGAGGTTGCCAAGAACAACCTGAAGCGAGACGTCAGACACGGCTACTTCCAGGTGGCCCAGGCGAAGGAGCAGGTCGAAGTCAACCAAATCGCCCTCAAAGATCAGCAGGATCGACTCACAAACATTCAGCAACAATTCAATGCCGGAGCCCTCGCCAGAGTCGATGTCCTCAGGCAGCAAGTCCAGGTCTCACAAGCGCAATCGAACTTGATCAGCGCACAAAACGGACTGTCGCTCGCCAAAGAAGCCTTCAACAACACGTTGGGACGGCCCGTGGAAACGCCATTCGAAGTGCAACCTAGCGCCGAATTGCCCAACGTCAGCGCAGACGAACAAGCCCTCGTTGGAGCAGCTCAGGCGAAAAGGCCCGAAATCGTCGGACTCAAGCAAACGGCCATCGGCCTTGCCGAGGTCACACGCGCTGAAGAAAGAAGTCTGCAGCCGACCGTGAATCTTTCCATCACCGCTCTCAGAAACATCGACCCGCTGCCCGGCAACACCGTTTCTCAAACCGTCGGCGTCGCCTCCGTCAGCTGGCCCATTTTTGATTCGGGCGTCACCCGGGCTAGGGTTAAACAGGATCGACAGGCCGAAGAACAGATCAAAATCCAGCTCGAACAAACGGTTCTCGGCGTCTCACTCGAAGTGCGTCAAGCCATCACCAGCCTCGCGAACGCGAAGTCAAGGCTCGATGTTGCCGTCGCCCAGGTGACCGCCGCAGAGGAGACCTACCGACTCGCCGTCGTTCGGCTCAACGCCGGCCAAGGCATCCTCCTCGAAGTGATCGACGCCGAAGCCGACCTCACGAGGGCGCGAACGGGCCTCGTTTCCGCCAGATACGACTATTTGACCGCGTACTCCGATCTGCAGAAGGCTGTCGGAGCGGATGACCCCACGGCTGCCAGCGAACCAGCCAAATCAGGAGCAAAAAATTGAACCGAAAGATATCCGTGTTGTTGATCGCAGGCGCGTTGGCCCTTTCCATCGGAGGGTGTGTCGACCGTCAGGCGCAGAAGGAAGCCAAGGCGACCGAAAAGTTGGTAAGCAACCCTGTCCAACTGGTTGGTGTTCGCACCGTCAAAGAAGAGACCCTTGTGCAGACACAAGAGATCACCGGTGGAGTCACCACCGGCGAGGACACCCTGGTCGGCGCCAAGGTCTCCGGAAGGATCACCGCGACCTACGTCAAAGACGGTGACTCCGTGACGGCCGGCCAAGTCCTTGCCACCCAGGACACATCTACATTGAATGATCAACTGAGCCAAGCTCTGGCAGGACTTAGCGGAGCCCGCTCGCAGCTCTCCCAGGCAGTGGCCAATGCGGCCGTCGGACCATCCAAGTCCAGCGCAGCGGTTGCCTCCGCTCAAGCCCAACTTCGCTCCGCAAGGGCCGGACTTCA
Organism: uncultured Fimbriimonas sp.; assembly: GCA_964619505.1. Classification (GTDB taxonomy): domain Bacteria; phylum Armatimonadota; class Fimbriimonadia; order Fimbriimonadales; family Fimbriimonadaceae; genus JBBQMJ01. The sequence goes on along the minus strand of CAZUCK010000106.1, from coordinate 874 downwards.
AAAGGCCAGGGCGGGAGCTAGGCCCGAAGAGCGTACACAAGTCGATTGGCAGGTCAAATCGGCCAAGTCGGCCCTCGACCTGGCGAAGACTCAGCTCGACAGGCAGCGCGAACTGTTTGAACAAGGCGCAACGTCGCGTCAGCAGCTCGATCAAGCACAAAACGCCTATGACAGCGCACTGACCGCCTACAACGGTGCCTTGCAATCTCAAATCATGCAGGTCAATGGAACAAGGTCTGAGGATTTGGCAGTGGCAGAAGAAGCCGTTCAGTCGGCGGAGGAGAGCCTGCGCTCTGCACAGGCTCAAAAGAAACTGGACGTATTGCTCAGCGATCAAGTCCAATCCGCTCAAGCGGGAGTCCAAACCGCCAACGCCCAGGTCGCCATCGCTCGTCAGGCGCTTGCCGATGCCCAAATCCGAGCGCCCTTCTCAGGCCATGTTTCCGGCAAGCCGATGCAAGTCGGCACCATTGCCTCAACGGGCCAGACCGTTGTCCGTGTAGTCGGCGGCCAAGGCGCCTACTTTGAGGGACAAGTCTCTGAGGACGTCGTCTCCAAGTTGTTGTTGGGCAGCCCGGTTGCGATCAAAGTCGACGCGTTGCCAAACATCAGCTTTGTTGGCACCATCGCCGGCATCAGTCCAATGGGAACCGACGTTGGCCGCCTCTTCTCCGTGCGCGTCATGTTCAAAGGTTCCATGGACGGCATCAAGCCAGGCATGTACGCTCGCGGCGTCGTCCAAATCCGCAAGATCCCCAACACCGTGCTCGTCCCCGTCACCGCGATCCAGAAATTCAGCGGCGAGGACGTCGTCTACGTCGTTGTCGGTGACAAGGCGAAAATGATCAAGGTGAAATCCGGAATCCGGCAGCAG
>CAZUCK010000105.1:0-6587 GCA_964619505.1 uncultured Fimbriimonas sp. | reverse complement strand
CCCGTAACGCCGCTTGGCTAAAAATCCTAGGCAATCGCCCGGCAAGCCCATCGCCTTGCCCACCTCGCGCACGATGCCACGCGGGCAATAGGGGCCGACAGCTGCCACTGTCGCCACCCGATCCACGCCGTATTTGCGCGCCAAATGGTTTCTGATGTCGTCGCGCCGCTTGGCTTCGAAGTCGATGTCGATGTCCGGCCGCTTGGTCCCGTCGGAGGGAAGGAATCGATCGAAATGAAGCCTGTGAGCGAAGGCGTCAATGCGTGAAAAACCGAGGCAATAGGCGACGGCGGAATCGACCACCGATCCCCTCCCACTGAACTCGATTTGCTGCTCCCTCGCCCACTCACACATGTCCCAGGCAACGAGAAAGTGGGTCTCGAATCCAAGGCGGATGATCCGGTCAAGCTCGTGTTCCAAGCGCTTCATCAGCGGCTTCGAAATGGTGCCGTGCCAATGGTCCGCCCCTGCGTAGGTGATCTGGCGAAGCGCGGAAGCGTCGTCCTCGAACATCTTTGGCAACTCCGCCCGCCCCGGCAACACGAACGATTCGCACCGTTCAGCCACCCTCAGCGTGTTTTCCAACAGGTCGGGCTGGTCAGCAAAAAGTTCAGCCATCTCATGAGCCGACCGCAGATACCTCTCTGCGTTCATAGCTCGCCTCGGTGGGTGCTTCACCTGAGGTTGGGATGGGTGCCGCAAAGGCTTTCGGCCGACCACTTCATCAACAGTGCAAAGCGTGTCGACGCACACCAGGACGTCCTGGGCGGGAAAGTGGCCAGGCGTCGCGTGGGTGATCGGTCCACCTGCCACTGGCTTAACTCTTACCGCCTCGGCAAGCTCCAAAAGCCTCTTGTTCGTTTCCCGTTCCCAAGGCAAGTAGCTGCGCTCGATCTCGACGAACACATTGTCCCTGCCGTACAGGCCCACCAATTTCTTCAGAGTCGACTGTGCTTCTTCGTAATCGCCTTTGATCAGAAGGCGGTCAATCAGCCCCCCAGACCCTCCGGTCAGACAAAGGAGGTCTTCCGTATGTCGCTCCAACCGCTCCCAGGAGCATAAGGGAAAGAGGCGTGGTTCATTCAAGTGGCATTCCGTGATGAGTCTGGATAGACTCCGGAAGCCTTTTTGAGTTCGGGCGACAAGAACGACTTCGCCTCCCTGCGGCATTTCGAAACTCGCCCCGATCAAGGGCTTGACGCCGACCTTTTGGGCGATCGATGTGAACTCCGCCGCTCCTGTCAATGAAAACGGATCGGCGATGAGCGCCCCTGCTAACCCCAACTTCGCAGAAAAAGCGGGAATCTCTTCTGCCAACATCCCGCTCCGCCCAAACGCATAGCCGCTGAGCGTATGCAAGGCCACGGATTTTGGATTTTCGATTTTTGATTGCGGATTGAAGGAGCTCTCCCCTGCTTCTCGGGTGAGGGTCGGTGAGCGTGAACCGGGGTTTATCGTCGTTCCCCAAAGTCCATTCTCAGCAGCCTCATCGGCAAACGTTGAGGAACCGAATCGATACCCCCACTGATCCCTTCGCTGAGAAGGGTTTCGTTGTAAGATCTGCCCCACGTCGGAGACGGTGGGAAGCATGCTCTGAGCGAGCGCAGCGAGTCGAATGGGTCCGTGAGCAATGCCAACAGGCTGTGGGGACGCCGAAAGCCCCATCGCTTCAGGTGCATATCCACACGCCTTGGCTACCTTCTCGTCCCGCACCTTCCTGATTCGCAATGAAATTTCTTCTCGATGATCTTCCTTGTAGGGTTCGACGCAATTCCCCCCCAACGGCAGCCCCAGCGAAGGCATCTCCAGAACCGACTCTCGCCGGATGCCTTTCTCGTCGAGAAACCTGCGTATTTCACGATAGGAATCGCCGCTCCACCACTCTCCTGCCTCTCGCCAAACGGCGAGCGTGTTCTGGTCTGAAGGTTCCATAATAAGTAGATATATGTCTACTAATCATATCGGACGCTTCTTTGTTTTCCAAGGTTCCTGAGCGAAAAGTTCAGACCTTTATTGCGTGAGGCTTTCAGGAACAGCGGTGAGTTAGTCAATGTCCCAAACGTGTCCCTGACCCGAAGGAGTGAGATGATGCGCAAACAATCCACATTCAAAGAGAAAGGTTGTGACACTTCGGTGAAAGAGCCTCGCGATCTGGACCCTGATGAGATCGAGAGAAGTTGATAAAAAGCTACCATCGAGAGCTTGACGGCTGGGTTCTGGAAGAGGACGACTTCATCGACGATCAGTTCGCCACGCCTCCGAGGTGAGTTGGGTCAGGGAGCTAGTCGTGTGGTGTTCGCAGATCACCTCCATCCTGTCGACTCTTTCCATTCCTTCAACACTCTGATCCGGCGAGGAATCTCGATTTCGCCCCCTTGTACCACCGCCTTATCTCCAAACACCGTCTTCACCGACTTCAACGCCGCTTCAGCTGAGGCTTTGCGGTACGCATCTGGGGTGTGGCCGGTCAGATCGCGTTGCACCCTTGGAACTCGTTGCAGATCCGGCATCAGCACGCGCAGCGACACCACAGTCTCCCCCAGTTCTCTGGGGATCATGAGGCGTAAGGCTGAGACGGCAGATTGCCGACACCGCACCGCCTTGTTGAACCGCCTCCTCATGCTCAAAGTTCTGCCGCTCTCAAGTTCGACGTAGAGCCTGACCTCAGTCCCCTGTTTCTCAACGGAGACCAGTCGTTCGCCCAATACTGAAGACAGCGACACCAACCCGTCATCCAAAGCCAAGGCGGAATCGGTGCCGCCTTCAAAGGTCAATGACTCAGTGAGGCTCTTGGGAGGGTAAACCGCCTCCACGGGCTGGGACAACCTGCCCATCGCAGCCTGCCGAATGGCCAAAGCGTCGTTGCCGAACTGTCCCTTCAGAACCTGGAGCGGAATCTTCGCCACCTCCCCGATCAGTCGGTAGCCTAGAAAGGCCAGACGCTCTCGTTGGGCTACCGCCACGGGCGTCAGAACGGAAACGGGCAGTCTTTTTAAGAACCCTTCTGGATCCATCGCTGCGTCGTCGAACAAATGCCCGGTGGGCGCTGAGCCAGCGGCAAGCGAAGCCAACCACTTGCTGGAAGCGGCGCCAAGCTTTGCCGGGTGATCCAAAGCTTGCTGCAGTTGAAGCGCGATGTCACGAGGGGAGGGATGCAGGCTGAGATCTAGGAACGCTTCATGCTGGTCGCTGGGCTCGATCACCCCCGTGAATGGCAAACATCGATCCAGCCAGTCCTGCTGTGCTTTGCGATAGGAGTCCTCATCCCATTGAAGGAAGATTCCTCCGCTCAGAATCGCCCTCGCTTGCCGCTCGGTCATCCCAGGAGTCACGCCTTTCAAGAGCGCTGTGTCGTCGGCATCCAACACACGTTTTTCCCGAACCACGCAGAGAGATTTAGGATGAGATCCCACCCCTGATCCTAGGGGAGCAGAGTCTGCGTGAGGGTATGGCAACGACCGTTCCGCATGGCGAACATAAAAATTCTCCAAACGAAGGCAGAGGACGTAACGCATGGGAACTCATCCCTCCTGATCCACGATCTGAAAGAGAGGAGTGAAACGTCGATTCGATAAAAATACGCACATTTGTCTACGTATTGGATTATAATACGGAAACGCAGATGATTACGCGTAATAAGTCGTCGCTGACGCGTAGCGCCGAAAGTCTGTAACCAAAGTAAGACGGCCTTTTTGGCCGAGAGGAGAAATCAATGGCAGAAACTTTGACCGAAGCATCACCCGCCACCATCGCAGGCGGCAAGGCATTCATCTGGCACGAACTCTACGTTGGAGACGGCGAAGCAGGGCGAGACTTTTACGTGAATGCACTTGGATGGGATAAGGAAGACATGAATATGGGCGGCGACATGGGCACTTACCACATGCTGAAGGCATTTGGCTCCGCGGTGGCCGGCGTCATGGGCACGAACAATCGTCCCGATATGAAGGACGTTCCCCCGCACTGGGCCATCTACATCGCGGTCGAGAACGTCGATGCCAGGGTCGACAAATGCACGGAATTGGGCGGCAAGGTCATCGTCCCCGCGTTTGACGTGCCGACCATCGGACGCATGGCGTTGCTTCAGGATCCACAGGGCGCTCACTTCTGGCTTTTCAAAGGCGATATGTAAGTAGATATCACCCGTCGGAAGTCTCCACCGGCTCCGGTGGAGACTCCCGAAGCCATTCACCCAACCCTCTTGGTCCCGGGCATGTCGGAATCCCAAGCGAGCGTTCGGAGTAGAGTGAAAGTGAGTGAATAAGTCTGAAAAGACGAATATGGCTTTCGCCCTCCTGGGCTTAACCGCATCGGTCATTGCGATCTTCGGATTCTTGACCGGCATAGGGTCTCTTCCCAGTCTGGTGAAAAAACCCGAACCCTCGGCCTCTTCTAAGATCGAGGTCCACGTGCATAACCCTCCCGTGGTCGTTCCACCGAAGAAGGAGACGTCAGTGGGCGACGTCGTTGTCGCTCCTGTCAAGAACGGAGTCGACTGGGCCGCCAAACGCCTGACCCCGCGGAAACGAACCTCCACCAAGGCGCCGACGGACGACAGCGCCGCGAGCTCAAATGTCAGCGATCCGTCAAAGCCCTAGATGCGTTAACCGCCATAGACGTCTTTCTCGCCTTGCTTGATTTGATCGGAGGCACCGTGCGCAATGCCCTTGGACTGGTCGATGTCCGTCCGAATTACGCCTTTTTCGCCAGCTTTGCCGACGTTGACTGTCTTATCGCCGCCGCAACCCAAAAGCGCCGCCGCAATCAGTAGTAGCAATGGAATCCTCATAGATCGTCTATTCCATGCTCGCTAGGGCACCTTCGGAACGATCAGATTCGTCAGGGCAACGACTTCGCCTTCCGCGTTGCCCTCGGACTCGGTCGCGAATCGCCACGCTTGCTGCAGCAGGTCGTGGTACTTCCGAAAATTCTCTGGGCTCAGTCTCACGACCCGTCTGGAGCAAATCATATGGTCAATGATCTCCGGATGCGCAACAGCCTGTTTGGAAGCTTTGATGAACTCCCGCTCTGCCAGCCTCATGATCGACACAACGGAGCGGTTGATTGTCGCGCGGTTGGCCTCCGTCTCCTCCGGCAAGAACAAGGATTGGGCGACCGAGTCATAAACCGCCTGTGTCCGCTTGCCAGCAGGGACGGTGCCCGTCTGAAGCAAGAGCCCACATTCGATAAGGGCGCGCAAATGATAGTAGAGGGACTTAGCGGGTCGTCCGACTCTCAGGCCAATCTCCGTCGCCGTTGCCGCACCGCCGCAGTGCACAGCCTCGAAAATGTCCCGCTTCCGCGGGTCTTGGAGCGCACCCATCTGCCTCACATTGAGCTCGATGGACTTCAGCCGATGCATATATGGTTTAATTATGGAACGTTTTACACCATATAATACGTTCAAGGCTGTTATGAATCGACAATTTCTTCCTTCACTTTGCTTGGCGACGACACTTTTGGGTCTGGCTGGCGCATCTTGTGCGCATGCGGCACAACCGACCAAACCCACCGACACGGCGGCGATCGAAAAAATTCTCGCAGATGCCGAGGCGAACGGCCTCAGCGGCGCGATTGACGTCGTCAAGGGTGGACAGACGTTCTTTAAGACGGGCATCGGCCTTGCCGATCGAGAAAATAAGGTGAAAGCGACGGCCGACACCATTTTCTGCATCGGCTCCATCACAAAGTCGTTCACCGCCGAGGGCATCCTGAAGCTTGAGCAGCAGGGCAAACTCAAAGTGGAAGACAAGATCTCGAACTTCTTTCCCAATTTGCCTCCCGATAAAGCCGGCATCACAATCCACCAGCTCCTCACGCACAGTGCCGGCCTCGGCGAATACATCGACCGGCCTGGTGAAGGCGGTGACTTTGCTGACATCTCGAAGGTCGAGGCACTCAAGCGCGTTTTTGAAGAGAAGCTCAAGTTCGAACCGGGCACGCGAAGCGAGTATTCCAACAACGGGTATACAGTCCTCGCCGCCATCATCGAAAAGGTGTCGGGCGATACCTATGAGAAATTCATCCGCTCGAACATCTTCGAGCCCGCCGGTATGGCTCGGTCAGGATTCTACGGTGAGAAACTCGCCCCACCGTCCGAGTTTGCCATAGGCTATGGCAGGAAGAAAAAAGGTGAGATCAACTCACCTCTGTTCTGGCCAAGTACGACTTGGGCACTGAAGGGGGCTGGGGGCGTCGTAAGCTGCCCGACCGATATGGCGAAGTGGATCGAAGCACTTCAGGATGGCAAGATCCTTCAAGGCGAAGAGCTCAAAAAGGCATTTGCCGGCCAAGTCGCTGAGGGTGAAGGGCCCGGCATGGAGGGCTATGGCTGGATTGTCGGCAAGACTCGTAGCGGAATTCCGCTGATCAACGTGGGTGGTGGCAACAACTTTGGATTCCACTCCGCCCTCTTCATCTTCCCAACGACGCGAAATCTCATTTGCTTCAACTCAAACAGCGGCACCCCTGATGTCCAGAGGGACGCCGTCATGGGCATCGGGCGTGAGCTCATGAAGCCCTGAACAAAGGGTCATTCGGGTCGGCGATTGCATCGCCGACCACCGCCGGTCAGCTCAGGTCTTAGC
>CAZUCK010000104.1:0-6605 GCA_964619505.1 uncultured Fimbriimonas sp. | reverse complement strand
GGATTCTGGTCGGGGCGACTGGATTCGAACCAGCGACCCCCTGCTCCCAAAGCAGGTGCGCTACCAAACTGCGCCACGCCCCGACCTACGCAAGATACCTCAACGTCAGCGTCAAGGATGGGCGCGAAGAGCAAGACGGCGCAACCCACGCACCAGATCCGGAGCACTCAGAGTCATAGCCCATTCTTGACCCCCAAGGTAAAATGCCTCGCATGCCAGCCCGCTCCAAGCGCCTTGAAATGATCCCGCCCTACCTATTTGCCGAGATGGCGAGGGTTAAGGCGGAGGCGATCGCCAAGGGCGCGGACGTGATCGATCTTGGGATAGGCGATCCCGACATTCCAACCCCTCAGGCGGTCATTGACGCCCTAGCCGAGGCCGTCAAGAACCCGGCGACACACCGTTATGACGAGACGCCCCGTGGATGGCGGCCATTCTTGGACGCGGCGGCAACTTGGTACCGACGCGAGTTCGGCGTCCAGATTGATCCAAACACTGACGTTGTGGAACTGATTGGCAGTAAGGAGGGCTTGGCCCACCTGGCTTGGACGTATGTTGATCCAGGCGATTGTGTCATCTTGCCCAACCCAGGCTACACCGTCTATAAAGTCAACAGCCTCATGGCGGGAGGGGACGTGTTCGAGACGCCATTACGTGAGGAAAACGCCTTCCTGCCAGACTTGAGTGCGATCCCAACAGACGTTGCAAAGCGGGCGAAGCTCTTCTATGTCTGCTATCCGCACAACCCTACTGGCGCCGTGGCGACGATGTCGTTTTATGAAGACGCGGTGCGATTTTGCAGGGATCACGATATCCTGCTGGTGAATGACATGGCCTACGCGACGGTCGCCTATGACGGGTTCAAGAACCCAACGGTGATGCAGGTTGAAGGCGCCAAGAATGTGGCTGTAGAGTTTCATTCGCTCAGCAAGATGTTTAATATGACCGGTTGGCGTCTCGGCTTCGCGCTTGGCAATCCTGACGCTGTTCAGAACTTGCAGCGTTTGAAGTCCAACATCGACAGCAAGGCATTTCCCGCCATCGCACAAGCAGGCGCGCACGCCCTACTCAACGTCGACAATTCGGCGACACTCGCCATGTATGGCCGAAGGCGCGACTTTCTGTGTGACGGCCTGAACTCGATCGGCTGGAAAGTGCAAAAGCCTAAGGCCAGTTTCTATGTTTGGGCACGTGTTCCACGAAACGACATGAGCAGCGCCGAATTCTGTAACGAGCTTTTGCAACGGGCACATGTGTTGGCAATCCCCGGAACAGGCTATGGATCCGAAGGCGAAGGGTATGTTCGGATGTCCTTGACCCTGCTGGGCGACAAGGAAGGTGAAAGATTCAAAGAGACGGTGCGAAGAATTGCTGAATCGGGCCTAATACCTGCATTGGTCTAAATTGAACTACCAAGAAGCCCTGTCGTACATAGCCTCGCTGGAACCCAGAGGCTGGAGGCTAGGGCTTGACCGCATGCACGAATTCGTTCACCGAGCGGGCCTTACTGACAGCCTTGGACTTGTCGATGGCCCCAATTTCATCCACGTGGCGGGCACAAACGGTAAGGGGTCAGTTACTGCCTTTCTGCAAAGCATGCTCACCGAAAGCGGATATCGCACAGGCGCATTTTTCAGCCCCTACGTACTGAATCCCAGGGAGCGCGTGCAGTTTGGCCGCTCTATGATTCCGGAAGAAGACCTGGCCGAACTCGCCACAGTCCTGAGGCCAATAGGTGAATCTTTGTCGGAGACGGAATTCGGCGGAATCACAGAGTTCGAATTTAAGACGGCTCTAGGATTCATGTATTGGAAACTTATGCGGGCTCAGTGGGTCGCATTGGAAGTTGGGCTTGGCGGAAGGCTCGATGCAACGAACGTGGTGACACCCAAAGCGAGTGTAATCGTCAGCATCGGTCTCGATCACACAGGCATATTGGGCGAAACGGAATCGCAAATTGCGTTCGAGAAGGCAGGCATCATTAAACGGGATGTCCCCGTCATTTTGGGTGAGCTAAGGCCCGAGGCCAATGAAGTGATCCTGAGTATGGCAAAGAATATGAACGCTCCCGTCTGGCGCTGGAAACGGGAAATTACAGCTCATCCCGACAATACCGGCGGAGAAGTGGTCATTGAAACGCCGATCGCGCAACACCCTGGACTCAGGATTGGGATCCCCGGAGCTCTACAAGGGCACAACTTGGCCCTCGCCGTCGCCGCAATGGATGCGGCTGGTGCCACTTCTACTTTGAAGGGCATGCAATTGGGATCGAGGCGGGCTTCGATCCCAGGCAGGTTCCAACGCGTTTTGTGGCAGGGAAGAACCATCATCTTGGACGGAGCGCACAACGCCGATGCGGCCCGGGTGCTCAAAGAATCCCTATCTCAGCTTGAATGGAGCTTGCTAGGGCCCGATGTGAAGTCGAAGCGTAAGATTGTCCTTGTGACCGGTATGGTCGCCGGGCACGATATGCTTTCCTTTTATGCGCCGCTGTTGGAAGTGGTTGACTCGGCGCATTTCGTCCCTATCGAGTTCCATCGTGCAGTACCCCCCGCGGAAATCCTGAAAAAACTGCGACCGCACATGCCGGCTGTCGCCCACGACTCCCTTGCCGCTGGGCTTGAGGCGGCCCTCTTTGAGGCGGAGCCCGAAGATCTAATCCTGGTTGCGGGCAGCTTCTATCTTGTCGGCGAAGTGGGACGGGCCATCGGCCTCATTTGAAGTAGCTTTCTTGATACGTGCACTCAAGCACGCATTCTTTCACATCCGGCTGGCGTTTGATGATTCCAGCGATGAATGCCGCCTCGTTCTCAATGCTTTTGATGTCCCATTTGGGCAATACCTTCAGTTTGCCGCGCACAAAACAAACGCCGTGTAAGACGCGCACATCGGCCATGCTGATATCGATCCCCCTCTTGCCAAAGGCTGACCGTGCAAATTTCGTGGCTCTGAGATCGTTGACGTCCATTGCTTGTTCTCAATCTACCGTACGTTCAAAAGGCGTGGATGGGTTCACAGACATTGCCGCCAATTTGGTAGCCAGTTACAAACAAAAGGGGACCGCCGGCCAAAAAGACCGGCGGTCCCCGCCGAGGCACCCTAAGGAGCCTTAACGTCATCGGCGTCCGACTCCGGATCGGCGACGGTGATTTTCTTTTTCTTCGTTTCCGGAAGCGGTGCTGCGGCAACAGAAGCTTGGGAAGCTTCGCCCTGGGCTGCCGCCATGCCGCTGGACATCGATCCACGCTTGGACCACCAGATGGAAGCGGCCAGAGCCGCCACGGCGACGACAGTAATGCCGATCAGCACGTTATTGCCGTACGGTCTGATGTAGATGGGCGCGAACAGAAGCGCAACCAGGTTCATAACCTTGATGAGCGGGTTCAGCGCAGGGCCTGCGGTGTCCTTGAATGGGTCGCCGACGGTGTCGCAGATGACACCCGCCTTGTGGGCATCAGATCCCTTGCCGCCGTACATGCCGTCTTCGATGAGCTTCTTCGAGTTATCCCACATGCCGCCGGAGTTGGCGAGAAGAACGGCCATGAGCTGACCGCTGAGAATGGCACCTGCGAGGAAACCACCCAGAGCTTCAGCGCCTGTGAGATTGAAGGCCTGCCCGTTGATCATCGTCGGGGCCTTGCCGATGGAGAAGCCAAAGGCGACTGCTACGGGAAGGAAGATGGCAAGGACCGCCGGTCCGATAAGTTCCTTCTGAGCTGCGGCCGTTACAATCGCCACGCACCTGCCATAGTTTGGCTTGCTTTTGCCCGCCATGATCCCAGAGTCCTCACGGAACTGCCGCCTCACTTCGTGGATCAATTCGAAGGCCGAACGACCGACTGCGTTGATCGTGGAAGCGGAGAACAGATAGGGAGCGGCGCCTCCGATGAGTAACCCGAGGAAGATCTCGGGAAGATCCAGCCTAAGGCCGATGTGCTCTAGGTGGGCCGATTCGAGATAAGAGTGGAACAGTGCGACAGCCGCCACGACGGCGGTAGCGATAGCGAAACCCTTGGTGAGAGCTTTGGTCGTGTTTCCTGCCGCGTCGAGCCGTTGTACGGCCTTGCTTCCTGAAACGTTGTCGTGGCCCTCGCCGGACATCTCATAAACGCCTTGAGCATTGTCTGAGATGGGGCCAAAGGTGTCCATCGCGAGCACGTAACCGGTGGTGGTCAAGAGACCCAAACCGACCAGGGCGACGCCGTAAAAGCTCAAGATCATCGCTTGCGGGAAGAAGAAGATCGGCGCCAGAAGGGCGACGACGATCGAGAACACCATGAATACGCTGGACTCTGCCGCGTAGGCAAATCCTTGGATGATCATGGGTGCTGCGCCCGCATTCGAAACACCGGCCACCTCTTGCACGGGCTTCTTGTGCGTTGACACGTAATAATCGGTCAGGTATTCGATGGCGAACGCCATGAAGAGACCGAAAATGATGGCGGCCGCGAACATGTACCACGGCACTTGCTCCGCCTTGACCCCAGCGGTGGCAATCTGTTGCGCTTCTGGGACCTGAGGCTGAACACCCGTCATCGACTGCTTGACGATGTTGTTCATCACGTCAGGCGCCACGGCAAAGTAACTGAGTTGGCTCATCGGCCTCAGTGACTCCGGCTTGTAAATGTCGCCGGTAACGGCAAGGGCGAGCTTGACGTTTGAGCCTTCCATCTTGTAGTAAAGATCCGCCCTCAAAGGCGCGCCGACCATATCGACGCTGTTGCCACCCGTCATTTGAACCTTGGCCTGTGCCAGTTTCGTCGTGAGCTCATCCTCACGAACCGGGCCGATGCTCATTTCCTGCTCTTGAGTTTGAGCCGCCTGAGCGGGCGTGCCACCCTGGGCCGGCCGAGCGGGCATGGCGGTCACCTGCTTGATCCGAGCAACAACGAAGGGCGACTTGCCAGAAGAATCCGGACCAAATGCCGTGGCCACATCGACAAACTTGTCAACGTTTGCCCCGGGCAATGTTGCCTTGGGATTCTGTACGGAAATGTTCTTGAATACTGGGCTTGTCTTGTCGTTGAAGTCCACCCGTTGATAACCCGTCATGTCCGGTATCGGTGGCAACTTGTCCAGATCAACTGAGGCAAGCTGAGTGATCTGCATTTCGTCCGTGTCTTTCAAACCGAGCGATTTCAGATCGGGACTGGCAAGTAATTCTTTGGCCGTGATTTCATAGGGTTGCTTCTTCGGCGTTGCGGCATCCGCCATCTTGGCGCGGACGCTCCTTACCAAGCTTATTTGATCGGCCATGTACTGTTGCGAATGAATCAGCTGTCGGGTGACGATCGGGGTTCCCTTGCCACCCATCATGAAATAGGCAAGAGCGACCGTTGCGACGCCAGCCACAATGGCTGACTTGTAAAAGCCCCACCGGATGGCCATCAGCGGGTCAGCATCGATGTCATCGCTGCCTTTCACGCTGAGGATTCCAAACATGGATGCGAGGATGCCGACACCTCGAGCGATGAGCGCAAAGATGATGAGTCGCATCCACGTTTCTTGGTCAAAAATCGCAGCCGTTGCAGCTCCCAACACAATGGCGGCTACGAGGGTCACTTCATAGGATTCGAAAATGTCAGCCGCCATACCGGCGCAGTCTCCGACGTTGTCTCCAACGTTGTCAGCGATAGTGGCGGGATTTCGGGGGTCATCCTCCGGAATTCCGGCTTCCACCTTGCCCACCAGGTCAGCGCCGACGTCAGCGGCTTTCGTGAAGATGCCGCCTCCAACACGCATGAAGAGCGCCGCGAGCGATCCGCCAAATCCGAAACCAACAAGCAACTGCATCGCTTGCGCGCCGCCTAGAAGAAGAATCGTCGTAGCCCCAATGAGGCCCATGCCGACCGTAACCATTCCGGCGACCGCACCGCTGCGGAACGCCACTTCAAGCGATTTCTTGTAAGAGGTCAGGGCCGCGTTGGCGGTGCGCATGTTCGCATCCACCGCCATTAACATTCCAGTGTAGCCGGCGATGTAAGAGGCAGCCACGCCGGCCATGAAGGCCACTGACGTCCAGGGGTTGCCGAAAAGGAAGAACAAGCCAAGGGCGAGGAGGACCACGAAGATCGCCATCGTCTTGACCTGCTTCGAAAGGTAGGCCATAGCTCCTTCCTTGATCGCAAGACCGACCTCCTGCATCTTCTCGCTTCCCGGTGATTGGCTGAGCACCCACGAGCGAACGCCGAAGGCGAAAGCCACCGATATGGCGCCCAAAACCAACGAGGCGATAAGCCAGGTCTTGTCATTCCCGGAAAACTTGAGAACCACATCGCTCTCTCCGGCGGCCAGAGCCATCGTCGGAAGCATAGAGATCAAAGCCGCCAAGGCGGTCAGAACCAACGCCCTGGGCGAAGCAAGGCGGAACAGCTTAGCTGTCGCCGTGTAAATCGACTTCATGCAGTTAGTAACCCCCGTTTCGCGCGCCATCTGAGGGCGCGGAACCTTCCGGGGAATATACCCTCTTTACAGATTCAAAAGGGGCGGGCGTGCCACCGCGGAACCATATGGGCTTAGAAGGCGTAACCCTCGGGCATTCCAATCGTTTGAATGATTAGCGACCCCATTAATGGGATCAAGCGATACTAACCATGGTTTCTGCC
>CAZUCK010000103.1:0-6766 GCA_964619505.1 uncultured Fimbriimonas sp. | reverse complement strand
CAGGGAACAGAATCGCCGCGAGAATCGCAATGATTGCGATTACGACGAGGAGTTCAATTAAAGTAAATGCTTTCTTATTCATGATAATGAAGGCTCCTTTCCCCAGATAGAGGAAGATCAGTTATGCGTATCTGTATTCGATGGAAATTCGTTCCCACAATTTTTAAATCGACATTTACGGTAAATAATCGTCAAATACGAGAAATCTCTTGCAATGTGGATGACGACCGGATCGGCGATGGTCGGCGTAGGTTTCACCAATCGGCAAGCATAGTGGATAATTGCGTCTGAGGAAATCCAACCAATGCTCACCGCCATCGCTTTCGTCACCATCGCCCAGGCTGCCCAGACCTATGCTCCGAATGGGCCCCAACTTCGGTTCACAATGTCCAGCGGAAAGAGCTTTGTCATCACGACGGACCCGAGGACCTCACCGAGAACCGTGACCCACATCATGAACCTGGTCAACGCCGGCTTTTATGATCGCCAGCGAGTTCACCGCGTGGAAAACTGGGTGACCCAATGGGGCGCACCCGCAAGCAAAACCGAGCCAATGATGGTGAAGGACAAAAAAACTGGAAAGTTGGACCTGAATGAAAAGGTTGGGGACGGGGGATCTGGACACGATCTACCCTTCGAGGGCAGTGAGACCATCGATTTCGTCAGGGGCGTCGCTGGGATCGCCTCAGAGGGCCTGCAACTGGGCGGAGACTCTCAAATTTTCGTCCTCAAGAAGGACGCATTGAGACTGTTCAATTCTTATGCGGTGCTTGGAAAAGTGACCGAAGGAATGGCCACGGTGGACGGCATTCAATTCGGCGACCGATTTGCAAGAGTCATCGTCGTGGGCACGCCCGCCCAAAAGCAAGCGCAAAAGAGCCCTAAGAAAAAGCATTGAACGGCCGCCAGCTAGACGCTTTTCGCGGCTCTGATCCGGTTTACGGCACGTTCCAGTTCAGCGGTGGCCTCTTCGGTCGTCGTCCCCGTCACTTCGCCCTTGAGCGCCTTCCTGGCCTGCTCAAGCGCTCGCTCCGCGCGTGCGATGTCGATTTCCTTGGCTCGTTCGGCAGCGTCTGCGAGGATCGTGACCTTTCCGCCCGTGACCTCGGCAAATCCACCGCTGAGGGCGACGTAGTGCCGTTGCCCCGCCTTGTCGCTGTATTCGAGCAAGCCGGGCCGCAAGGCGGCAATGAGGGCCGTGTGACCAGGAAGGACCCCAAAGTAGCCTTCGGCTCCGGGCAACATCACCGACTGAACCGGCTCTTCGACCACGGAACGGTCCGGCGCCACGACGGCAAGCACCAACTCTCCTAGCACGAAGCGCCTCTTGCCTCGAAGCGCTGAGCAAGCCCTTCCGACATCAGACGCCGACCGCCATCAACTTTTTGGCCTTCTCGTGAACGTCGTCCAAACCACCACAGTAAAGGAATGCCTGCTCCGGATAGTGGTCCAGATTGCCGTCCACGATTTCCTTAAATGCAGAGACCGTCTCGTCCACGGTGACGTAGCGGCCCGGGTTGCCGGTGAACTGCTCGGCAACGAAGTTCGGCTGCGATAAGTAACGCTCGATCTTTCGAGCGCGTGCCACCAACTGCTTGTCGTCATCGGACAGTTCGTCAATTCCGAGAATCGCGATGATGTCCTGCAATTCCTTATACCGTTGAAGCGTCGTTTGCACCCTTCGGGCCACATTGTAGTGATCCTGGCCGACGATCCGCGGGTCGAGGTTCTTAGAAGTTGAAGCAAGCGGGTCGACCGCTGGGTACAGACCCTTGGCTGCAATCGATCGCTCCAGATACACGTAAGCGTCGAGGTGCGCAAACGTCGTTGCGGGAGCTGGGTCGGACGGGTCGTCTGCAGGAACGTAAACGGCTTGCACCGATGTAACCGATCCCTTGTTGGTCGAAGTGATTCTCTCTTGGAGAAATCCCATTTCAGTGGCAAGCGTCGGCTGGTAGCCGACGGCGCTGGGCATTCGGCCCAGTAGCGCCGAGACTTCGGAACCCGCCTGGACGAATCGGAAAACGTTGTCGACGAAGATGAGAACGTCGGTGCCAACCTCGTCTCGGAAATACTCTGCCATCGTCAGCGCGGTAAGGGCGACGCGGAGACGGGCGCCTGGCGGCTCGTTCATCTGGCCGAACACCATGGCCGTTTTGTCGATGACGTGCGCGATCTTGCCTTCGGCGTCCTTGAACTCGGCCTCCTTCATTTCAAGCCAAAGGTCGTTGCCCTCGCGAGTTCGCTCTCCGACACCGGCAAAAACGGAAACACCCGAAGCTTCGACGGCGATGTTTCGGATGAGCTCTTGAATGAGAACCGTCTTACCAAGGCCGGCGCCTCCGAAGAGACCAATTTTGCCACCCTTGTTGAATGGGATCATCAAGTCGATGACCTTCAGACCGGTTTGAAGAAGCTCGACCTTGGTCGACTGCTCTTCAAAAGACGGCGGCTGTCGGTGGATCGGCATTCTCTTCGCCGTCTTCACTTCCGGACCACTATCGATCGGCTGGCCGAGGAGGTTGAACACGCGACCAAGCGTTTCGTCGCCCACGGGCACAACGATGGGTGATCCCGTATCGGTCGCCTCCATGCCGCGGACCAGACCGTCGGTCGTGCTGAGGGCAACCGTTCGAACCACGTCGTCGCCCAAATGCTGCGCGACCTCGCAGGTCAAGTTGACATTGCGATCGGGATACTTGACCTCAATCGCGTTGTAGATCGCGGGGAGAGAGTCGGTCGGGAATCGTACGTCCACGACGGGACCCAAAACTTGAATGATTTTGCCAACACCAGGCATAGCTTAACGGTTTCCTCCAGAGGCTGCTGAAAACTGAGAGGTCCCGAGAACCCCGGGACGCGTTGGGGAAAATTATACCTTTGGAACCGCAGACCGCCGCCACCCATCTTTGCCCCGAGCCCTATCGCCGAAATTGCCGCTCCTTGACCACGCATAGGCAGGACATTGCCCATTGCTTTGCGAAATATGCCAAAACTGTGAGGTGCTCCATGCGCCCTGGGAGTTCAATGAAGTATTTCGTAATCGCTGCGGATGGACAACGGTACGGACCTGCGGATATTCCGACTCTGAACCAGTGGATCGCCGAAGGCAGGATCAATGCTCAAACCTTGTTGGGCGATGAAGCGGGCGAGCCTCCGGTCGTTGCAACGTTGGTGCCGGGTTTGGAGTTCGGCGGAGCGCAGACCGCGACGACGGCGCCCTCTGCTCCCGTGTCACCGGCTTATCCCACCGACTCACTAAACCAACCCTCGTACGTCAACTATCCGCGGGGCGGGCAGATGGTTGGCGACGTCCCAACCAATTTCAATTGGGGGGCTTTCTTCTTCACCTGGATCTGGGGACTCAACCACAAGGCGTACATCACGCTCATCGTGATTGTGCTCGGCTGCATCCCTTTCATCGGCGCCTTCGTCAATTTGGGCCTCGCCATTTGGTTCGGCACAAAGGGCAATCAATGGGCTTGGGAAAGCGGCCGGTTCAGCTCGATTGAGGACATGATGGAGTGCCAGCGCATTTGGGCCAAATGGGCCCTTTGGTGGTTCGTCATCGGCATCGTCGTAGGCATCCTCTACCTGATTGTCGCCGTCCCGATGATGATGATGCAGGGCGTCAGACCGGGTCTTACTCCTGGCCCTTAATAAGGATCGGCCCGGCTTTTGCCGCCTTCGCCCATGGACTTAAAAATGTGTCCCGGGGCAGCTCTCGCGTCACATTGCCGCTTGACGACGTTTGGCCGTGCGGTTAGACTATCCGGCAGCGCGCAATTGCGTGGAGGTCAACGTATGCTAGCAACGATCAGCGCACTTCTCACGGTTTCCTCGGGGTTCGGGAATGCCCCAACCGATGAACCACTGTTTAAGGGATTGGGAAACCACCACAGAGCCGTTTCCAATGCTTCACCTTTGGCGCAAAAATATTTTGACCAGGGGATGGCGTTCATCTTCGGTTACAACCACGGTGAGTCCATTCGTTCGTTCCAACAAGCGGCAAAGATTGATCCTGGTTGCGCGATGGTCTGGTGGGGGCTCGCGAATGCGTGCGGTCCGCACATCAACGATCCGAGTGTTTCGCCAGAGAGGGCCAAGATGGCGGTCGACGCCTTGGGGCACGCCAAAGCCCTTGAAGACAAAGCCTCAACCGCGGAAAAGGGGCTGATTGAAGCGGCGATGAAGCGATTTGCCTCACCCCAACCCGCCGACCGTTCTGGATTGGATCTAGCCTATGCCGACGCCATGCGCGAGGTTTGGAAGGCGAACCCCAAGGATGCCGACGTAGGTGCACTCTTCGCCGAATCAATGTTGGACCTGCGCCCCTGGGACCAGTGGAAGCCTGACGGCACCCCACAGCCCGGCACCGAAGAGGTCGTCGGCACCCTACGACGGGTGATGACGTTGGACCCCACGCACCCCCAGGCCCTGCATCTTTGGATCCACACGGTGGAGGCTTCCAAACACCCCGAGTGGGCTGAAGGCGCGGCCGACAAACTGCGTAATCTTGAACCGGCCCTCGGCCACATGGTCCATATGCCTTCACACATCTATGTAAGGGTGGGACGGTGGCGCGATGCGGTCATCGCCAACGATAAGGGAATTGCGGCGGACAACGCCTTTCGAAAGATTCGACCCAATTCCGGCTTTTACGCCGTATACATGGCCCATAACCGGCACATGCTCACCTTCGCGGCCATGATGCGAGGTCAAAGCCACAAAGCGGTTGCGACGATCGACGAGATGGTCAAGCGATTCCCGCCGGAATGGCTCAAGGAGAACGCGGGTCTGATCGATGGATTCATGGCGATGCCCACCGAAGTGCGCAAACGCTTCGGATTGTGGGACGACGTTCTCGCCATGCCCGAGCCCGCGGAATATTTCCCAATCTCGCGAACGATGCGACATGGGGCCCGGGCCATTGCCTATGCGGCGAAGGGTGATGTCGCCAAAGCTCGGAATGAGCAAACCGCGTTCCATGAAGCCAGAAAGGCAGTCCCCGCCGACGCAGGATTCGGGAACAACACGGCGGCGGCGATTCTCGATGTGGACGAACACCTGATGAACGGCGAAATCATGTTCCTGGAAGGCAAGCAGGACGAGGGACTGGCCGAGCTTCGTGAAGGTGTTAAAGCTGAGGATGCCCTCCATTACGATGAACCACCCGGCTGGATTCAGCCAATCCGCCACACGCTCGGGGCCGCATTGTTGAGCATCAAGCGTTTCGACGAGGCGGAAAAGGTGTATCGCGAGGATTTGACGATCCTTCCCAACAACGGTTGGTCGCTCTACGGCCTCTCGCATTCGCTTGCCGGTTTGGGCCGCAAGAAGGAAGCGGCCAAGGTGCAAAAGGAGTTCGACAAGGTGTGGGCGAACGCAGACCTCGAGATTTCGTCCTCCTGCCTCTGTCTCCCCGGCCAGTAAGGCTTTCCAACCCTCTCCTGTTCCGCAGGAGAGGGTTTGTGGAACAACTCGGGTCAAGGAACGATATCACCTATAATTGAGTTGTTGAAGATGTTGCGACACAAAATCGCCCGACCCGGATTGCTGGTCTTTATGGCCCTGACGCTCTTTTCGAGCGCAGTGGCGTCGGGACTTTGCGCAGCGCTTTGTCAGGCCGGGCTCTGTCCGACGTGCATGGCTCAGACCCATAAGTTGGAACCCAGACTGGTCCGGGCCGAGAAGCCGATGTCTTGTTGTGCTCACAAAGAGCCTAAGAGCACGACGTCGCTGTCCAACCCCGCCGGTGACCACGGCTGCTGCAAGGTCGCGTCTTCCGCGCCCTCAGCAAATTCATCGGAGAAGTCCTGGCTGTCCAAGGTTTCGGTTCCGGTTTTTTGCCTCGCCGTTCAACCCCTGAGGTTGCCGGTGCTCAAGTGCACAAAACCGATCGTCTTCCAATGTCAGGGGTTGTCGCCACCTCTTGAACGCGCCCGAGTCCCCGATCTGGGCCGCGCGCCTCCTGCCGCGTAGCTTCGAACCCATGGTGGGTTTCGTCATTGGCTACATGTGTATCAGGAGCAAGAAAGTGCCCAAAAATCAAGCAGATTCACGCCATTGCCCCTCGCAGGAGAGGTAAATGGCCACCGCAAACAGTTCGCATCATCAGAGCCGCCGCGCGACTCTGATCACCCTTGCCGTCTTCGTCATGGCGATCTTCGTCATTCGCTGGATCGTCGTCAGCCAGAAGGCCCCTGGTTCGATGACGCTGATTGAAGCCCAAGGAATGGACATGACGACGATGCAAACGCCCCTTGGTGAACAGCCTGTGGCGATCGAAACGGTCGAAAAACGACAGGTCGGCGGAAGTCAAGCGTTTCCCGCCACAATCATGGCGTTCAACGACGAAGAAGTCATCGCCCGAGTTCCTGGCCGAGTCGTCAACCTCGCTTATCCCGGCGACAACGTACACGCCGGTCAACTCGTGGCCAAGATCGATGCCCAGGAGTACCTTGCGCAAGTGGGCCAGTCGCGGTATTCCGCCCAAGCGAGCCTGAATTCAGCATCGGCGGCAGAACGTGAAGTGGATCGTTTTAGGTCCGCCAAGGCGCAAGCCGTCAACGACGCGAGGGCAATGGACGCCACTTTGGCAAGAGCGAGGGCGGACAAAGGAGTCGCTGTCGGCGAGGTCGAGCAGATGAAAGCCCAGGCCAGGGCCAAAAACGCCGACATCGCGAACAAGGAAGCCAGGCTCGTGTATGGGGACCAAAACCTGCCACGAACGGACAATCCTTTCCACCAACGAGCACACCACCGG
>CAZUCK010000102.1:0-6818 GCA_964619505.1 uncultured Fimbriimonas sp. | reverse complement strand
TCGGGTGGTGCCGCGGAGCTGAAGGCCTGGTGCCAGGGTGGCCAGATTGCGGGCCACAAGGTGGAAGTGCCGAAGATCCGATCGTCCAAACGTGGTGGCGAACTTTTTTGGGGCGAGGCCGACGAAACGGAGCGGTTGCCAGTCGAGCCGGACGCGATGTTCACGCTTCGCTTCCCGAAACGCGTCGGCAACGAACTCGCCCATTTCTTTTACGAGGCCGACCGCGGCAGCATGGTCATTGGCGACATGCTCAAGAAGTTTCGGGGCTACTACCACTTCGTCAAGAAACAGCAACGGCACAAGGAGGCGTTCGGCGTGCACCCGATCCGGGGCGTGCTGGTGGAGACGACTGATGAGGGGCGTGGCAAGCGGCTCATGGAATTGGCCACCCACCCCCTGGTTTGCG
Source organism: uncultured Fimbriimonas sp. (assembly GCA_964619505.1). Lineage (GTDB taxonomy): Bacteria > Armatimonadota > Fimbriimonadia > Fimbriimonadales > Fimbriimonadaceae > JBBQMJ01. Next base: position 6,412 of record CAZUCK010000102.1, on the reverse strand, counting down.
GCCAAGCGAAACGCACAGGGCTGTTTTGGTTCACGATTTCTCCCATACTGACGGACGGGAACGCTTATCTCGAACAACCGGAAATCATCTTCGATCGCATTTGGGCCCTGCCCGATCACACCAAGCACGCGCTCAATGATGCCGAGAACTCCGCGAGCCCTTCCAACAGGAGCGGAAAGCTTGACAGCCCTCATCCGTCCGCTATACTGCCAGTAGAGAGCACCGCTTAGCATTAACACGCAAGAACTATGAGAACCACTGAAAACCTCACCGTTTCCTTACCCCCAGCCGTCAAGCGCGAGATGGAACGAGTGGCCAAACGGGAAAACCGCACACTCAGCGAACTGGTCAGAGAAACCTTCCGGTATTACCAGAAGCCGTCAGTAGACGTTTACGATCTCATCCGCCAGATCGCGCCGACCGCGCCTGAAATTCGGGCGATGCAGGAAGACGCCAAACGAGCCGGCACCGACATGCTGACTATGGCCCAGGTCCAGCGACAAGTTCGGGCGGTTCGCAATCAGCACGACAGACAACACGGGGCCAAAAAGGGAACTAAACGAAACCGCAAATGATTCAGGTGGTGATCGACACCAACGTAGTGGTGTCCGCCAATCTCGTCGATGCAGGACCATCGGCCGCCATTTTTGCGTTGGCCACCAACCGTCAGCTCATCTTGATGTGCGTTTCGCCGGCGATCTTGGCCGAATACTAAGAAGTGCTCCGTCGTCCTCGGCTCAAATTTAAACCGGACAAAATTGAAAATGCCCTATCGCGCATTCGCACCGCGAGCCGACTGGTCCACCCGAGCACGACCTTGAATATTTCTACTCATGAATCGGACAACCGCTTCTACGAATGTGCCGAGGCTGCCGGGGCCGACTACATCATCACCGGCAACACCGCCGACTTCCCGAAAGACCACGGTCCCACCAAGATAATCACGCCCCGGAGTTTCCTAGACCGAGTCGTGCCCCGACTTCTCTGCGGAGAACTGTAAAAGAGCAAAAGAGCATCTCCTGAATCAGGATTCACCCGCCTGGCGGGCCGATGGCACTCGCGGCGCTCGGCGCTCCCACACATGGGCGCAAACGCGGCGCGTCGGAAGCCTCGGCCTGTTGCGCCACGGGAAAGGGCGCCAATTTCCAGCGGTCTCTCGGCGACGATAGCTCTACATAAAGGTTCACGCTTCGTATCGGGGCAACGCCTCAGCACCTAGGCGGTGACATTGTGCCTGAGCGCACAGGGAGCTAGGTCTGCGATGGCTTCTTTGGCCGCCAAGAACAGAGTCGGCGCGCGCGGGACGCTCGGCGTCGCGCAACTCCTCGCCTCTGGGCACTCGTCGAACAGGAGCCCTGTCCGCTGCTCAAAAATCCTCAATGAGGGGATCACGGGTGCTGGCCAGTCGCGAAACCCATGGCAACTCTCTCTAACCGGAGAAAGTAAAGAAGTCCAAGAGCATCGCCGGCAACCAGGTTTACATCGTCGATAAACGAACAACACAGAGCAATGGCCTCACATGTAAATGTTTGAATTACTTCGCAGGTGTCCAGATTCCATAACTTCAGCGTCTTGTCGTACGAGGATGAAACTGCTAGGCGGCCGTCCGGGCTCACGGCGACGCCGGTGACAATATTGGAATGGCCTTCCAAGGTACGCAACAACTGTCCGGCTTCCAAATCCCATACCGTTAACGTTCCGTTCCAGGAGGCTGTCACCGCTCGGCAACCATCCGGAGTCAAAGCGACGTTGGTGAGGAGGTTGCGGGAACTGATATCTTGGTCATCGGCTTGTAACGTAGAAAGCAATTTTGCCGTGTCCAAGTCCCAGACTCTCAAAGTATTGTCTTGTGAAACAGACACCGCACGCCGGCCGTCCGGTGTCAAGGTGACATCTACCACGACCCTGGAGTGACCCTTCAGGGTTTGTAAGGTTCTTCCGGTGTGGAGATCCCATACCTTTAGGGTGTCGTCGCAGGACGCCGAAATCGCCCGTGAATCATCCGGAGTAAGCGCTACACCTGTGACTGTAGAGGAGTGGCCGTCCAAGGTCCGCAATGCTAGGCCAGTCTGAAGGTCCCAAACCTTGAGCGTCTTATCGCTGGAACCCGAAACCGCGAATTGCCGGTCTGACGACACCGCCACGCAATTGACGTCTGATGAATGGCCTTCAAAAGTTCTTAGTAGCTGCGCGGTCTCCACGTCCCACATCTTGAGAGTTTTATCATCCGAGACGGACAGAGCCAAGCGCCCGTCCGCACTTACTACAACATCTCGAACCCATCCAGAGTGTCGTTTCGTGCTCAGAATATGTCCCCGATCGAGGCTCCACACTTTTAGCGTGTCATCGTCGGAAGCTGAGACGGCCACACTTCCGTCCGGCGTCATAGCCACAGCCGAAACACCACCGGAGTGTCCTTCCATGGTTCGCAGTAATTCTCCGGTCGAAAGCCTCCACGCTCTTAGGGTGCGGTCGGAAGAAGCTGACACTACTAAACCATCGGAAGTCACCGCCAAGTCATTCACCATGTTGGAGTGCCCAGCCAACTCGCGGCCCATTTTTCCGGACTCCAAGTGCCAAACCTTCACAGCACCGTCTTCAAAGCCAGCGAGCAACTGCCGTGAGTCTAAAGTCACCGCGGCGGAGGTCAGTTTGCCCGCATAACCTATTAAAGTACATCGCACACTTCCTGCTTCCAAATCCCAGACCTTGAGACTGTGGTCAAGGGATTCAGACACGGCCCAACGACCGTGGATGTCCACCTGCCATGAGATAATATTGCTTTCTTTACCCTCGACTGTCTGAACTATCTGCTTAGTCTGTCGGTCCCAAACTCTCAAAAAGGTTAGGTCGCTTTGTTGGGTGAGCTGTTGCCCAATCGGGTTAAAGTCGCTCCCCATCGGTCCCTTGTCCTTGGAGGCCGAGACAACCCAACGGTCGCCCACAGACATGCTGGCTGAGCAATAACCACCTTCAATGGTGTCGAGGACCTTCCCGTTATTCAGGTCCCACTTCTGGAGAGTACCGTCGCTTGACAGAGAAACGGCCCATCGCTCAATTTCGACTCTAGCGACGGCGCTGGAATAGTACCCCAATGTCCGTAGGAGTCTTTGGCCTTCCACATCCCAAAGCTTCAACGTGCGGTCGGCGGATACCGAAACGGCACGCCGACCGTCCCCGGAAACCGCAACGGCATTGACGGAGTTCGTGTGGCCCTCGATCGTTCCTAATAGGCACCCCCTCTCTAAGTCCCATACTTTTAGTGTGTGGTCCGCGGAAGCGGAAACAGCCCATCGCCCGTCAGGACTGACGGCGATTCCCCAGACTGCGCTCGAGTGGCCCTCAAGCGTTAGGAGCATGCGCTCTGTCGCTAGATTCCACACCTTCACGGTGTGGTCAGATGAACCAGAAACCGCCAAGCGACCGTCTCTTGTGATTGCTACGCAGAGAACGCTCGCAGAGTGACCATCCAGAGTTCGGAGAAGGGATGTTCCAGGGGGATGAAGCGCCGCTTGGACGGGACGCAGCCACGGGCGTGGTGCTCCCGAGGTAATGCTCGTCAGGAACTCCGCGACCCCTTTGTGTTCCTTATGAGGCAGCAATCGGCCAACAACCTGAGCGGCGAACTGGTCCCCGTCCCGCTCGACGACGTGCGACGAAAGGCGCAGGGCTCCGTGAATCAATGTGAGTGCGTCTCGATGCGAGTATACCGACCGGACGTAATCCATCTGCAAGTCGAGAAGGTGAAGACCCCCACGTTCACGTCGCGCCAGAGACCGTCTCTCAAGCTCGTCTACAGTCTTGCGCGCTGTCCGGGGGCTCACTCCCCATATGGTCCGCAGGACCGGCTCAGGCGCAGCCATGCCTTCCAGCAGTACCGCAAGCTTTATGTAGCGTTCCCGCGCCGCTGAATCGTCCTCCCCCAGGGCATCGACGCTGACTGCAGTCGGCTTGAGCAGTTCCGGGGCTTCGGCTCGACGCAACTCTTCAACACGGTCGGCCCAACGCAGCTTATCCTTATCCCGCAGGGACGACCCAATTTCCGTCAGGCCCTTTGCCAAGCTGCCACACTCCGCGATGATGTCGGTCGCCTCCCCCGGAAGCTGCTTGGACTCGACGCCGGCGTACTTGGCGAGCATGGCACGCGCTTCGTCAGCCCTCAGGACTCCGACCTCAAGTTCCGTCGCACCTGTCGTAACCCCGATGCGTGCCATGCGCGTGGTGAAGAGTAGCCGGCAGCGTGGACTGTCCGAACCCGGAACGAACGGCTCCACGGCGGCTGCGCTCCAAACATTGTCGAGTACTACCAACACTGCCTTTCCTGCAAGCAGGCTGCGATATCGCGTCTCGCAGTTGCTCGCTGTGTAGTACGACGTATCGTCGTTGAGCTCCTCGGCGATCTCCCTCATCCAATCCAAAACGCTCCTGCCGGACTCGCGCCCGATATGCGTCCACACGATACCATCGGGAAAAGCATCACGAACCGTAGGATCGTGACACAGCTTGACAGCCAACTCGGTTTTCCCTCCGCCCTCAATGCCCCAGAGGGAAATGACGGGGCTTCCACCACGAACAAGCAGCTCGCGTAAGTGGTTCTGAAGCGCGATCCGCTCGACGTAATTCGGTGCCTCGGCTCGAACTGACGCATACCGATCGAGCAGCGTCGGCACCTTCGGCACCGATCTTAGGGATTGGATTGCCGTAAGAACCTCTTGATTGCCCGCACGGACCACCTCTTCGATGCGCAGGAACCCAGTGGCCACTTGGGTCGCCTGGAAGATTGCAGAGACCCGCTGGTTGGTCTTGATCTGCTCATGGAACGCCAGACACAAGTATCCGAACCAGCGCTGCTTGAAAATGACCGAAACGCGATCGGGCAAGTTCGGATGTCTGACAGCGATTTCCTCAAAGCGATCGTGGGCGAGCTTCTCACTCCAGTCCCCCCCTCGATCCGGAAGTACCAAGCGGTGCGAATCGATCTCCGTCGCCCTATAATCACTCTCCTCGATCTGCCTGAACTGCTCCTCACAATCCGCGATCGCAGGTCGGATGACCGAATTCTCAGCCTGCGAGACAATCCCCTGGCTGGAGCTCTCAGGCAACAGTTTCTTGAATCGCTCCCGGAGCTGAGACCGCCGTCGCTTCTCGCCTGGATTTGGCGGCAGAGAATCCTCAAGGCAAAACAAGTCGGCTATGTAAACGCTCCAAACGACTGCCCTTTCTAGATCTTCGTTCTTGATGCGCTCGAAGGAATCGAATCGTTCCCGGAGGCGCTCCGCAAGTTCGATTGCACTCTCGGCCGAAAGGTGGCCAGCGAGGATATCGACGGGATGTCCAAGTACCTCTAGGAGCCTGCTTTCGCCTCCGAACATTTTTAAACCCAGAGACGCTAGGTTCAGCCCGATTGTCGCAATCGGTAACGGCACGACCGGGAGTATACCATTAGGATCTCTTGGCCATGCTCGTTTCGTTTCGGGTGACCTGAAAGGCGGAGGGATTGCCGAAGTCGTCTAAGAAAGACCAGGCGGGAATTCACACTTAGCTGTCCGCTTTCCACCAGAGGGTCGTTCCCGCCATCTTTCACCTCATGCATGCTGACTCAATCGGGCCGGTCACCTCTGAGCATCGAGAACGATCAACGAGCTCAAAGGAGCTCCGGACGGGGTTCGCCCGACTCGTGCCGAGCGGGCTCTCGCAACCTTGACGCTTTACAGACGTTGTTGTACTCCGAACTACCCGACCTGCCGACTAGGCCACGGCTTCCTTCCTGATGCGAGGCGACATCGCCTCGAGTTTTGTCACAGTCCTGTGGAAATCCGACGAAAAGCATGTGCGCTGTATCAAAACTCCAGGGAATCCTGTAGCTCCACAGAACTTGCAAGTAGTGTAGAATGAATGTAGTCGGGGCGTAGCGCAGCCTGGTAGCGCACCTGCCTTGGGCGCAGGGGGTCGGGCGTTCAAATCGCCCCGCCCCGACCAATTAAATCAATGAGTTCCGGCGGATTCCAGGCATGACCGCAAGTTCGCGGTAGATAATTTTGTAGATACTGATCAGTGTCTTGGCGGAGCATTCGGCTGTCTCGACGCCGGAGCGGGCCCAATCGCGGCGGACCGGCGCGGCGTCTCGGCATCGAATACGACGTACTTGACAAACACGACGGGCAATTGCTTCCCACGCTCGACGTCGCGCCTGCCAGATCATCCGCAAGATCCGCGAGTGGAATGCCGATGTCGTGCTGGCGCCGCGGCCCAACGACTATCATCCGGACCATCGGTACACCGGAGTCCTGGTGCAGGACGCGGCCTAATGGTGGTGGCGCCGGCGCTGGCGCCGGAAGCTCCAGCACTGCGCAAGAATCGTGAGTTTCCGGTAAGGGTGCGTGAATGAGACCGCCGCTGCTGTTATTGTCAC
>CAZUCK010000101.1:3496-6921 GCA_964619505.1 uncultured Fimbriimonas sp. | reverse complement strand
GCGAGAACGCCCGTGATTGCGGCGGTCAACGACGTCTTGCCGTGGTCAACGTGGCCAATCGTGCCAATGTTGACGTGCGGCTTCTTTCTTTCGAACTTAGCTCTTGCCATGGTGCTCCTTAACGCCCTCCCTGGGACTTCGAAACGATTTCTGTAGCGATGTTTTGAGGAACTTCCTCGTAGTGCGACGGGGTCACGTTCGGCGACGCTCGACCTTGAGTCAGCGACCGCAGCGTCGTAACATACCCGAACATTTCGGACAGAGGAACGTGGGCATTGACGATCGTCACGCCGCCCATCGCGGGCTCCATCCCCTCGATTCGGCCTCTTCTGCCGTTGATGTCGCCAACCACGTCACCGACGTTCGTTTCGGGAGTGGTGACTTCAACGTGCATGATCGGCTCCTTCAGAACCGCGTTGGCCTTTTTCATTGCTTCCTTGAAAGCAAGCAGGCCAGCCTGTTTGAAGGCGTTTTCGTTCGAGTCAACTTCGTGATAACTTCCCTCAATGAGCGACACCTTGATGTCGACGACAGGGTATCCCGCGAGAACGCCTGAGATCAGACCCTCTCTAATGCCCTTTTCGCACGCAGGGATGTACTCCTTGGGAATCGAACCGCCCACGACCTTGTTCTCGAAAACGAATCCCGATCCGGCGGGCAGCGGCTCCATCTCGATCCAGCAGTGGCCATATTGGCCCGAACCGCCCGTCTGTCGAATGTAGCGTCCCTCGGCTTTCGCCTTGACCCGCACCGTTTCGCGGTAGGCGACCTGGGGTTTGCCCTGGTTGGCCTGGACGCCGAACTCACGGTTCAGGCGGTCCACGATGATCTCGAGGTGCAGTTCACCCATTCCGGAGATGATCGTCTGGCCGCTTTCCGTGTCGGTGTGGACGCGGAAGGTCGGATCTTCCTGCGCGAGCCTATGGAGGCTCGTTCCAAGCTTTTCTTGATCGGCTTTGCTCTTGGGTTCCACGGCGATCTGAATGACCGGCTCGGGGAACTTAATGCTTTCCAAGGCGATTGGATGCTCTTCGTTGCAAACGGTGTGTCCTGTATTGACGTCACCGAGGCCAATGGCGCCAATGATGTCTCCTGCGAACGCCTCATCGAGGTCGTTGCGCTGGTTCGCGTGCATTTCCAGAATGCGTCCGATGCGCTCGGTGCGGTATCGAAAGTCGTTGGTTTGTGGATCTCGGTAAGTGACCGTGACCGCGCTTCCCTTCTTCAACTTGCCCGAGTAGACGCGAAGGTAGGTCAAGCGGCCCACGTACTTGTCGCTCATGATTTTGAACGCAAGCGCCGAGAAGGGCTCCTCGTCGTTCGGATTTCGAATGAGTTCTTCTTCCGTTCGGGGATTTACGCCCTTAACCGCACCTACGTCGGTGGGAGACGGCAGATAATCGACGACCGCGTCAATCATGGCCTGCACGCCCTTATTCTTGAACGAAGAGCCGGAAATGATCGGTACAACCTTGTTGGCGAGCGTTCCGCTTCGAAGCGCATCCTTGATCTCTTGCTCCGTTATATCCTCGCCTTCCAGGAACCGTTCCATGATCGAGTCGTCGAAGTCCGAAATGGCTTCGATCAGCTTCTCGCGGTACTCGGCGGCTTTAGCCGTAAGTTCCGCCGGGATATCGGTCTCAACGTAATCCTTGCCGTCATCGGACGTGTAGACGGTGGCCTTCATTGTGATGAGGTCCACATAGCCCTTATAGTTCGACTCGGCGCCGATGGGAAGCTGGATCGGTGCGCCGTTGCCTCCCAGACGCTCTTTAATGCGGCCCAAAACGGAATAGAAGTCAGCGCCGAGCCGGTCCATCTTATTGATGTAAATGATTCGGGGTACGCCGTACTTGTTGGCTTGCCGCCAGACCGTTTCCGATTGGGGCTGAACGCCGCCGACCGCGCAGAACACGGCGACGCATCCATCGAGTACGCGAAGGGACCGCTCGACTTCGACGGTGAAGTCCACGTGACCTGGGGTGTCTATGATGTTGATCTTATGTTCGGGCTTATCTTTCTTTGAACCTTTCCAGAAGCAGGTGGTTGCAGCGGAGGTGATGGTGATTCCTCGCTCTTGCTCCTGTTCCATCCAGTCCATCGTCGCAGCGCCTTCATGGACTTCGCCCATTTTGTGCTGCTTCCCGGTGTAAAACAGGATGCGTTCGGTGGTTGTCGTCTTACCTGCGTCGATGTGCGCGGCAATGCCGATGTTCCGGACCAATTCTAAAGGATAAGTTCTCGGCATAGGTTCTCTTTAAAATCTATAGTGGGCGAACGCTTTGTTCGCGTCCGCCATTCGGTGGGTGTCCTCTCGCTTCTTGATGGATGTTCCGGTACCGTTGAAGGCGTCAAGAATCTCACCGGCAAGTTTCTCGGTCATGGATTTACCGGCGCGCTTTCGGGCGGCACCGATCAACCAGCGCAGGGCCAGCGTACGCCTGCGGTCAGGGCGGACGTCCATAGGCACCTGATAGGTTTGGCCTCCAACGCGTCTTGGCCGCACTTCGACGGCAGGCATGACGTTTTGCATGGCCTTCTCAAAAATCTCGATGGCGGGAGCGCCTGCCTTCTCTTCAGCGATGGCCATAGCACCATAAAAGATCTTTTCGGCGGTCACCTTCTTGCCGTCCAGCATCATTCGATTGATGAAACGCTGCATCAACTCCGAGCCGTAAATTGGATCGGGGAGAATCACTCTTTTGGGGGCTGCACCTTTTCTTGGCATGGTTACTTCTTAGCCGCCTTCGGTCGCTTGGCACCGTACTTGCTGCGGCCCTGCATACGGTTTGAGGCTCCGGCTGTTTGCTGGGTTCCTCGAACGATGTGATAGCGAACGCCTGGCAAGTCTTTGACACGACCGCCTCGGACGAGCACGACGGAGTGCTCTTGCAAGTTGTGGCCGATTCCAGGGATGTACGCGGTGACTTCAATGCCGTTCGTAAGTCGAACACGAGCAACCTTTCGAAGCGCCGAGTTTGGCTTCTTCGGAGTCACGGTTCGCACGATGGTGCAAACGCCTCGCTTGAAAGGGTTGCTCTTCAAAGCGGGCGACTTTGACTTCACCTTGGGGACTGATCGTCCCTTTCGCACCAACTGGTTAACTGTCGGCATTCATACCTCGCATCATCTTTTTCATTCAGTTCACGTTAGAGAAGCTCTTCACATTGCCTTGTTCCAGGCAAAAATAAACCCCTCTCTGCTTCACGCTAGAGGGGCACAATGGCACCGGAGAATCGATCTGCCGCGCTGTTTCGTCGTTTTAACGAACCCCGGAACCGCCTCCCTGACGTGATGTGTTCAGGCGCATTACGCCCAAACCGAGCAGAAGTATGCACGGTGTAAGGTTCGGTTGTCAAGTGCACCGCAAGTTCCGTTCAGCTTGCCGAACCCAATCCTTGGGGCTAAGAAGGAGCCCAAATAGA
>CAZUCK010000101.1:0-3486 GCA_964619505.1 uncultured Fimbriimonas sp. | reverse complement strand
GCCCGAACCGTGCAGAAGTATGTACGGTGTGAGGCTCAATTGTCAAGGGTGAGTACCACTCTGCGTAGGTTGCTGGGAATCACGACGGAGTGACCTACGTGGTTACAGCCGCTACTGCTTTTGTGCGTTCGACAATCCAGCTGAGCCAATCCAATTCGGCCTGTACATTGGGCATGAATTCTTTTGTGTCCTTCCAGGAGGTGTTTTGCCGCGACAGGTTGGACCGAGACTATGTAGGTCAACAGTCCGAGTGCCACCGTCACGCCCGCGAAGACAGCCAAGGAAGTCTTGTCCCTTCGTATCAACGAGGCCTCGAAGGATTATAGGGCGTCTTGTCGGGCGAGGGCGACTCGATGAGATCGATGCGAATGCGACAAAAACGAGAAAAGCCCCGCGACCAGTACGCGAGGCTTTTTCTTTCGACTTCCCAGGGAGGGTGGATTCATTGCGAATCCGCCAATTCTAGATTGCGAGTTCGTTAAAACCCACAACCTCCCTGGTGCAAACTTTCATAACTCATTCGAGTGCACCACCTCCTTCTTTTGAAGTTATCTCATTATACGATTGAAGGCATAAAAACGCGTCACTTTGCCGACTGAGATTTCAATCTTTGCCCAACCAGTTGAGTTGCGTCTTTGATGTCTTCTTTTGCCCGGTCGGGATTCATCCGAAGGGCGTCCATCAGAGGTCTTGCTCCAAGTGCGACTGTCACAATGATTCCAGACTTAGGCGTGTTGCACGCGGAGACCATGAGGGTCTGATCGTCAGCTGTCCAAAACCGATACTTTGCGCGTTTGTCGATGACGGAGATCGACTTGCGGCCCAACTCGTCGTTGTAGTCGCTGACGAGCCGATCAAAGAGCTTGTCGCTCACGTGATCTGCGGTGAACATGGCAAGGGCAACGCGATCCTTTTGTAAGATCGCCCCGAATCCCTCATCGGACGTCTCCCAGCCAGCCGCTTTAAAACCTTGGTCCTTCCAGCCTGGCGGTAACTCGGTGACGTCGTAGGCTTTGGGAGGCGGGCCGAAGACTTCGATGGCGCGATCCACATCGTCGTTGACGTATAGTTTGTTGCCCAGGTTAAGGATCGTGTATTTATTGTTGAGGTTGATGTGGGCGAGAAACAGGGCCGACTGATCCAGATTGTCGATGGGTTTGACGTCCTTCGAAAATCTAGGGGGCACCGTTGTCTCTCGCGGGGCTACCTTTTGTGTTCCTTCGCTGGCAGAGCACCCCTGCAGGCTCGACAGTACGATCCCAATCGCAAGTGCGGATGCAATCAGGGTGTCTCTTTCCATCTCACTCGATCCGCATAATGCGGTATTTCTGAACTCCGCCCGGGGCCGTCACGGTGATCTCGTCTCCTACCGCCCTTCCCAAAAGCGCTTCGCCCAGCGGAGCACCGATGGAAATCAGGTCCTTTGACGGATCTGACTCGTAGGCGCCCACGAGTTTTATCGTGAACTCCTCATCGTATTCAAGCTCGAGCAGGGCGACCGTCGACCCAAATTGGGCTCCCCCATTGTTGTTCGGTTTGATAATTTTGGCCAGCTGAACCAGCTTCTCCAGCTCGGCAATGCGGCTCTCAAGGCGCGACTGATTGAGCTTGGCTTCATGGTAGGCGGCGTTCTCCTTTAGGTCCCCATGGGCTTTGGCCTCACGTATGGCTTCAGCCACGCGCATTCTGGTGGGACCTTTGAGTTCTAGGAGCTCTTCTTTGAGCTTCTGAAATCCTTCTTCGCTCAGCTGGATGTCGTTGGCCATGAAGTCAAGTATTGTAGCATGAGCGTTTTTGATGAGCCGTCCCTTAGTCACCGTCGTCGTCGTGAGTTACAACACATGCGACAAGCTTCGCAAGTGCCTCTCGGCCATAGAGCCTGAGCACGAAATCATCGTTGTTGACAATGCCTCTACGGACGGATCAGTGGAGATGGTGCGGACCGAATTTCCGCGTGTGAAGCTGATTGCCAACGCTGACAATAAGGGGTTCGGAGCCGCTAACAACCAGGGTCTTCTTGAATCGGGCGGCGAGCTGGTGCTTCTGCTGAACAGCGATGCTTACGCCCAGCCGGGAGCGATCTCCCGACTTGCGGCGGTTTTTTGCGACACAAGCGCCATCGCAGCGGGGGGCCGGCTATTGAATCCGGACGGCACACTGCAGTTGTCCTCGGCAAACGAGTTGACTCTCTGGGCCGTTTTTTGCGAGCAGAGCCTCTTTGAGAAGGTTTTCCCCCACTCCAGACTCTTCAGCCCCTATTGGAACAGTTGGAGACTCGACCACACGACTCGAGTTGCGCAAGTTATGGGTGCCTGCCTGATGATGCTTCCGGTGGCCAGGTTCGATGAGCGGTACTTTCTCTACTGTGAAGACACCGATCTTTGCAAGCGCCTATCGAAATTGGGTCAAATCTTCTATGTCCCCCATGCTCATTTTGTTCACGATTTGGGTTCAAGCAGCGCATCCGAGCCGTGGAAATCGGTCGCACGTTACAACCGTGGGAAGGAACTGTATTTCGAGCTTCATCACGGGCGAATGCAAAGCGTGGCGTGCGTTGTATTGGATCGACTTGGAGCCGCATTCAGACTGACTCTCTGGCTTCTCATGTCGATCGCCACTCTTGGGCTCATTCCACGCTTACGTCGGCAGGCAGCCATGTTCGCACGTGTCCTTTGCTGCCCAATTGCCGGGCCCGGACGAACTTCGTCCACCGGTGAGACTCTCTAGCCTCACTTCTGCGAGATGTGCTCAGGCGTAACCGTATCGATCTTCAACCAAATCAGCATCGGTTCACCTGCAGGAACGATGCCTGGGACGCCTGGGAATGCATAGGTGAGCGTGATTTCTCGCTCTCCGGTCTCATGCATTCCCACCAATGCGCTTGCCAGGGCGTCGCCGTTCTGATCCGCCTTGAGCGTGTAGGCGAGCCCCCTTGCAACTGTGTTTGCCACGATTTTCCCAGATGCAAGTTTCGCTCGAAACTCAAAGGTGACAGTATCTCCGCTCGCCACCGTAATGCCATCACCGCGTGTGATTTCCTGCACTACTGACCACGAGGCGGCGGCATTTACCGTGGGTCCTGGTGGGCCTTGGGCGTGAGCACCAAGTTTGACTACGAGGCAAAGCAGAGTGAGCACCACTGCCTTAGAAGACGGACTGTGGCTTAGAAATGCCGCAGGGGCGAACCGCTCGTACGCTAAGGCGCTTCGAACAAAGGATCGACAATCAATTCAAACCCAAAAATTGGTCCTCGATGGGGCAATCATGGCGCTGGCTACGGCTCCATTGCCATTGCGGCTTCACTGTTCGCTCCATCACGGACCGGAAAGTGACAGTAAAACACCCGCTCATCTTCGATGGTCAATGATGGGTCCACATTGCGACACTGATCCTGCGCCGATGGGCATCGACTGGCAAATCGGCAACCCACAAACCTTGTTCGAGGATCGGGCAATTCGCCCTTTGGGGCTTCGGGCAAGTCCATCA
>CAZUCK010000100.1:0-7032 GCA_964619505.1 uncultured Fimbriimonas sp. | reverse complement strand
TGACCTTTTTGCACACGGTCAAGAAAGTGACCGAAAAGGGAGGTCCATCGAAAGAGCGAAGCCGAATCGGCCAACTAAGCTTAGTGGTCCTGAAACATTTCCAGAACGGTCAGGCTGAGACGCGACACACAGACAGAAGTGCATGAAAGAGGGCCAATGCCGAATGAATGCGACTCATAGAGCGCGGGTCGTTTCGAGTGCGCGTGACAGCACACACTGAGAGTCAGCCTCCCCATTCGGTATGGAAGGTGCCTTGCCTGTCGATTCGCTCGTAAGTGTGAGCTCCGAAGTAGTCCCTTAACGCTTGGATCAGGTTCGCCGGTAGGCGGGCACTGCCGTAACCATCCAGATAGGCGAGAGACGCCATCAAAGAAGGCACGGGAATCCCGCTTGTCATGGCGCAACCGATGACTTCACACATTGCCTGTCGTCCCTCCATGGCCATCTTGCCAAGCGCAGGGTCCAACAAGATGTTGCCCAAGCCCTGGGTTCCTCGGAATGCCCTCGTGAATTCGCCGAGCAGGTGTGAGCGGATGATGCATCCCGCTCGCCAAACGGATGCCACATCGGCAATGTTCACGCCGAAATCATAGATCCCGGAGGCGACCCGAAGTTGCTCAAATCCTTGGGCGTACGTCAGCACAACGGCGGAGCGCATGGCGGCGGAAAGGGCTTCGTCCAGCTTTTCGTCAGGGACGGGTTTGGTGGAGGAACCGAGCGCGTTGGCAACGGCGATTCGTTCGTCTTTCATGGTCGACAAATCTCGAGCGGATACGGCTGCGTCAACGGTCGGAATCGGTACGTGGAGATCCATCGCATCCTGTGATGTCCACTTTCCGGTCCCTTTCTGACGGGCCGCATCTTGAATCTTATCGACCAGCGACGAGCCATCCTCCTTGAATCGCAAAACCTCGGCCGTAATTTGAATCAAGAAGCCACCTATGGGCGAGGCGTTCCACTTTTCGAACAGGTCGGCAATATCGTCATTTGAGCGCCCCGCTCCACGATGCAACAGATCGTAGACCTCGGCGATAATTTGCATGAGTCCGTACTCGATGCCGTTGTGGACCATCTTCACGTAATGGCCCGCGGCGCCGTGACCCAAGAGCTCCACGCAGGGCTCGCCATCCGCTTTGGCGGCCACCGATTCCAGCAGCGACTTCACCCGCGCATAGCTTTCCGGGGAGCCGCCCGCCATCATGCTCGGACCGTGCCTGGCGCCGCTCTCGCCGCCGCTGACCCCGATGCCGATGAATCCGATGTTCTTGTCGGCAAGGTCCTTGTACCGGCGGTCGGTGTCTTTGAAATAGGAATTCCCGCCGTCGATCAGAAGGTCGCCATCCTCTAGAAATGGAGAAAGGCTGGAAATCACCGAATCCACCGGTCCTCCTGCGGGAACCAACATCATGATCGCACGAGGTTTGCGGAGGGAAGCTACAAACTCCTTGCCGTCCGTAAAGCCTTTTACGGGCTTTCCTGCGCCCTCGCTGTGGAGAGCGGACACCTTCGTTGCGTCGGTATCCAACCCGGCCACGGCTGCGCCATGGTCGGCCATGTTGAGCAACAAGTTTCGCCCCATCGTTCCCAGTCCAACCATTCCGAATTCATATTGCATTTCAGATCCAACCTAGGCGACCGTGATTCGCGACTCCAGATACACGTTTTGAATTTGGTTCAACAGTTCCACCCCCTCGTTCATCGGGCGCTGAAAAGCCTTGCGCCCGCTGATTAGGCCCGTGCCGCCTGCCCGCTTGTTGATGACAGCGGTGCGCACTGCCTCTGCGAAGTCGTTGGCACCCGAGGCGCCGCCACTGTTGATGAGTCCCGCTCTGCCCATGTAGCAATTGGCGACTTGGTAGCGGGTCAGGTCGATGGGGTTATCCGTGGTCAGCTTCGTGTAAACACGCTCGTCTGTCTTGCCGTAGTCCCCGGATTCCCCCTTGAGCACTTTGTAGCCCCCGTTGTTTTCAGGCAGTTTCTGCTTGATGATGTCAGCCTCAATGGTGACCCCAAGATGGTTCGCTTGCCCCGTGAGGTCTGCCGAAAGCGCGTAATCCTTGTCCTTCTTGAACGCTGAGTTTCGAAGGTAGCACCATAGGATGGTAGCCATACCCAATTCGTGCGCATGTGCGAAGGCCTGGCTGACTTCTACGAGTTGACGCGTGGACTCTTCCGAGCCGAAGTAGATCGTCGCCCCGACGGCGACTGCGCCCATATCCCAGGCCTGCTCTGCTTGCCCGAACATGACCTGATCGAACTTGTTGGGATAGGTTAGGAGCTCGTTGTGGTTGAGCTTCACGATGAAAGGAATTTTATGCGCGTACTTGCGGCTGCAAGCACCTAGGACGCCCAGAGTCGACGCGACCGCATTGCAGCCCCCTTCGATGGCGAGCTTGACGATGTTCTCCGGATCGAAGTACTCGGGGTTTTTGGCGAAACTCGCGCCCGCGCTGTGTTCGATCCCTTGGTCGACGGGGAGGATGCTCATGTACCCCGTGCCGCCCAGACGGCCGTGGTCGAACATCTTTTGCAACGAGACCAGAGTTCGGATGTTTCGGTCAGTATGGCTGTAGATTCGATCCACGAAATCGGGTCCCGGCAGGTGCAGATGGTCCTTGGTGATGGTTTTGCACTCGTGTTTTAAGAGGCTGTCGGCGTCGGGTCCAAGAAGCTTAACGATATCGTCCATAAAACTCTCCCAATGGCTTGGCAAAGGTTACCCGCGAGTGATGTTGCCCGCCATTCAGGCCCCGGGCGACTTCTGATCCCTTGGGATGACGCTGATGGAACCGTCCACCTCGAGCACGGCCATCTTCGCCTCGGACGCGGAAGTGAGGCCGTGCGCCCGCAGGGCCGCTTCCAACTCGTCCCTTGAAATGCGTTGGCTACGAAGGCGATCTTTCAAAATCCTCCCGTTGTTCAGGATGACCGACGGGGAACCGATGCAACGCTCTTCCAGGGCCGGCGCATGCATGAACAAACGAGTCGCCGACCAAGCGATCAGAATGACCGTCGTCGAGGTGACGAGTCCGACGGCCAAATTCCCTTTGCCGCTCGTGATCGCGTTCTGCACCCCGTTGGAGACGGCCATAACCATGGCCAAGTCGTAGAGGTTCATCTGAGCAACCTGTCTCTTTCCCAGTAAACGAAATGCGATGAACAAAACCGTCATGATCACGGTCGTTTTGCACGCCAGAATGAGGAGTTCCGGAGCGGTGATGGGTGGCATCAGGGCAACCTCAGCGCGCGATAGTGCCGTCGAGAACGGAAGACTCCTGCCTCGCATGGGACGACGCTGATCGTTCCATCCACTTCAAGGATCGCCATCTGGGCGTCCTTGAACTTGTCGATGCCGTGCTCTCGGAGGGCGGCCTGCAGCTGCTCCAGGGTCACGCCTTCCCGGGCCATGGCGTCGTGAAGGGGCTCGCCGTGGTTGAGGATCATTCGAGGCTCGCCCACCATGAGGTGCTCGACCTTTTTCGACCGCCGGACGAGGGCGTTGAACATACGATTGGCCACCAGCAGCGTCGTGGCGGCAAGGACGCCACCGCCAAGCGTGTTGTCGTTGTTCATCATCGCGTTCTGTACGGCATTGCCAAGCACCACGATCAGCACGAGGTCGTAAATGTTCATCTGACCGAGCTCGCGCTTACCGAGCAACCTTAGAGCCGCCACGAGGAATAAGTACACGATGGCTGTCTTGCCGACGATGATCACACCGCCGGCTGCGGTGGGCCCATCGAATACCTTGCTGATGAAGTGTGGGTTCATAGGTGCGACCAGGGTGTGAATATATCAGACTTCGTGTCGGGTTAAGGGGGCATGAGTCTTGGGATTCAGCCATATTAGGGTTGCTTCCAATGCGGGAATCAAGATGCCAAACTACTTTCCAGTAGTCGTCAACACGCTCGTCATCTACCTGTTCTTGGTGGTTATGTTGAGGGTTTTCGGGAGGCGGCAGTTGGGGCAACTCACTTCCATTGACCTGCTTGTGGTGATTCTGCTTGGCAGTTGCGTGGAGACGGCAATGATTCACGGAGACAACAGCCTGCGCGCCGGACTCATCAGTGCAGCATCCCTTCTTGTGGTGAATCGTGGGCTGGCTATCTTGTTTGCTAAGTCCCGGCGGTTCCGTCATCTGGTTGTTGCCGGACCCGTTTTGATCGTCCATAACGGCCATTTGGTAAAGCCGAATTTGGAGAGGCTGGGCCTGACGGAGGACGACGTCATGGAGGGTCTCCGCGAACGTGAGCGGACGAGAATCGACGACATCCGGTTCGGGGTGATGGAAGCGGACGGCACAATCAATGTCGTACTGCGATGAGGCCTTCCTGAACGTCTTGATGGTCACGCCGACGGGCTTCCCAGTTGTGTCGCACAAGCGGGGTCGGCAGATCAACCCATGGATGACATGCGGCAAGTGCGATAGTTGTGGGAGTGTTCGTGAACTCTTTGTTCGGAGTCAATTCGCTACAAGATCTGAACGTCGTGGGCGCCCTTTTGAATTTCGCCGATGATCGCGGCGGACTCGCCGGCCAAGTGGAGTTTTTGCACGATGCCGTGGGCTGCGTCTCGCTCGACGAAAAGCACCATGCCCACGCCCATGTTGAACGTTCGGTACATCTCCTGATCCGGAATGTTGGCGGTCGACTGAATCAGCTTAAAGATTGGCAGCGGGGTCCATGAGCGGCGCTCCAACACGGCCTTCGTGTCGGATGGCATCACACGTGGCATGTTGTCATAGAGTCCGCCGCCGGTGATGTGGGCAATGGCATGGATGGCGTCCGATTCCTGAAGCAACGGGTAGACAGCTCGCAGGTAGCTGCGATGTGGGCGCATCAATTCCTCGCCGATAGTGCCCCCAAGGCCCGGGACCTCGTCCCTGACCGACAAACCGCCGACGTCGAACAAGGCGCGACGGGCAAGAGAAAAGCCGTTGGTGTGAAGTCCGTCGCTTTGGATGCCGATGACGGCGTCACCGGGCTGAATCTTGCCTCGCGGCAGTTTCCGCTCGCGATCAACGACGCCCACGATTGCGCCCACGATGTCGATCTCGTCTTCGACGTAGACGCCGGGCATCTCCGCCGTCTCGCCACCGATCAGGGCGGCGCCCGCTTCAACGCATGCACTCACCATTCCACGCAGCACTTCCTCAAACATCAGCCCCTGAAGCCTGGAGCAGCCATAGTAGTCCATGAAGAAGAGCGGTCTGGCGCCTTGGCAGAGGATGTCGTTCACGCAGTGGTTGACGATGTCGCGCCCCAAATCTTCATGGCGCCCGACCATGGCGGCGACACGGGTCTTGGTGCCCACGCCGTCGATGCTGCTGACAAGCACGGGTTCACCCATGTCGGGGAAATTGGCGCGAAACAGACCGCCGAAGCCTCCAACACCGCCGATCACCTGATCGCCGTGGGTGGATTGGATGCCGCCGACGACGGCGCGTAAAGCGCGTTGCGATTCATCGATGTCGACTCCGGAAGCGGCGTAGGTCAACGGCTCATCGGGCATGAAAGGACTTTACCTTTCCGTCGCTTAGTCAGGCCGCCGCTGATTGTTCGAGGACGCCTCGTCGTTGAGCCGCCCAACTGACGGCTTCGCGGTAGGCAAGGCTCACCTCGCCCAGGGTATGCCCGCTCGTGAACGAGTCCCAACGGCCATCTTCAAAAGCCAAGACGGTGTGCAAGGTGCACGCAAGGTCACTTGAGGTGTCATCTCCGATCAAAGCTGCGTTCATCTCTGGACTCAGGGGAAGCTGGGCAACGAGATCGGCCATGGGCGCGTCAAGGAGTGCATCGATGACAGAAAGCAGCCCCACAGTGAAGTAACAGTCCGTGCTCTCGAGTTTCGGCACTCTCGCGAGCAGCTCGCACATTCGGGCCCGGACAAACGCCGTAATCATGAGCTCCTTTGGCTTTGAGGACGAGGCGCTCATCGCGAGCAGCGTCGCGAGCGTGGCAACTGTGTTCAGGCCCAGAAACATGATCGCCTGTCGAATGGATGTTACGTTGCAATGGATGCCTAAATAAGCGCTCTTGACCATTCGCAAGAGTCGGTGGGCTAACGCAAGCTCGGCCGTGATGAGGTCCTCGAGTTCGACCAGGTTCAAATCTGGGTTGTGGAGCTTTGAGACAATGTCCAGGACGGCAAGCTTGTTCGGGGGAATGGATCGCCCCTTGACGATTTCCGGGCGCGAGAAATAGTATCCCTGATAGAGTTCGAAGCCAAATCCTTTGCAGCGCTCGAACTGCGAAGCTGTCTCGACCTTTTCGGCGAGCAGCATGACTCCGGTGCGCTGTGCATGACGAACCTCGTCGGCAAGTCGGTTGCCGTGAGCCACGACGTCAAACTTGAGGATGCTTGAGTAGGGAACGAAGGCTCTGGTGTTCAAATTTGCGACGAAATCATCGAGAGCAAACGAGAAACCTTCTGCCCTAAGCAGCTTGACGGCACTGAGGTTTTCCGGCGTTGCCTCAAGGGTTTCCAGCAGTTCAAGCACCACGCGGTCTTTGGGAAGGATCTCCAGAGCCCCGCTCAGGAGCAGATTTTGATCGACATTGATGAAAGCTTTGACATCCCCGGCAAGTCGATTGAGTCCAATGTCCACGAGGCTTGTTACCAGGGACTGTGCGGACTCTTCGGTCCCGATCGCCCCAGCATCGGTCATGACGTCAGCGCGGTACAAGATCTCATACGCGGCAAGCACCTGCGAACGATCGTAGATCGGTTGCCTAGCCATAAACACTTCGGACTGTGTAAGCATTTTTCCCAGAGAGCCTTTCATGTTTATGTTGGCAGGACCGCTCCAAATCCTCAGTTTTGTAATAATTAAACTAAAAGGAATTAGCCGATTCTAAGAATTGCCAGAAAACCGTCCCAAAGAGGGTTCACGGGAGACGTAACCTGCTCTAAGCTTGCTCCTGCGAGCTATCGCGGGGAGCACCTCGCCTTGCCGGGTAGTATTGACCCTTGGTCGTGAGCCGGTAGCTCAGCGGTAGAGCATCGGCCTTTTAAGCCGTGGGTCGTGGGTTC
>CAZUCK010000099.1:0-7053 GCA_964619505.1 uncultured Fimbriimonas sp. | reverse complement strand
GAATAGTCGGCGCAATGCCCTCGTCGCTGATGATCCCGACAGCCTCGATTCCATCCATCACGGGCATCTTCACGTCCAGAATGCAGACGTCCGGCTTCGATGCCCGGGCAAGTTCAACAGCTTGCTTTCCGTCTCCCGCCTCCGCGACAACCTCATATTCGAGGTTCTCCAGCATCTGCTTGAGATCGAGCCGAATGATCGGATCGTCATCTGCGATCAGGACTTTGAGTTTATCCATGAGAAACCTTGGAAACGACCCTTTTCTAAGCTGAAATCTTACCTCTGGGGCTCAACCTCAGGGCCCGTCCTTACCATTCATCTTACGTAACTGCTTGTGATCGCCTTTTGAAACACATGATGACCAGTCAACCCGCCAAGACCCATCGGCAGGCCCGTCAGGGTCTTGCTGTCGCTCGACAGATTCAGCACCAGTTCGTGGCCGTAGGCTGTGCGTACGTCGGAAGGCGGCAGGTACACGAGCTTGCGGGCCTCAGCTTGATCTTTCGAGACTCCCTCAAAATTTATTTCCGTGAACTTCAGAAGCACCTGTCGCCCCCGCAAGTTCCAGTTGCCAAGCGTGTCCAGAGTCTGGCCGTAATTCCCGATGCGCATCTTGAACTTGTGATTGGTTGCATAAAGCTGTAGGTAGCCTTTCAGGTCGACCCCGGGCCTCGCAGCGTCATAAGCACCCTCCCACTTGCCATAGAGGGGTAATTCCACCCGATTGCTGCAACCTGCGACGAGCACCGTGCCAACCAGGAAAACGACCGCCATTCGAGACATGGAACGAGTCTACTTCCGCCGCGGGTAGTGTCAAGGTCCATGCAAGCGACCTCTGAAGAGCCCTTGGAGCAGATTGAGTCTCTGAAAAGGGATTGGCGACTGTTCACCGCTCTCACCTTTCTCTTCTCCTTTGGATTCACCATTTACAGTGGCGTCTTTCAAAACTATCTTCGCGACGTTTTCCATAGCGGCCCTGTCGGCCTCGGAGGCCTCGAGTCCATCCGTGAACTTCCCGGTTTGCTTGCCGCCCTTACTGCCGGTACGCTTGTGATGCTCGCCGAAGCCCACGTCGCCGCCCTCGGTCTCGCCATAACCGCCGTCGGAATTGGCCTCACGGGTTATGTGCCCAACTACGCTGGCCTGGTCGCCATCACCGTGTTTTGGTCAGTCGGCTTTCACCTATACTCGACCGTCTCCAGCGCCATAACGCTGGCTCTCTCAAAGGGCAAAGAAGGGGGGCGCCATCTTGGGCGAATGGCCGGCGTGGGTGCCACTGCCACGATCTTGGGGCTCGCCCTCTCCTGGTCTGCTTCATCGTTGATCAAAGGCTTGCCCTACAAAATCTATTTTGCGGTTGGTGGGATATCGATCCTCGCCAGCGCGGTGATGTGCTGGATGCTCTCGGCGCACGCCGGAGGCGGTGAGCGGTCCCGAATCGTCCTGCGGAAGGAATACGCACTCTATTACTTGCTGATCTTCCTGGAAGGCTGCAGAAGGCAAATCTTCTCGATCTTCGCTTCCTTCGCATTGATCCTGCAGTACCACGTGCCCGTTCAAGGCATGCTCCTGCTCCAATTCATCAACTCGATCATGATTGCAGCGACGGCCCCAGCCATCGGACGGGTCATCGATCGCTTGGGTGAACGGCGTCCGCTGACGTTCTATTCGGTCAGCCTCATCCTCGTCTTTATGGGATACGCCATCTTTCAGAACGTCGGTGCCCTCTACGCCCTGTTTCTCATCGACAACGTCCTATTCTCCTTCGGAGTGGGTTTCACGACCTACCTAAACCGAATCGCTCGCCCCGGCGAGCTGTCGCCGTGCCTTGCCATGGGGGTCACTATGAATCACATTGCGGCCGTCACCGTCCCCATCGGGGGCACATTGCTTTGGCAGCACTACCAGAACTACCAACTGCCTTTCTGGGTCGGGGTCGGAATCGCCGCCGTATCTTTGGTGGCCACCCGTTGGCTGCCCGTAGGCGAGGCAACTGTTAACGTCTAGGCAAGGTTAACGGAGATTCAACCGTCTCGGGCCAAGACACTTACACCGCCGCTGTCGGTCGGGCATAGTCTCCCGACATGATCCGGTCGTAATCGCCTGCTTGAACCCATCGCTCCAGCATCTGCGTACGGTGTACTGGCATCGGGTGAGTGAACCGATGCGACATCAAGAGGAAGATGATGACCTTGCCAACTGCATCCAATCCGCTCATGTCCTGATAGGCCCGAGCCTGCTCCATAAACGCATCGCGGTTCATCTCCCCCGACAGTCGGTTTGGTCCCGCCGTCAACGCGATGTTCGCATCGATCGATAGATCCAACGACTGCGCCACCAACAACCCGGCGCGGTCTGCGGAGATCTCCGCCTGTCGATACCACTCGAAATAGGCTAGGTAAAGGGCAACGGATGCTGCATCGCCGAGCCCCAAAGTCTGCCGACCAAGCATCTGGAGCAGAGGGTACAGCACCTCAGCCACGCTCATATAGAGCACGTGCTTTGCCTTTATGTGACCCAGTTCATGGCCCATGAGGTGATAAAGTTGCTCGTCGGTCAAAGTCTCCACGATGGACGATCGCAATGTGATGTAGGGCCGCTCAACACCGCTCGTGTATGCGTTCGGAAAAGGGTTGTTCGAAATGTACAGTTCCGGCTCAGGCATATCCAGAACCTCGCACGATTCCCGCAGGATCTTGTGCAGAGTCTTGTACTGGTTGGGACCGCACCGGACCGACATGGACATGTTCATGCAATACAGCCATCGGTCCAAGCCATGTTCATAGAATTTCGAAATCACTTGGGGCAGCAGCGGAACCTTCTGCAACTTGTCCAATGCCCAATGATCGGCGTCGGAGACGAACGCCTCCGCTGTCAAACCGGTGAGTCGCTTTCTTTCCGACATACCTTCAGCTTACGACGCATAACCCCACGGGTTGCGCCACTAGGGTGAAATTCCCAGGCGTCGCATCAACTCCGTTTGCGAGAGACCTTCGACACGAATTCGCTTGTTTCGTGACGAATGACCAGAGATGACGCCGACGGAGGACTTTGGAACGCCCGCAGCCTTTGCAACCATCTCGCATGCGGCGACGTTTGCTTGACCATCGGTCGGCTGGGCCGTCGTCCACAAACTCATGGTTGTAGGACCGGTAATTTCGAGCCGGTTTCGGCTCGATCGAGGCGTGACCTTGACAACGAGTTCGCTCTGGTCTTCAGGCTTGCGCGGCATCGGTTTGCTCAGATTGATCTGCCTGAGCGCTTCCGTCGACGACGGCCAAGCCCCGATTGGCTTCGGCCAGTTCGCGCAAATGACCTTCCAAGAGCCCACGGAACCCATTGATGAACTTCTGCTTGTCTATCCGCAGCCGCTCGATCTCGAACCGCACATCGGCCAACGCTGTCTTGGCTTCTCGTGCAATCGTATCGGCCCGCTGCTTGGCATGCTGCACAATGGCTTCGGCTTCCGTCTGGGCCTTTTCGCGCGTCTCTTCAGCGGCTCGCGAAGCGATGAGCAGGGCTTCCTTTACCGCGGACTCTTGCCCCTTGTAACCTTCAATTTCGGCCCTCATCTTCGCAATCAATGCCTCGGCGGCTTCAAGGCGCGAAAGCTGGGTCGCCAATTCGTCGGAGGCTTTCGCAAGCATTCCGTCCACCTGCGCCCGATCATATCCGCGCATCGTGGTCTTAAATTCTGAGCTGTCGAGATTCATGGGTTTCATGCTTCCACCGGGTTCAACGTGTGCTTAAAGTTCTGCTCTAGGTTATCAGCGTTTTCACCAGAACCAATGGGTTCAAGCTAAATTCTGGCAATTGCGCGGGCATCGTCGATGCCGGAACGCAATCCCGTCCGTCTGCTACACTTTGACCCGATGAGTTTCTCCGCGCGGCTATTATCGGACCTCATCGCCGTTGAGGCCGGCGCAACTGTGCCCCTGTCGGTCGACATCGCAAACAAGGCCGATGATCAGGATCGATTCGAGATTCACGTCGAGGGTCTTGACCCTGAGTGGACCGCCATCCCAGTGCCGATCTTCACCGTCGAAGGGAAGGAGTCGATCGACGAAAAGGTCTTCTTCAAGCCACCTAGAGTCAGCGAAAGCCTCGCCGGAAACTATCCGTTCGTCGTCACGATTAGGTCGCTGGTAAGCGGAGAGCAACGATCACTCCAAGGCGTCCTCCAAATCAAGCCCTATCACCACCTGAGCATGGAGATCTCGCCCAAGAAGGGCCATGTGACTCCGATGATCAAGCGCGATACGTTTGACCTGACAATCATCAATCTCGGGAACACCGAGCACACGCTTCAACTTTACGGCAACGACCCCGACGAAGCATGCGCCTTTGACTTCGAAAACGAGCAAGTTACGATCGGGCCCGGGCAACAGAAAACCGTCGAAATCGACATCAGCGGCACCAGTTCGAAAGTGCTCGCCTCCAGCCGTCTCTATGGGTTCACCGTTAGCGCCCGAAGCATCGAAACGCCTTCCGTCGTCGCTTCCGCCCAGGCGCAGCTTGAGCAAAGGCCCCTGCTGACACCAGGAACCCTGTTCTTCCTGGTGCTCGTTGCAGTCATCGTTGGCTTCTGGTTCTATCTGATTCCGAAGCGCCCAACCCTGACCTTGCGCGCCGACTCCCGAGACGGAATCGTCGGTCAACCGATGAAGCTTTCTTGGCAGGCGAACAATGCCAACAACGTCTGGGTGCTCGCGGATTCCAAAATCGTTGTCGACGCGGGCGAGCCGCAAGGGAGTTACAGCCTGACTCCCACGAGAGCCGGAACAATTCACATCGAGGCCTATTCGAAGCGGGATACAAAGCAGAGCGATAGCGAAGAAATCGATCTGATCGTCAAAGAACCGCCGCCGGTTCCCGACCCCCACATCCTAAGCTTCAAGGGTCCCGCAACAGCGGTCAACGGGCAGCCTTTTCGCGTCAGCTACCAATTCGACGAAGGGGTGACCGAAGCGTACATCGCGGAAACTCAGCAGAAGGTTGATCTGAACGTAAGCGAAATCGAGTTGACGAGCAACCAGGCGGGAAACCTCACCTTTACGCTTGTTGCTAAGAATGCAGCCGGTAAGGCTGTCACAAGAGCGCTGAAGGTGATGGTTTCGGACGCCAGCAAAGCAGTCATTGTGTCCTTTACAGCGTCGTCGAACACGGTCGACCCCGCGATCGGAAAGGTGAAGTTGAATTGGACGATCACCGACGCCAAGAGCGCCGACATCACGGACGGACAACAAGACGTCAACTTGGATCCTTCGCAAACTTCTATGGATGTAACGATCGCCAAAACCACCACCTTCACCCTGAGTGCCTACGATGACAAGGGCCGCGTTGTGCGGAGGGCCATCAAAGTAAAGGTCGAAGTGCCGACTTCGCCGACGACGACCGCAGGCGGCACCACTGGAACCGCTGGCGCTTCTTCGACCGGAACCGATGTGGGATCTGGCCGATGAGCAAGCGAGCGCTCCTTTCGGTCACCGATAAGACCGGTGTCGTCGATTTCGCCAAGGGCCTCTCCAAAATCGGCTATGAGTTGGTGAGTACGGGTGGGACGGCAAGGGCGCTGCGCGACGCCGGCCTTCAGGTCACCGAAGTCCAAGAGCTCACCGGATTCCCTGAGATGCTGGATGGGCGAGTGAAGACGCTTCATCCAAAAGTACATGGGGGCCTGCTTGGAGATGTCCGTTTGCGTGAGCATCGATCGGCCATGGTTGAAGCTGGAATTGACCCCATCGAATTGCTCTGCGTCAACCTCTACGCGTTTGAAAAAACCGTCACCGCCGGGTGTTTGCTGGAAGATGCGATCGAATCGATTGATATTGGCGGCCCGGCCATGATCAGGGCCGCGGCAAAGAACTGGGTGAATGTCACGGTCGTTGTCGATCCGGCGGATTATGTCCAAGTGCTGGAACAGGCCTCCAACGGGACTCTCGGCGCGATGCGTTTAAAGCTCAGCGCCAAGGCGTTCCGGCACACCGCTTTTTACGATTCGATGGTTTCCCGATACCTTACGGAAGCATCAGGTGAGACTCCCTACAGTGAGACGATGACTCTCGGCTATCGACGAAGCACCCATCTGCGCTACGGTGAAAATCCGCATCAACGCTCAGCCCTATACCTCGACCCTCTCGGCAGTCGGGGCATTGCTCAGGCCACGCAACTATGGGGCAAGGAGCTCAGCTACAACAACCTCGGCGACGCCGACGGTGCATGGGAACTGGTCTGTGATCTTCCGAGGGGTGCCTGCGCAATCATCAAACACGGAAACCCATGCGGTGCAGCCATCGGCAAGTCACAAGGGGAGAGTTATCGCCTGGCGCGACTCAGCGACCCGGTGTCTGCCTTCGGCGGAATCGCAGCCTTTCACGGTGAAGTCGACGAAGAAACCGCCGACGCAATGACCGAAAAGGGCAATTTCCTGGAAGTCGTCATTGGCATCTCCTTCACCGCCGGTGCCTTGGAGATCTTTCAAGAGCGTTCGGGATGGGGCCAGGATGTTCGGTTGCTTTCGGCGCCGGTGCCACTCTCGCGGGTTGAACAGCCGGTCAAAAAAATCCGAGGGGGCCTTCTGGTCCAAGACACTGATGAAGACCCCTCAAATGCATGGAAGGTCGTAACCGACAAAGAGCCGAGTCAAGATCAAATGGCCGCGATGAAGTTCTTGTGGGCAATCATTCCTCACGTTAAGTCCAACGCCATTGTCGTAGGGTCATCATCTCGACTTTTGGGTGTCGGAGCCGGCCAAATGAACCGAGTCCAGTCGGTTCGGTTGGCTTTGGAGCAAGCCGGGGGAGGGTCCCTTGGAGCGGCTTTGGCAAGCGACGCGTTCTTCCCATTTCCCGACAGTGTCGAAACGGCCGCCAAGGCAGGCGTCGCTGCCATCGTTCAACCTGGAGGAAGTAAGAAGGACCAAGAGGTCATCGATGCTGCGGACTCGCTTGGCATCGCCATGGTTCTTACTGGTGTGCGCCATTTCCTTCACTAGAGCGGTAACCTTTCGAGTCGAAAGAGCTTCCTACTCAGTAGGCACCGTATAATGGAGTT
>CAZUCK010000098.1:4235-7131 GCA_964619505.1 uncultured Fimbriimonas sp. | reverse complement strand
TGCGCCCACGGCGCCGGCCCGGCGAAATGCGGTCAGCGTTTCCAAAATGGTTCGTCGTTCTTCAAGCCAGCCTCGTTCTGCGGCCGCTTTGAGCATCGAATACTCACCGCTTACGTTGTAAACGGCAAGCGGCAGATCGCACATCTCACGCGCACGACACAGCACGTCAAGGTAGGCGAGCCCCGGTTTGACCATGAGAATGTCCGCCCCTTCGTCGATGTCCGCCTGCAATTCCCGCTTGGCATGGCGCGCGTTGGCGGGATCGTGTTGATAGGATGCACGGTCGCCGAATGAAGGAGATGAATCTGCCGCCTCGCGGAAGGGACCGTAAAAGGCAGAAGCGAACTTGGCGGAGTACGCCATGATCGCTGTTTGCTGGAAGCCGTTCACATCCAACCCGTCACGGAGGGCACCCACTTGGCAATCCATCATGGACGACGGCCCAACGATGTCTGCGCCCGATTCCGCGTGCGAAACGGCCATCTTGGCCAGCAGCTCCAGTGTCTCGTCGTTGTCGATCTCGGAGCCCTTGACCACCCCGCAGTGGCCGTGGGGTGTATAGGCGCACAAACATACGTCCGTCATGACGACCATGTCGGGGCAAGTCTTCTTTGCCGCCCGAATCGCCTGCTGCACCACTCCATCCGGTTTATAGGCCGATGTAGCCCTCTCATCTTTCTTGTCCGGCAGTCCGAAGAAGAGCACGGATCGAATTCCAAGGCTCTCCGCTTCACACAACAGATTGGGAAGGTGCGAGACCGGCAACCGATTCTGGCCGGGCATCGAATCAATCGGCTCTGGTCCGGTGGCGGTCTCGCTGACAAAAATCGGATAAATAAAGTCGGAAGCCAACGTTCGCGTTTCTCGAAAGATTTCTCGCAGGGCCGGCGTTCTCCGCAGTCGCCTCAATCGATCAGACATGGGCGTGCCTCCCTCTTTTGTGGAGCAGCAAAGCGTCCAACAGACCGTCTGCGGTGTACGCTTCCGCCACGGCCGCAACCGGGTAGCCCATCGCACGAACAGCGTCCGCCGTGATGGGGCCAATGCAAACAAGAGCGCTTTCTCGTAACCAATGCTCTTTTCCAAGCCGCTCCAAAGCGTCTGCGACAGCTCTTGCAGAAGCGGCGCTCGTCAACGTTATGTAATGCGGAGTGGGCTCGTCGGGCCGAAGGTCAGCCACCGCTGGAAGAATCCTGTATGCAGCTACTTCAAGCACCATTGCGCCACGCTCTCGAAGAAGCGCCTGAAGATTCGGTCTGGCGATGTCGGCTCGCAACAACAGAAACCTTTGCCCTGCGACGTCACCGAGAGCGTCGGCGATCGCTTCGCCGATGAACTCGGTGGGCATGAGGTCGGGTGCTCTGAAATGATGTGACAGAGAGGCGGCCGTGCTCGGACCAATGACCGCGAGATGTCTTTCCGAAAGGGAAGCCAGCTCCATGCGCAGTGCTTTCATTCGATTTGCGACCGCCTCCACACCGTTCACGCTCGTGAAGACGACCCAGTCGAATTCACCTAGATTCACCAGGGCACGGTCCAGATCCGACGTGTCCTCCAGTGGCAAAATTGTGATCGCTGGCATCTTAACGACCTCGGCCCCAAGTACTTTGAGGTTATCGACAAGGACTCGCTCTCTGTCCTTTGGCCGCGTCACGAGTATCCGCAGGCCCTCCAGATCACGACTCATCGGGTGGCACCCACCAACTGAAGGAGATCCCAGGCACCTTGCTCCACCAGCCGATCTGCAAGGATCTTCGCAACACTCAACGGATCATCGACTGGACCGCTGGCGACGCTTCGGATCACACGGCCGCCATCCGGAGAAGCAATGAGCCCACTGAGGTTCATCTGCCCACCCTCGATCATTCCAAGGGACGCGATGGGCATCGAACATCCGCCGCCGAACGCCTTCAAAAACGCTCTCTCCGCCGTCGCACAGGCACGGGTCTCGCTGTGTTCGAAAAAGGAGACGAGACCCTTGGTGTCCGTATCGGTGGCTCTCGTTTCAAGAACCAGCACCGCCTGCCCTGGTGCCGGCAACATCTCGTCGGTGTTCATAGGAGTCACAGACAGCGACGCGTATTCTGAATCTTTCCAGGCGTCAAGCAGTCCGAGCCGTTTCAATCCAGCGACTGCAAGCAGGATTGCATCGTATTCGCCAGTCATCAGCTTGCGCAACCGCGTGTCGACGTTGCCCACTAGCGGCTTGAAGGTCAAGTCGGAACGCACCTTGGCCAGTTGCGAAGTTCGGCGCACGCTGCCTGTTCCAACTACGGAGTCCTTTGGCAATTGCGTCAGGCTCTCCACCCTTGCAATGAATCCGTCACGAGGATCTTCGCGGCGCAAATGCGCGGCAAGGGTGAGCCCGTTCGCCTGTTCGACGGGCACGTCCTTCAAACAATGTAGGCCCACGTCGACTCGCCCATCAAGGATTGCAACCTGGATTTCATGCACGAACGCCCCAATCTGTTCCCTTTCGCCGCGGTCTCCGGACGTCTTGATCGTAACGATCTCCACCTCAAGCCCTGGATGGGTGGATTCGAGGGTGGCTTTGGCTTTTTCAGCCTGGGCCATAGCGAGCTTGCTGCCTCGCGTTCCTAACTTCAAGCTATTCGAGATGTTCGTCATTGTCAGCGTCGTCCAGGTGGAACAGCATGGCGACCATCTGTCGGTGCCCTTCATTGGCCAGTTCGCCACTCAACTCGGCTATGGGCGCTTCCAAGAGACCCTTAACAATTCGACGACTGAGTTCATCGAGCAACTTGACTTCATCGCCGCTCAACTCCGGGTGGCGTTCAACTGCCGAGGCAACATTGCGATTCCGAATCAATTCCACGCGATCCACCAACGCTCCGATTGTCCGTCCCGGCCTTTTCTTGATGAGCGCAAGACGGAA
>CAZUCK010000098.1:0-4225 GCA_964619505.1 uncultured Fimbriimonas sp. | reverse complement strand
CCGCAGCGTCCGGGATTGCCGCTGATCTTCGTTCCAATTTGGCTGCCCCAATCTCCGACAACGTGTCGATGTCGATCACTTCGATGCCGTCCAAAACCACGTCTGTCGCAACATTGGCCGGGACACCGAGATCGATGATCGTCATGGGACACCCGCCGCGAGAATTTGAAATCTCCTGCATCAGTTCCGCTGAAACCAGCGGCTCGGTTCCAGAGACGGTCGTGAACGCCACATCCGCCGCCTTTAATTGGGGAATGAGATGTTCCAGCCCCTCATATTGGGCATCGCAAGTCTTTGCCACGAGTGCGGCATTTTCAACCGTACGGTTCACCACCGTGACGTTTTGAGCCCCGGCACCGTGAAGTTCCTTCGCTACCCGTTCTGCGATTCTTCCTGCGCCGACCAAGAGAATCTTGCGGTTCTTGAGATCGCCGTGTCGCTTCTCGGCTTCTCGCACAGCGAGGGAACCCGTGGAAGTTACGCTGCGGCAAAGCTCGGTCTCCGTCCGAACGCGCTTGCTGACTTCGAGTCCTCGCTGGAATAAGAGATCAATCATCCGGCCCGCCGAGCCGATTTCGACGCTCGTCCGCCATGCCTCCTTTACCTGAGCGACGATCTCCGTCTCACCGAGCACTGCGGAATCTAAACCGGACGTGACTCGGAACAAGTGGCATGCGACGCAGAGGCCCTTGCGCTCCGTAAGGTAGGGGCGAATGTCTTTCAAACAAACGTCACAAGCTTCGCAAAGGGCGAATTCAACGGCGTGCGTCTCACCACCCAAAAAATAGATCTCAGTTCGGTTGCAGGTTGAGAGAGCGGCACATTCCAACACGCCCTGGCTTTTGAGATCCGCGAGCAAATTGCGCAAACGCTCGCCACTCAAGCTGACCTTGCCTCGAACAGACAACGGTGCATCCCTAAAGCTGAGCCCCAACATTCGGTAGCCGTGAGCACATTGTGCTTGTGCATGGCAATTTGAAGCGATGCAACCGGTACCGGCACTCTCGAAGCCCGGCAGGCTTTCTGGACAAGTTGTCTTTTCTGATGAAATGGTTATCGCCACGATGAACGTGCTCCCACGGCCGACTTATTGAAAAACGGGTAATTACACTCCAAAGATTGCACTTTTTTGTGTTGTCGGCGTTTGTCGTTTTTGATGATCCGTCTGACGGTATGACTGAAGATGTCCAAAGAAGCAAACCGAACATGGTTTTGCTTGTCGAAATGCCCCGCAGGGAACCTAAGCATGTCTTGTAGTTGAAGCCGCGTGAGGCTGGTTCGTTGCGGGCTCCGGAATTTCTCGCCTGTTCGCTGCGCAAAACTCGCAGTTGGCCGCTGCATCGGCCCTTCTAACCACAAGAAACTTTAGTTGGGGCAAAGAGTCCCTTCAAAGACGTAATTCCCATTGCTTCACCTGCCGGCCACGCCTGTTTCAACCTCCAGGGATCTGGCCCATGGGTGAATCTTGAGCCAATCGCAGGTTGCTTTCAAGTCGTTCGTTTCGCGTCACAGGATCGATGTCATTGGTTTCAACTACACGCTATGGGCCCTGAACGATGGCTCATGAACACCAGATATTCGTTGGCTTTTCCTTTTTGGCCCGATATGTCCGTTACTTGTCTGAAAGCCTGCCCTTACCAAGAACATCAGCGGCGGCTTAAAAGCTAATATCTAGCCATATAGGAACGGCAATGTTAATATCAGAAAATGTCCCGATTTCTCAATCTGCGCTACTCGTGATCGACGTGCAGGATTCGTTCAAAGCCACTTCTCGATGGGAAAGGAGGGACAACTTGGCCTTTGAAGCTAAGATGTCGTCTCTGATCGAAGCGCATCGAGCGGCCTGCCTACCCATCATTTACTTCCTGCACACCGATGGCGATGAGGGATTTGCTAGGACCAGCCCACATTTCCGCCTCATGGACTTCATCAAACCGCGCTCCAACGAGCCAATCCTCGAGAAGGACACCAGAAATGGATTCACTGGCACCGCGCTCCCCGCCTTACTGCTGGAAAAGGGCGTTCGCCGTGTGGCGATCTCAGGAATCTCCATGGAGCAATGCTGCGAGACCAATGCGCGGGTTGCCTCGGATCTCGGCTATGCCGTGGATTTCGTCATCGACGCCACGATGACGTTTCCAATTCCAAACCCAAACGTGCCCGGCGAAGAGTTGGGCGTCGAGGCAATTAGAGAGCGCACTGAATACGCCTTGCGGAACCGATTTGCTCGTATCATCAGCACGGCTCAACTCATTGAAGAGTTGGAATCTGCAAAATGAACCGGCGCGTTGTGTTCGCGTATTTTGACGGATGTGAGGTCTTGGACTTCGCCGGTCCCCTTCAAGCCTTTCACGAAGCAAACTCCTTGGGTGCCGGCTATCGCATTGAACACTGCTCGGCATCGCCAGTGGCCTCGACGGCGCAAGGGTTACAACTCTATGGGTTGGCACCTTTTACTCCAGTCAGCCTCGGGGAAATGGTGCTGCTGCCAGGGTTTGCCTTGAATGATTGGACCATCCCTCTCTCAATCATTCAGTGGCTGAAACAATGCTATCAGGCCGGAGCAATCCTATGTTCCGTTTGCACGGGGGCGTTTGCGTTGGCCGAAGCGGGCCTTCTTAACGGTCGAAGATGCACGACCCATTGGAAACGCGTATCCGAACTGCAGGAGGCGTGCCCTTCGGCCGACGTGCGCCAAGAGAGCCTCTTCGTCACCGACGGCCGGATCATGACAAGCGCTGGCATCGTGGCCGGAGTCGATATGGCTCTCGCCATCGTCGAGCGCGATTACGGCCCCCTCATGGCCTCACAAGTGGCGCGCGAAATGGTCGTCTACATGCGCCGTGACTCGAGGCACAAGCAAGAGAGCGCCTTTCTTGCTCACCGAACTCACCTGCACCCCGGAGTCCATGTTGTCCAAGACTGGCTTACCGCACACCCTGGCGAACGAGCGAGCATCGAGCATCTGGCCAAAGTGACCTCCATGAGCCCGCGAAATCTCACCCGCGCTTTCAGAGAGTCAACAGGCATAACGGTCCACGCCTATCGTAGCGCGATCCGCCTGGAGCATGCCAGAAACCTCATGTCGAATCCCGAACTGACGATTGGTCAAATCGCGGCCGAAGCAGGGTTTAGCGATCCGCGACAGTTTCGCCGAGTCTGGCTGGATGAAACGGGACATACACCGTCCGAATCAAGAGCACACCTCGCCGCCGGCGCCCGACAGGGGCTCAAATGACTCAGTCCTAGTTCTGGTTCGTGAACACCAAGCCACACATCGTTTTCCGTCCAGGACCGCACGGTTTTGAGACCTCTCCAGCCGAAATCCAAGGGATTCCAAATGACCTGTGAGTTCAATTTCTTCTAGGAGGGTTGGTTTTTCGCCCTCCGAAGCCTCCTTCAACGATCCAATCAACTTTCGGTTGGGAGCAACCATCGTTTCCATCTCCGCAGGATTGCGCTGAATGATCAGGAAGAGCCATCGGCATTTCAGTGCAACGAGTTGGCCGAGCGCCCTCCGCCAATCGACGTGCTCCAGTACGAGCACGACCACCGCTGCGGCAAAGGGACCCTTCAATCGCGTCGCTTCGATGTCGTCGATTTCAACGGTGAATCGCGTAAGCCCGGCCTGCGTTACCCGGCGTTTCAAGCGATCCAAGAACCTCGCATTGATGTCCGTGAACGTCACTTCATACGGAAGCAAGAACTCGTGACTGACGAAGTCGAACATTTGGCCCGGACCCGCCCCCGCGAATAAGACACGGTCTCCAGTAATGAGTTGGGAAGCTTCCAGCAAGTCCATCACCAGCTCCGCATTGGCTTGAGCCTGTCCAACGTTGGACATGTGTTGCTCGTAATCTTCTGCCTGGATGATCTCGGCCCAAGCGTGCTTCAGGCTCCGTTCCATCCTAAACCGATTTTGCCATGATGATGGCCTCTGCCACCTCGCGCATGGTTTTGCGCATGTTCATAGATTGCTGTTGGATGCGTCGATAAGCCTCAGTTTCGCTGATTTTCTGCTCATCAATGAGAATGCCTTTGGCGCGGTCAAGCAGCTTGCGGGTTTCCAACTTCTCCGCCAATGTATTGACCTCCCGATTGAGTTGAAGATTGGCTTCATAACGACCCCGCGCAACCTCGATGGCGGGCGGCAGATCACTTGGCTTGAAGGGCTTGACCAAGTAGGCAAACACTCCGGCGGTTTTGGCCCTGTCCAACAATTCCC